>JACCWE010000030.1 GCA_013697785.1 Gemmatimonadaceae bacterium
CCGCTCGGCACGACGCGCACGCGCTCCGGGCGCACGCCAGCGGCCAGCAGCCCGGCGACACCCGCCCGACTCACGGAAATCAGCCGGTCCGCGCGCGCGTACTTCCATCGCGTCGGCCGATTGCCTCTGAGCGGCGTCGTCACGCGGCGCGCGAAGACGATCTTCGCGCCAGTGCCGAGCGCTGCGAGGGCAGCGAGCGCCATCGTGTGTCCGGACTGCGCGTGCACGATCGAAACGCGCTCCCGCCTGATCACCCGCCGAAGTCTGAGCACGGTCCACGGCCCCCATTCGGCGATCAGCGGGTCTATGGCGACTATTTCTATACCTGCCTCGCGTGCACGCTTCGCCAGAGGAACCCCCGTGCGCAGCGCGAAGATCGGACGGCCTCCGTGGCGGCGCAGTCCCTCACCCATCCACAGAAGCTGCCGTTGCCCGCCCCGCCACTCCGTGTTGATGTCCAGATAGAGAATCGTGAGGGGTGCCGGGGCTCCCGTCACGCCTTCTCCTCAGCACGCGGTGTACGATAGGCGGGATCGTTGTACATCTTGAATTGCCGATACACGCGCGGGACGACGCGCCCCGATGCGATATCGGCGAGAAGCGTCGCGAGCTCCGCGGCGAGATCGTCGCGCTGCCGCGTGAGCACGTGCAGCTTCTCGCGGCACTGGTCGCGAAACGCTGGCGCCGCATCGGTGCGCTCCATCTGCTCGCGCATGTGATAGCGCTTGAGCTCCATGATGCTGAGCTTGTCCGCGAGCCAGCCGACCGTCTCAGCCACCGGTTGCGTCCCCATCGCGATTCTCGCGCACGGTGCGCATCACCTGATCATCGATTCGCTCGATGAGATCGTTGCGCTGCTGGTTGAGCTTGTCGACGCTCCGCTTGGCATTCGCGACCTGGTGGTCGTCGCCTGCGCGCGCCTTGTCCTCTTCGTGCCACAGCTCGACGTTCGTGCGCGCGAGCTCGGCGATCAGCGCGCCGATCGACGACGACGCCTTTTCAGTGGGCATGTGCGCTCCGAATCGGTGCGCGAGCGGGCGCGTCGTCCAATAGCTGCACGATCTCCTCCATCACCATGTTCACCGTCACTCCCGAGAAGAAGTCGTGTCCAGCGCGATGTAGCCTGTTTTCGTCGCGAATGCGAACCGCGGGCCCCGGAGTGCGCAGGGCGATCGTCGTGGCGAGCCCCGGCGCATAGTTGTCGGGCGTGGTTGGACCGTACACCGTCACACGCGGCACGCCAAGAGCATCGGCCATGTGCGCGGGGCCGGTGTCGCCGGAAAGAAGGACATCGCACGCCGCGAGAACGCCGAGGAAGCGCCGCATTTCGCGGTCGCGATCGGCGTCGAGCGCGGGGATGATCAGGGCGCGGGGACAGAGCGTGCGCAGCCGGCTCACGATCGCATCCGCAGTTCCGGCCGCGAGCACGATTGGCGTGACACCGCGCTCGAGAAGGGCGTTGCCGAGCGCGCCGAACTTCTCGATCGGCCAGTCGCGCGCGGGGCTGCTGGTCACGAGCGCAAAGGCGACGCGATGTCCGATCGCCGGTGCTCCGGCCGTGCGCAGGTCTGTTTCGCCCTGCGTACGCTCGCGATCCGTGAGCTCGATCCGAGGAAGCGTGTCGCCTGTCGCGATCCCCGCGAGCTCGAGTAGCCGCCTGCGCCTCCGCACTACATACTCGGCAGCGCCGGCGCGCGCGAGCGCATGGGTGTACGCGAGCGTGGCCGCGCGAATCTTCCAACCGACGCGGAGCGGCGCTCCAGAGGCGCGAGTGATCATCGCGGTGCGCATGCTCCCCTGAATGTCCAAGACTGCGTCGTAATGAGCGGCGCGCACGAGCCGCGCTGTTCCGAACGTGCCGTGGTCCTCGAGCACGATCCTCGTTCGGATGAGCGGATGCCCGGCCACGAGTGGAGCCGCGTGCTCGCCGACGAGCATGTCGATCGACGCATCCGGCAGCGCTCGCCGGAGATCATCGAGCAGCGCCGTGGTCAGAACCACGTCGCCGAGCCGGCGCAATTGAATGAGGAGGACTTGTTGGATGCGTTCAGCCATTCACGTTGCCGGTGACGCGCAGAAATATACATTGCTGGTGAGCTCGGTGCACCGCGCGCCGCGCCGCTCAGCCACTACCTTCCCGCTCGTGCCGCCACCCACCCGAAGCGCTGGTCGCCGCTACTGCATCGTGATGCTCAGTGCCGTCGGCGATGCCGTGCACGTGCTGCCAGTCGTCATTGCGATCAAGCGCGCTGACCCGCAGTCGCACATCACGTGGATCCTGCAGCAGGGTCCCGCATCGCTCGTTGATGGGCATCCAATGGTGGACGAGATCGTGCGCTTCGATCGCTCGCGCGGCTGGCGCGCCTTTGCCGATGTGCGGGAGCTCTTCCGCGGGCGGCACTTCGACGTCGTGCTCGCGCTTCAGGATTACTTCAAGGCGGGGATACTCACGGCGATCACGCCCGCTTCCTTGAAGCTCGGCTACGATCGCGCTCGCGCGCGCGACGCGAATTGGCTCTTTACGAACAGGCGAATCCCTCCGCACGCGCCGCAGCACATCCAGGACGAATATCTCGAGTTCGCATCCGCGCTCGGGATCGAGCCGCAGCCAGTGCGGTGGGAGCTGGGTCCGTGGGACAGCGAGCGCGCATGGCAGCGAGAGTTCGTGAAGCAGCTCGATCGGCCGATCGTTTCGCTGGTGATCGGCACGAGCCGCCCGCACAAGGACTGGTACGCCGAGCGATGGGGCGAGCTCGCCGATGCGCTCTCGGGGCGCTACGGATTGCAGCCCGTGCTCGTGGGTGGACGCTCATCCCGCGAAGTCGCGACGGAGATGATCATCATGGAGCGCACCCGGCAGAAACCCATCTCGGCGCTCAACAGTGGGCTGCGGCGACTGGCCTCGATTCTCGACGCGAGCGCGCTCGTGATCTCACTCGACACCGGGCCGCTGCACATGGCCGTCGCGTTGAGCAAGCCCGTCATCTCGCTGCTCGGCTTCAGCAACCCGCTCCGCACCGGACCGTACCGCGCTTCGCAGGAGCTGATCGTCAACGCGTATGGCGAGATGTGGAACGGTGACCGCCTCGCGACTGATCGGCGCATGGATCGCATGCAGACCATCGGCGTCGCGGACGTGCTCGAGAAGGTCGCGCTGTGGAAGGAGCGCTACGCCGACGGTGGGGCGAGCAGCGCGCCGAATTCGTAGCGCACGCCGATCTCCTGTAGCAGATCGACCATGCGGGCGAGCGGAAGTCCCATCACGGCAAAGTAGTCGCCGTCGACACGCTCGATCAGCGTCGCGCCGAAGCCCTGGATGCCGTAGGAGCCCGCCTTGTCCATCGGCTCGCCCGTCGCTACGTACGCGCCAATGCGCTCCGTGTCGAGCGAGCGGAAGGTGACGCGTACGGATTCGACGTCCGCGTGCATTTTCCCGCGGTATGACACTGCGACGGCCGTGAGCACCACGTGGGTCTGCCCGCCGAGCATCGAGAGCATGCGCGCGGCGTCGGCTTCGTCGCGCGGCTTGCCGAGCACGAGTCCGTCGACGACGACGATCGTGTCGGCGGAGATGACGACGGCCTCGGGGTGAAGCACCGCAATGGTCGCGCCCTTTTCGCGCGCGAGACGCAGGGCGTGCGGCGCCGCTTCTTCGCCATCCCGATACGTCTCGTCGATGTCGGCGGGGATCACCTCGTGCCCGATGCCGACGAGATCGAGAAGCTCGCGGCGCCGCGGCGACGACGATGCGAGGATGACGCGCGGCGAGATCATCGTTCGAGCCAGATGGTGGTGGGTCCATCGTTCACGAGCTCGACCTCGCTCATCGCGCCGAACTCTCCCGTCTCGACGGTGCAGCCGCGATCGCGCAGCATCGCGACGAACGAGTCATAGAGCGGCTCGGCGATCGGCCCTGGCGCGGCGGCGAGAAAGCTCGGACGACGGCCGGCGGTGGCGTCGCCATAGAGTGTGAATTGCGAGATCACGAGAATGGCGCCGGTCACATCGGAGAGGGCGAGATTCATCTTGCCGGCGGGATCGGCGAGGATGCGAAGGCCGGCGATCTTGTCGGCCATCCAGATGAGTTGCGGCTCGGTGTCCGTCTGCGTGAAGCCGACGAGCAAACAGTAGCCGACGCCGATCTTTCCGACGACGCGCCCGTCGACGCGAACTTCGGCGCGGGAGACGCGCTGGAGGAGGACTCGCATGGGGGAAATCTACGTTGGCAGCGACACCCTCGGCGCGTGTAGCGCCGCATAGCGCCTCATAGCGCCCGTCAGCAACAACGTGAAGAGAAGAAGCGAGAACATCCCCGCCTCACCGTGCGAAGGCGGATGTCAATCCGTTCTTACCATCCCCTCGTGTTCGGCCCGCCTTTGAAAGGCCCCGCCACCTTGGATGTTATCCACCCGCCGTAAAACCCGCCTTCCTGCGGTGTCACTCGCTCACCGTCCACCGTGCACTCATCGAACGGCGTGGCGTAAAACGCGACGTGATCCTTGATGCGGGCGAACTCCTCGCTTGGAACGGGATAGCTCCACGCGGCACTGGCGAGTGTCTCGTCACTCACGAGCACATCGTAATACGCAGCCTGCCCCTTCCACTCGCAGAGCGTGGCACCCTCTACGGGTCTGAGCACGCCACGTGTGATGTCCCCTCGCGGGAAGTAATACGTGGGCGGATGGCTCGTTTCGAGTGTGCGCACGCCGCGTGTCGTGTCCGCGATGACAATGCCTCGATGCACGATCCGTAGATGATGCGTGGTGGCCTCCGCAATCGCCGGACGCGGAAACGACCAAACGCTTTCCTGCCCGGGGCGAACGGGATCGGGAGTGATTCTCATACTACTCGAAGCGCGCGATGCAGCGGGTTGTTCCCCAACCCTGCTTCTCGCTGAGATCCGCTGCTAATACCCGACGGTGGGAAGCACCACAGTCCAGATCGCGATGATCTGCACCGCCGTCAGCGCCACTCCGCACACGAAGATCATCACGCTCTGTGTATTTCTCAGCGTCGGAAAGCGACGCAGATACCAGGCGCTCGCGATCAACCCAACGAGTCCGAGCGTGCAGGAGATCGTCAGCGTGCGCATGAGCGCACGCGGATGCCAGTGCTCCGTCAGCGGACCCGCGCTCACCAGGAAGGCGATGAGCATCACGATGCCGAGCAGGGAGACGATCTGGAACGCGAGCAGTTGCCAGCGAGCAGGAGTCATGGTTCCGCGTGCCGAGGGGGCCCTAACTGCTCAACCGACGCGCTTCCCCGTCAAACCGTCACTCCCCAGCTCACTCCACCGTCACCGACTTCGCCAGATTCCTGGGCTGATCCACGTTCGCGCCGCGCTTCACCGCGATATAGTACGCAAGCAGCTGCAGCGGCACCGACGCGAGGATCGGCGTAAACATGTCGATCGTCTCCGGAATCCGAATCTCGTAGTCCAGCTTGCCTGCGAGCGCCGGCTCCGAGCGGCTCGTCAGCGCGATGACGCGTCCGCCGCGCGCCTTCACCTCGTGAATGTTCGAGACGATCTTGTCGAACACCGAGTCGTGCGGCGCGATAAACACCACCGGCATATTCTCGTCGATCAGCGCGATCGGACCATGCTTCATCTCGGCGGCGGGATAACCCTCCGCGTGGATGTAGCTGATCTCCTTCAGCTTGAGCGCGCCCTCGAGTGCCGCCGGGAAGTTGTAGCCTCGGCCCAGGTACAAAAAGTTCGTGGCATCCTTGAACTGCTCTGCGATCTCTTCGATGGCCGGCGCAGTCTCCAGAATTGCCGCGATCTGGTCGGGGAGCTTCTGCATCGCGTCGACGATGCGTTTCCCCTCGAGCTCCGTAAGCCCGCGCAGACGCGCGAGCTTGAGCGCGAACAGCGCGAGCGCCGTCACCTGGCTCGAAAATGCCTTCGTCGACGCGACGCCGATTTCCGGCCCCGCGTGGATGTAGATACCACCGTCCGACTCGCGCGCGATCGTCGATCCGACCACGTTCACGATGCCGAGCGCGCACGCACCACGACGTTGTGCCTCGCGCATCGCGGCCAGCGTGTCCGCCGTCTCCCCGGACTGCGAGATCACGATGCAGAGCGTCTTCTCGCTGATGATCGGATTGCGGTAGCGGAGCTCCGACGCGTACTCGACTTCCACCGGCACCCGCGCGAGCTCCTCGATCAGGAACTCGCCGATGAGCGCCGAATGCCAGCTCGTTCCGCACGCGGTGATCAGGATGTTGTCGAACTTGAGCAGCTCTTCGGGCGAAAGGTTCAGACCGCCGAGCTTCGCCGTTCCCGTCTCGTTGAGCAGGCGGCCACGCATCGTGTTCTTCACGGTGTCGGGCTGCTCGAAGATCTCCTTGAGCATGAAGTGCGCGAAGCCGCCTCGCTCGATCATGTCCAGATCCCAGTCGATCGTCGCCACACCGCGCTCGAGCGGCAGCGCGTCCATGTCGATGATCTGATAGCCGTTGCGGTCGAGCACCGCGAGGTCGCCATCATCGAGATAGATGACCTGTCGCGTGTGCGCGAGGATCGCCGAGACGTCGCTCGCGACGAAGTACTCCCCTTCGCCGAGACCGACCAGGAGCGGACTTCCCTTGCGCGCGGCGACGATCTTGTCGCGGTCATCGCTGCACACGACCGCGATGCCGTACGTCCCCTCCACCTTCGACAGCGCCTCGATGACCGCCTGCTCGAGATTGCCGTCGTAGACCTCCTCGATGAGATGCGCGAGCACTTCGGTGTCGGTATCCGAGCGGAAGGTATGGCCGAGATCCTCGAGCGCCTGCCGCAGAGCGGAGCCGTTCTCGATGATGCCGTTGTGCACGACCGCGATCTTTTCGTCACAGCTCATCTGCGGATGCGCATTGATGAAATTCGGCGCGCCATGCGTCGCCCAGCGAGTGTGCGCAATGCCGAGCGTTCCATTGATCGGCGTCGACGTGACCAGATTCTCGAGCTCCAGAATCTTGCCTGCCGCCTTGCGAGTCTCGACCCCCTTCCCGTTCATGATCGCGATGCCAGCCGAGTCATAGCCGCGATACTCGAGGCGCTTGAGCCCCTCGAGCAACATTGGCGTCGCCTGCCGTGGTCCGACGTATCCGACAATTCCGCACATATACCGCATTCCCGATAAAAGTCAGCGAAGAGCATCGAGCGGTACGCGCGATCGCGCGACGAGCTCACGTGCCTCTTCGTCCGTTGGTGCCTCTGCAATTACCCGCACGATCGGCTCGGTTCCCGACGGCCGCACATGCACCCACCGATCATCCCACGACAGCCGCAGACCATCCTGCGTATCCACCACCGCATCCGCGAAGCTCGCACGCAATGAGCTATACACCGTGTCCAGCGGCGCGTTCGGCCGGTCCAGCTTGTCCTTCACGATCCGGTACTGCGGATAGCGCGCGAGCACCTTCGACAGCGGCTCGCCATCCTCGACCATCATCTGCAACAGCATCGCCACACCAACCGGCGCATCGCGCCCCAAGTGCAGCTCGGAGAGAATCACTCCTCCATTTCCCTCGCCGCCGATCGCCGCGCCTTCGCTTCGCATCCGCAGCGCAACGTTCACTTCGCCAACCGGCGCACGAATCACACTCGTTCCCGCCTCGGTCGCCACATCATCGACGATCCTGCTCGTCGACAGATTTGCCACCACGGGTCCGGACCGATACCGAAGCGCCAGCCGTGCCGCGAGCGCGAGCGTCCAGTCCTCTCCGATCGCCTTTCCTGCATCGCACACGAGCGCCAGCCTGTCCACATCCGGGTCTGTCGCGAGACCCACATCGGCGCCAACGGAGAGCACGAGTCGTTCCAGTTCCCCCAGGTTTGCCGCGACCGGTTCCGGAGCCCTCGTGAAGCGTCCATCCGTCTCCAGATTGACACCCGTCACCGTGCATCCAAGACGTTCCAGAAGTGCCGGAATGATGGCGCCGCCTGCCCCATTGGCGCAGTCCAGCGCGACGCGAAACGCGCGTTCACGAATTCGCTCGACCTGTATGAATGGAAGCGATAGAACACGCAAAAGGTGCCGCTCGATCGCCTTGGTGTCCTGGGTCACACTCCCCAGTTTGTCCCATGTGGCGTAGGTGATCTCGCTTTCGACGACCGCGCGCATCACCGCGCCCTCCTCCGCATCGAGAAAGAGCCCGCTCGCGCCGATGAACTTGAGCGCGTTCCATTCGATTGGGTTGTGGCTGGCGGTGATCGCGAGGCCGCCGGCCGCGTGCGCATCCTCGACGGCCATTTGAATCGTCGGCGTTGGCGCGAGCCCGACGTCGAGCACGTCGCAGCCGACGCTCTGGAGCGCCGCAATCGTCGCGCGATGAAACATCGGCCCCGACACACGTGAGTCGCGCCCGACCACGATGGTGCGCGACCCGCCGGCTTTCAGTGCCCACGCACCGAAACCCGCCGCAAACTTCGAGATGACCGCCGTGGTCAGCCCATCGCCCACTCGCCCCCGCACACCCGACACGCTGACCATCATTTTCTCGTACACTCGATTTCCTCCCTGTTCGTTGCCAAAAAGTTAGCCCGCGACGCCGCACCAGCAACCGCGCAACTCGTTACACCACGCGCTCTCACGCGTGAATACCGGGAGGAGAGCGCCTCGCGTTCTCCGCCGTTCCGCACACCTCGCTCAGCCCCGGCATTCGTGAGTCTTCGCTCCCGCTTTTCGACTTTTCCGTTCCGCTGGAAGATGGCGCTGATCACCGCGATCGCGGTGCTTCTGACGCTCGCGCTCGTGCTCACGCCGGTCTACGTAGCCGGCCGCCGCAAGCTCACGCAGCTCAATGCGCACCGCCTCTCCGCGATCGCCGCGAGCGCGAGCGTCGCTATCCCGCCGGAATCGCTCGACGTGATTGCGACACGGGGACAGAACACCGGCGCCTTCGTCTTCGTCCGCGAGGTTCTCAAGCGCACGTGGGCTGCCAACGGCGGCGACACGCGTCAGCTCACCAACGGAATCGCCATCGTCCGCCGCGAGGGCACGAGCTACCGCTATCTCGCGCACTCGTCGTGGAACGCCGGCCAGCCGCAGTACAGCCGCGAATGGACGCCCCCGCCAGCGCTCACCGACAGTCTCATGCACGCGACACCGGGAGAGACGCCGCTCTACCAAGGTCCCGTCGGCCACGAGCTCACGGCCGAGTATCCGATCCTTCGCTCCGACAACAGCTCCGCCGCCTTCACCGTCGTCACCCTCGACGCCGACCCCTTCCTTGGCGATCTCTCGCGCGACCTCATGCGGATCGCCTGGATCCCGGTGCTCGTGATGGTCGGCGCGCTCGCCGCATCGTTGATCGCGGCGCGACAGATGACCTTCGGCATCGAGGAGGTCGCCGCACACGCGCAGATGGTCGCGCGCGGCAACATGCGGCGCGAGCTCACCTTCGAGTCCGGCGATGAGATCGGCGCGCTCGCGGCATCGTTCCGCACCATGAGCGCCGGACTGCGTACGCTGCTTCGCGACGTCGAGACGGGGGCCGCGGAAGTCGCGGCCACCGCCGACGAGCTGGCGGCAGGCGCCGAGCAGATGTCGGCCTCGACGGAGGAAGTGGCCGCCGCCGCACAGTCGATCGCGACGTCCGCCGCGCAGCAGACGAAAGGGATCCACAACGTCGTGGCGATCTCCGGACGCGTGGCCACGCGCGCGCAGGAGGTCTCCGCGCACGCGGTGCGCGCCCAGACCGCCGCCGACGCGGTCACCGACTCCGCTCGCCGCGCCGGCGACGCCGCCGAGCAGGGACTCAAGAGCATGGCGCGTATCTCGGCCGTCACCAGCGAGACGCTCCCCGCGGTCGCCGAGCTCGGGGAGAAGTCGCTCCGCATCGGGCAGATCACCGACACGATCGGCGCCATCGCGCGACAGACGAATCTCCTCGCGCTCAACGCCGCCATCGAGGCGGCGCGCGCAGGCGAGCACGGGCGCGGCTTCGCCGTCGTCGCCGACGAGGTGCGCAAGCTCGCCAAGGAGAGCGGCCGGGCGCTCGAGACGATACGGCAGCTCGCCACGGAGATCCAGCACGCGAGCACCGCGATGTCCGCGCGCATCGATGACGTCAGCACGAGTGTCGTCGCGGGCGAGGCGGTCATCCGCTCATCGAGCGGCGCGCTGATCCAGATCGTGAAGGAGATCGAGGGAAGCCGCGCCGCCGTGCAGCGCATCGTCGAAAGCGCGGTCTCGCAGCATGAGGAGGCCGAGTCGCTCGCGCGCGAGATCGAGACAGTGGCGGTGGTGGCCGAGCAGAACGCGTCGACGAGCGAGCAGGTGAGCGCGGTGGTTCAGGAACAGACCGCGTCGATGATGCACGTCACGGAGTCGAGCCAGCATCTCGCGGACATCGCGGCGCGGCTCAAGGGAGTGATGCTGCGCTTCGAGCTATGAACGCTCGTCGCCCCGGCTGTTCAGCGCGTGGGCGGACGGAGCTTGACTGCCTCGGTTTCGCCCGTGTCGTCCGGGATGAACGCCTCGTTCCGCGCCACCTCGAAGAACGCGTCGACCACCGTCTCGTCGAACTGCGTTCCCGCCACGCGGCGCAGCTCGGCCATCGCCTCGGTGAACGTCAGCCCGTTGCGGTAGGGGCGCTTGCTCATCATCGCGTCGAATGCATCGGCAACGGCTATGATGCGTGCCTCGAGCGGAATCTCCTCGCCGACGAACTTGTCGGGCACGCCCCTGCCATCGAAGCGCTCGTGGTGCGAGCGCACGATGTTGAGCGCCACGAGATTCTCGCCGAGGAGCGGCGCGAGAATCTGCCAGCCGAGCACGGGATGCGTCATGATGTGCTCGTACTCTTCCGTCGTGAGCGGACCCGCCTTGCGCAGCACTTCCTCGCGCACGCCGATCTTTCCGACGTCGTGCAGATGCCCGCCCAGCTCGATCTGCGCCGTGAGCGTCGCGCTCAGATTCATCGCGCGTGCGATCGCGACACCGTACTGGCTCACACGAACCGAGTGTCCGCGCGTGTATGGGTCCTTGAGCTCGAGCGCATCGGCGAGCGACTGCATGCTCGCCAGAAAGAGAGTCTCGATACGCTCTGCCTGCGCCTTCACGCGGACTTCGAGCCGTTCCTGGTAGTCGCGGTTGTCGGCGAGCAGGCGCCGCTTTTCGAGCGACTGCGCGACGCGCGCGCGCACTTCCTCGAATACGAACGGCTTCGTGATGTAGTCCATGGCGCCGAGCGACAGGCAGGCGACGGCGACCTCGACTTCGGCGACGGCGGTGATCATGACGACCGCGATGTCGGGGTAGGTGAGCCGCAAATTGCGCAGCAGCTCCTGCCCATCCATCTTCGGCATCCGCATGTCGGAGAGTACGAGCGCGACAGGCTCCTTCTCGAGGATCGCGAGCGCTTCTACGCCGGAACCGGCTTCGAGACAGGTGAAGCCGTCGCCCTGCATCAGTCGCACGAGTGCCTGTCGCAGCCGCGGCTCGTCGTCGACGACCAGGCAGCGACGCGATAGCGAGCTCTCGAGCACGTTGCCGGCGGTGTAGCTGGCGCTCTTCGTTGCCTGCAGAGGAGAGACCGTCACGCTATCTTGATTGGGCGTAGCCAACTGAACGCGGCGATTGGGAACTGTTCATTCGCTGCGGCAACCTGAAATGCGAGCGCGCATGACACGCGTATTCGATGACGATCGCAGGACCGCGTTCGGTACAACCGCAATTCATGCGGGCGAGCGCGAGGATCCGCTCGCCGGAGCGATCATGCCTCCCGTGTATCTCACGTCGACGTACGTGCAGCAGGGGCTCGGCGAGAACAAGGGATACGAGTACGCCCGGGGAAAGAATCCGACGCGCGAGGCGCTCGAGCGCACGATCGCCGCGCTCGAAGGTGCGCAGCACGGCTTTGCCTTCGCGAGCGGCATGGGCTGCCTCGACTCGATCATGAAGCTTTTCAAATCCGGAGATCACATAGTCTGCGGTGCGAACGTATACGGCGGGACGTTCAGGCTGTTCGACAAGCTCCTGCAACACATGGGCCTCACGTTTTCCTACGTCGACACGACGGATGTGCAGCGCATCGAAGACGCGTGCACCCCGCATACGAGGGCCATACTCGTCGAAACGCCGACGAATCCGCTCATGCAGATCACCGACCTCCAGGCGGCTGCAGACGTCGCGCATGCGCATAATGCGCTGCTCATCGTCGACAACACGTTCGCGACCCCGTTCTTCCAGCAGCCGTTCTCGCTCGGCGCAGACATCGTCTTCCACTCCGCTACCAAGTTTCTCAATGGCCACAGCGATGTGATCTGCGGTGTCGCGACGGTAATCGACGACGACCTCGCGGCGAAGCTGCAGTTCATCCACAACGCGGCGGGCGCGGTCGCGGGCCCTTTCGATTCGTGGCTCGTTCTGCGCGGAATGAAGACGCTGCATCTGCGCATGCCCGCGCACGACAGGAACGGCCGCGCCGTCGCCGCCTATCTCGCCGGCCATCTGGGCGACGAGCGCGTGCGCTATCCGGGGCTCGAGAGCCACCCGCAGCATTCGCTGGCGTGCATGCAGATGCGTGGGATGGGCGGGATGGTCACGGTAGATGTGGGTACCAAGGCGCTCGCCAATCAGGTGCTCAAGAAAGTCCGAATCTTTTCGCTCGCGGAGTCGTTAGGAGGAGTCGAGAGCCTCATCAGCCATCCGGCGAGCATGACGCACGCGTCGGTCGAGCCGGAGCGCCGGGCAGCGCTGGGAATCACCGAGGGAATGGTTCGGCTCTCATGCGGAGTTGAAGACACGAGCGACCTGCTGCAGGATGTCGAGCAGGCGTTCGCGGGACTCTAAACCGGGAGCCTGAATCATGGCCGATCGAAAAATTCTCACAGAGATCTCGTCCACCGCGTGGGAGCATCCCGCCGACAGGGCCGCGCTGCAAACGCTGCGCGCGATCCCCGGGTTCGACGAGGTCGTTCGCAAGGTGATGGGGCTGATCGGCGAGCGCGGAGTGCGCCTGTTCTTCACCGCGGATTCCGTTCGTGTCGGGCCGCGCCAGCGTCCGAAGCTCGATGCGCTCTACAGCGAGGTGCTCGAGACGCTCGATTATCGGGGCGATCGACCGGAGCTCTTCGTCTCGCAGACGCCGTTCGTGAATGCGATGGCGGTCGGCTTCGAGCGTCCGTTCATCGTGCTGAACAGCGGTGCGCTCGGGCTGCTCGATCGCGAAGAGCGCCGCGTGCTCATCGGCCACGAGCTGGGTCACATAATGAGTGGGCACGCGACATACACCACGATCGCGCTGATTCTTCTGCGCGCCGGCTTCACGGCGATACCGGGGCTCGGCCTCATCGCGTTGCCGATCCAGCTCGCGCTGCTCGAGTGGTCGCGCAAGGCGGAGCTGAGCGCGGATCGCGCAGGCTTGCTCGCGTCGCAGGATCCGGCCGTCACGATGGGGATGTATCTCAAGTTCGCTGGCGGCAAACCGGGCGACGACGAATCGAGCCTCGAGGAATTTCTCGTGCAGGCCGAGGAGTACGAGATCGGCGGCCACGCGCTCGATGGCGTGCTCAAGGTGCTCAGCCTTCTCTTCCGTTCGCATCCGTTCAATACGGCGCGCGCGGCCGAGCTGCAGCGGTGGCAGAAGATCGGCGCGTACGAACGGATTCTCGCCGGCGACTATCCGCGCCGCGGCGACGACACCCGCCCGCTCGGCGACGATGTCGCGGATGCGGCGGGATATTATGGCGAGCAGGGACGCCGGGCGGCGGCGAGTGTGGGCGACGTGCTGAACCGCGCGCGCGATGCGTTCAACACCGCGTTCGGCTCGGCGGGTGGGAATGGCGGCTCCAGTGGAGGCGTACCGCCCGCATGACGCGCGCATGAGGGTTCTGATCGTCGGGGGCGGCGGGCGCGAGCACGCGCTCGCCTGGAAGCTGACACAGGATCAACCATCGATCGAGATCGTCGCCGCCCCGGGGAATCCGGGGCTCGCGACGCTGGGCCGCTGCGTCGCGGTGAGCTCGGACGACCTTCCGGGAATCGTCGCGCTCGCGATCAGCGAGAAGCCCAATCTCGTGGTGATCGGGCCAGAGGCGCCGCTGGCGGCAGGGCTCGCGGATGCACTCCGCACGGTGGGAATCCCGGTGTTCGGTCCATCGCGCGGCGCGGCGCGCATCGAGTCGTCGAAGGCATTCGCGAAGGCACTGATGCGCGAGGCTGGTGTGCCGACCGCGCGCGCCATTCGCTGCATCGATGCGCCAGCGGCGAAGCGCGCGGCGCGGGAGTTCGGCGCACCGGTCGTGATCAAGGCGTCGGGGCTCGCGGCGGGAAAGGGGGTGATCGTCTGTTCGACGATCGCCGAAGCGGATGCGGCGATCGACTCGATGCTGAGGGACGACACGTTCGGAGCTGCGGGGCGAGAGGTGCTGGTGGAGGAGTTCATGGAGGGCGAGGAGCTGTCGCTCTTCGCGATCACTGATGGAACGACAGTGCTCCCGATGCTGGCCGCGCAGGACCATAAGCGGCTGCTCGACGGCGACCTGGGTCCGAACACCGGCGGAATGGGCGCCTACGCGCCCGTCTCGCTCTCCAGCAGCGCATTGGTGGACGATGCGGTGGAGCGCGTCTTCGTGCCGACGCTGGCCGCGCTGAACGCCGCGGGCGCACCGTTCAGCGGGCTGCTGTATGCGGGGCTGATGCTGACGGCGCAGGGGCCCAAGGTGGTGGAATTCAACTGCCGCTTCGGCGATCCGGAGACCGAGGCAATCCTTCCGTTGCTGGAAGGCAGCCTTTTGGAGCCGTTACTGGCGGTGGCGAACGGAAGCGGGCTGTCGGACGAACCGCTCCAGTGGTCGCCCGGTTTCTCAGTAACCACCGTAGTCGTCGCAAGCGGTTACCCTGAATCGCCGCAGAAGGGTGCAGTGATTTCTCTGCCCCCTCGCGAGGCGAATATCCACGTCTTTCACGCCGGAACGGCGTTCAACGAGGGCGGCGGACTGGTCACGACGGGGGGCCGAGTGTTCGCCGTCACGGCGGTCGCGCCAACGCTGGCGGAGGCGCAGCGGGAGAGCGCACGAGTCGCCGGGGCGATCGAATTCGAGGGGAAGCAGCTCCGCCGCGACATCGGGTGGAGGGAGCTGGAGCGGAGTGCCGGAGCTACCAGAGACTGAGACGATCGCGCGCGATCTCGATCGCGCGCTGTCGGGCGTCATGATCGTCGGCGTGCGGGTGCTGAAGGCCGACGTGCTCCGCGACACGACTGCCGCGTCACTGTCCCGACGCCTCCTCGGCGCACGCATCGAGCGCAGCTTCCGACGCGCGAAGGCCGTCGTCATCGCTCTCGACAGCGGCGACCGGATCGTCGTCCAGCCACGCTTCACCGGCGCGCTCCTCATCGACGATGGAACCCTTCCGGCCGAAGCGCTCGACTACGTAACCGTCTTTTTCGATTTGGACGACAGTCGCATCCTGGCCTACCGGGACATCCGTCGGCTCGGCACCCTTTCGCTCATGACTCCGCAACGTTTTGCGAAATTCGATGCCGCTTTAGGCCCCGAACCGCTTGACCCGGAGTTCACCGCGCGACATCTATCGGGAATTCTTCGGGATTCCAGACAGGCGGTGAAGAAGTTGTTGATGGATCAGCGTCGCATTGCCGGAGTGGGCAACATCTACGCGAACGAAGCACTCTGGCGCGCCGGCATCGATCCGTCGCGCCAATCGCGCTCGATCGATGGCGGGGGCGTGAGCGCGCTCCACGCCGGAATCACAAGCGTCCTCCGCGAGGCCATCGAGGCCCGTGGCACGAGCTTCCGCGACTACCGCGACGCAGCGGGCGCCCGGGGGGGCTTCTCGGAGAAGCTGGCGGTGTACGGCCGTGGTGGCCTTCCCTGCCCGAGCTGCGGCGCCACGCTCATCGATACGAGTGCCATCGATGGCCGCACCACGGTCTTCTGCGCCTGGTGCCAGCGGTGAGCAAAAAGTCGCTCCGCCGCCCGAAGACGCCCGACGATCAAATCGCCATCATGCGCGCGAGCGTCAAGGCCGGATGCAAGGATCGGCCGGGCATCTACCGGATGCATTCGGCGGACGGCGAGGTCGTGTACGTCGGCAAGTCGAAGAAGATCCGAACGCGCCTCATGAGCTACTTCCGCTGCTCCTATCCCGGCGACAAGGGCGCGCGCATCCTCCGCGACGCGGTCCGCATCGACTGGGAGTATGCGCCGAGCGAGTTCGCGGCGCTGCTGCTGGAGCTGCAGCAGATCAAGCGCCTGCGCCCGCGCTTCAACGTCGCGATGAAGCGCGACGACCGGAATTTCGTGTTCATCAAGGTCGTGAAGAGTCCCGCGCCCAAGCTCATGGTCGTCCGCGGCGCGAGCGACGACAGCGCGCCGCACTACGGTCCGTTCCAGGGCGCGCAGGCGGTGAACGATGCGGTGCGCGAGCTGCACGACGTGCTTTCGATGCGCGACTGCTCCCTCGACACGAAGATGCACTTCGCCGACCAGCGAGAGCTTTTTCAGCTCATGACGCGAACGCCCGGTTGCATCCGCTACGAGGTGAAGAAGTGCCTTGGCCCGTGCGTCGGTGGCTGCACCGAGAGCGAGTATCTCAAGCGCGTCGCACTCGCACGCTCCTTCCTCGATGGTCACGACGACGGCCCGATCGCGACGCTGCGCCACGAGATGGAGACGGCGAGCGATCGGATGGAGTTCGAGCGCGCGGCATCCATGCGCGACAAGCTGCATCGGCTCGAGGCGCTCAAGCAGCAGTTTCTACGCTTCCGCTTCGCCGTCGAAACGCTCTCGTTCATCTACACGGTGCCCGGGTACGACGGCGAGGATCGCGTCTATCTCATCCGTCGGGGGCGCGTGCGCGCGGAGGACATCCCGCCGCAGGCTGATCGCGACCACCGTCGGCTCGCGAATCTCACGGAAGCGGTGTACGGCACCACCGAGCGCGACACCGCACAGATTCCGACCCACGAGATCGATGAGCTGCTCCTGCTCTCATCCTGGTTTCGCCGCTTCCCTGCGGAGCTCGCGCGCACGGTTCGCGCGACGGATGCAGGGCTCACGACGGTTACCGGAAGCGCGGTGCGCGCACCGAAGCTGCTGCCGACGCTCGCCGATCGTCGCGCGCCCGTCGGCGCCTGAGCGCCAACGGCTGACCCCTACGGAGCCGCGGGCTCCTCGGCGCGCTGCTCCCCTCCGAAGGGCACCACGATCTCGATCGGCGAAGGAACCTTCACTCCGTCGAACTCCGCCGGCACGAAGCGCATGTCGGCGACGGCCCTCACCGCTGCCTCGGCGTAGCGCTCGTCGCTCGGATCGTCCACGAGCGCGGTGGCGGTGTCGACGCGACCGGCGGCCGTCACTACGCCGCGTACCGTCACCGTGCGCGGATGCGCGCGCGCCCACAGCGGAACCTCGTGACGCGGATTGTCCGGAAATTCGACCGGCGCGCAGCGCGTGTGCGATGCGACGAACGGCGTTCCATCCTGGTGCTGGCCGAACGTCACCAGCAGACGAATCGAATCGGGGAGCGCGTTGGGTATGGGCGAGCGATCCAGATCCGCAGGCGAGATCGCGAGCGCGCCATCGATGCTGGTGTCGAGCTCGCGCTCGCCGGAGCGCACTACGGAGAAGCGCTGCGCGAAGGAGCCGTCGCGCAGTTCGAGCACGCCGTACGTCGCCTCGCGAGGAGGCGTGCCGGCGCGAATGGCGACGCGACGCGCGATCGTCTGTGCGAGCGACGCGAAGTATTCCGTATCCTGCGCGGTGAGCACGCGCGCGTCGAGCGACGACACGAGCACTCCCTCGGAGACGATCTCGTCGCATGTGCGCGCGACCTTCACTCCGCTCGGCAATGCTACCGTCTGCGCGAGCGCCTGCTGTGCATCGAGCCGGCGGGAGAGCACACACGCCGATAGAGCGAAGAGCGCCAGTGCCCGTCGCATGGAGTACCCCGGATTCGAGATCGCCCTAGGCGGGCAGTGATACGATCTCCACCTGAGCTTCTCCATCGCGTATCGTCAGCAGCGCGACGCTCGGCATCAGATGGAAGCGGCGCGGACCTGCCGCACCCGGGTTGATGACGAGCCGACCCTCCCGCTGCGTAACCGATTGCTTGTGCGTGTGGCCATACACGATCACGTCTGCATCAAATCGTTCTAGGAGCGCGTCGGCGGTGAGTCGGCCTGACTCGTGGCCATGCTGCAGCTGTATCACCACGCCGTCGATCTCCCGCACGATCTCGGACTGGAGGCGCGGATTACCCGGAGTGTCGGTGTTGCCGTACACCGCCTCGACGGGTGCGATCAGCGCGAGCTCCTCGAGGATCTCGTCGCCGCCGACGTCGCCCGCGTGGAGAATCAGCTCGACACCGCGAAATGCCTCGTGCACCGACGCGCGCAACTGACCGTGCGTATCCGAGATCAGCCCGATGACGTGCGCGCCGTCAGCCCTCGCCATCCGGCTCCGCTCCCCAACGCTTCCCGAGCGAGTGCTCGACGCCGGCGTGGTCGAGCACGCGCGCGACGACGAAGTCGATGAGGTCGGGGATGCCGCGCGGCGAGTTGTAAAATCCAGGCGACGCCGGAAGCACGACGGCGCCCGCGCGCGTGAGACGCAGCATGTTCTCCAAATGGATGACGCTGAGTGGAGTCTCGCGCGTGACGAGAATGAGCTGCCGGCGCTCCTTGAGCGTCACATCTGCCGCTCGCTCGACGAGCGAGCGCGATGTGCCGGACGCGATCGCCGCGACCGTCCCCATCGAGCACGGGCAGATGATCATCCCGCGCGTGCGCGCGCTCCCCGATGCCGGCGCCGCCCCTCGATCCTCTGCGTCGAAGAGCGTGATGAACGCATCCCAGCCGTTGGGTTCCGTGCGCTCGCGCAGCTCCTGCACCGACCCGATGCCCGACTCCATCTGCAGCAGCCGCCATCCGTGCGACGAGATCATCAGCCACACCCGCTCTTCCGCGCGCACGAGCGCCTCGAGCAGGCGTACCGCGTAGGGCGCGCCCGACGCGCCCGTGATCGCCAGGACGATCGGCGCCCGCTCCGTCATTGCGCGAGCACTCGGCCCACGAGCACGAAGGCGAAGAACGTCACGCTCAACACACCGTTCATCGTGAAGAAGGCGGCGTCGATGCGCGAGAGATCCGTTGGCCGCACGAGCGAGTGCTCGTAGATGAGCAAGAGCGCGACCACGCACACGCCGGCCCAGTAGAACGCCCCCGCGCCGATCCCGATCCCGGCGACCGTGAGCATCGCGACGGTGAGCAGATGCAACCCGCGCGCGATCGCGATCGCCGGCGCAGTACCGTAGCGCGCAGGGAGCGAATGCAGCCCGTTCGCGCGATCGAACTCGATGTCCTGCAGCGCGTAGAAGATGTCGAAGCCGCCTCCCCAGCTCATCACTGCGGCGGCGAGCGCGATCAGCACCCACCACGGCTGGCTCCACGCGCCGGTCACCGCGAGATAGCCGCCCACCGGCGCGATCGACATCCCGACGCCGAGCACGAGATGCGCGAAGCGGGTGAAGCGCTTGGTGTAGGAGTAGAAGAGGACCCACGCGAGCGCGATCGGGGCGAGCGCGAAGCAGAGCGGGTTGAGCATCCACGCCGCGCCGAGGAAGATCGCGGAAGCCGAAAGCACGGCAAGCGATGCCTCGCGTACCGACATCGCCCCGCTCGGCAGCTCGCGCAGAGCGGTGCGAGGGTTGAGCGCATCGATATGGCGGTCGGCAATCCGGTTGAAGCCCATCGCCGCAAAGCGGGCAGCGGTGAACGCGATGGCTACCCAGAAGATATCGACAAGCCGTACCTGCTTGACATAACTGGCGATAGTAACCCCCACTAGAGCGAATGGCAGTGCAAAGAGCGTGTGCGGCAACTTCACGAAGTTCGCGTAGCGCACCAGCCGCGATGTCCCGCCAAACGTCTGCCCCTCCGGCCCCGGGATCACCCCCGGCCCGCTCATCGCCTCACACTCGCCGGCCCCGCCGCCGCGGGTCCCGCGCCAAGCCCCAGCTCCGACCACATCGCGTCGACCTTCGCCTTCGTCCCCGAATCCATCTCGATCACCGTCGGCCACTCCCTGCTGAAGCCCTCTTCCGGCCACTTCTTCGTCGCGTCGATTCCCATCTTCGATCCGTACGTGAACGCCCGACTCGAGTGATCCAGCACATCCACCGGCCCCATCGTGAAGCGCGCGTCGCGCTCCGGATCGATGTTGTTGAGCGCCACCCACCACGCCTCCTGCGGATTGCGCACGTTCACCCACTTGTCGACGATCACGAGGATCTTCGCGAGCGACATCAGTCCCTGCCCCCACATCGCGTTCATCACCTTGTACGCCTGTCCCGGATACTGCTTGTCGATGGAGACGAAGACGAGATTGTGGAAGATCCCCTCCGCCGGCATGTGATAGTCGACGATCTCCGGAACCGTGAGCTTGAGCAGCGGAAGAAAGATTCTCTCGGTCGCGTGGCCGAGGTAGAAGTCCTCCATCGGTGGGCGACCGACGATCGTGGTGGCGTAGACCGGATGCTCGCGCATTGTGACCGCGGTGACGTGCACCAGCGGATACAGATCGGCCAGCGAATAGAATCCGGTGTGGTCGCCGAACGGCCCTTCCATCACGAGGGACTCTCCAGGATCCAGGTAGCCCTCGATCACGAACTCCGCGTCGGCCGGCACCTCGAGATCGCACGTCAGCGCCTTCACGAGCTTCACCGGCTCCTTCCTGAGAAAGCCCGCGAAGAGAAACTCGTCGATCGTCGGCGGCAGCGGCGCGGAGGCGGAGTACACGCTCGCCGGATCGGCGCCGATCGCGATACACACCGGCATCTTCTCGCCGCGCTCCGCCATCTCCCGCCAGTGCGCAGCGCCGACCTTGTGCCGCTGCCAGTGCATCGCGAGCGTGTTCTTCGACATCTGCTGCACGCGGTACATCCCGACATTCCGAATGCCGCGCACCGGGTCCTTCGAGATCACCATCGGCAGCGTGATGTACGGCCCGCCATCCCCGGGCCAGCACGTGATGATCGGCAGCTTGTCGAGATCGATGTCGGCGCCCTTCCAGACAATCGCCTGACACGCCGCCGCACCGCCCTTCACCCGCGGCGGATACTTGCCGATCTCGAGCAGCTTCGGAAGCATCGAGAGCTTTCCCATCAGCCCGTCCGGCACCTTCATCTGCACGAGCTCCGTGATGCGAGCGCCGATGTCGTCGAGGTCGGTGACGCCGAGCGAAAGCGACATGCGCTTCATCGATCCGAAGAGATTGATCGCGACGGGGTAGGCCGACCGCGAGCCATCGCGCAGCAGCACGTGCCCGAAGAGAAGTGCCGGCCCGCCGTGCGGGCTCTTCATCACGCGGTCCGCGATCTCGCACAGCTCGAGCTCGGCGCGCACTGGATGCTCGATGCGCACGAGCTCACCGATGGAATCGATCTGCGCGAGGAAATCGGAGATCGTGTCGAGGCTCATGCTGCGCGCTCGCCGAAGTGCAGCGCGGAGATGCCGAAGGTGAGCGGCTCCCAGTGCACGTTCGAGATCCCCGCGAGGCTCATGCGCCGCGCGAGATGATCGCCATCGGGAAAGTTGTCCACGGAGCCCGGCAGATACTGATACGCCGTTCGATGCCCGCTCACGAGTCGTCCGATCACGGGCAGCACGTGGTGAAAATAAAAGTGGTACGGCACGCGCACCGCGGCCGAGCGTGGTGTCGAACAGTCGAGCACGACGATCCGTCCGCCTGGCGCCGTCACGCGCAGCATCTCGCGGAGCCCCGCATCGAGATCGTCGAAGTTGCGCGCGCCAAAGGCAACGATGATCCCCGCGACGCTCTCATCGGCGAGCGGCAGCCGAAGCGCATCCGCGACCACGGGGCGCACGGGCAGCGTGCGCGACTTCGCGGCGCCAGCGCGCAGCATCGGCTCCGCGAAGTCGGCGCCGATCACCTGTCCCGCAAACTTCGGCTCGCGCGCGATCGCAGCGCCGATGTCGAGCGTTCCCGCGCAGAGGTCGACGTATGTGCCCTGGGGATCGCGCTGCCACTCGAGAGCCGCGATCGCACGTCGACGCCATCCGCGATCGATGTTGGCGCTCAGAACGTGATTGAGAAAATCGTAGCGGGGCGCGATCTCCGAGAAGATGCGGCGCACGTAGGCCCGCTTTGCGCGTCCGCCCTGGGCCGCGGAGAGCGCCTCCTCCTCCTCGGTTATGGTGGACATCCAGCGAAAAGTGCCGGAGCCCCAGTGAGCGCGCAAGCGCTCACGCTGGCTCACGTTAGGGGCGCGCCTTACCTTATACGCGACGAGCGAGATCCGCAGCGCTGTCTCTTTCTCCTGATGAATGGCCCTCGCTCTCGATCTCCGTAACCTTCCGGATGCCGATGTCGCTGCGCTCGCGAAAGAAGGGCGCGAGCCTGCCTTTCGGGAGCTGGTGCGGCGGTACGAGCGGCCCGTCTTCTCGCTGATCTTCCGCATGGTTCGCGACCGGGAGACGGCGGAGGATCTGGCGCAGGACACATTCATCAAGGTCCTCAACAACATCGATCGCTACCGGCCCGAGTTCAAACTGTCGAGCTGGCTGTTCAAGATCGCCAACAACGTCACCATCGATCATCTCCGCCGCCGACAGCTGGCGACGGTAAGCCTCGATGGCTCTCCGCACGCGGGCACGGCCGCCGAGGCGCAGGCCACCTCTCTGGACGTCGAGTCGCGCGGGCAATCCGCGCTCGAAGCCATCGAGGCCCGCGAGCTCGGGAGCGCCATCGAGCTGGCAATTGGCAAGCTCCGCCCCGAATACCGCTCCTGCATCCTCCTTCGCCACGTCGAGGGGCGGTCCTACGAAGAGATCGCTGCCACCCTCGATCTGCCCCTCGGCACGGTGAAGACCTACATCCACCGCGCCCGCCACGAGCTCCGCGAGGCCCTCGAGGAGCTGCGCGAGTGACCTCTTCCCTCGATAAAGGCCTGTCAAACCGCCCTGAAACCTGCCCGGAACGGCCCCCGTATGACCCAGTGGAGGAATAGTGGAACGACACCTACTGCCTGAAGAGATCGACCTGCTGCTGGACGGCGAGGTCGGATTCGGAACACCGCCGCTCAAGGCGCATGTCCGAAGCTGCGCTGTTTGCAGCGAGGAGCTGAAGGGTGCACGCGCGCTCGTCCGGCAGCTCGAGCATCTGCCGCTCATCGCCCCGTCGCCACTGTTCGCGGTTCGGGTCATGGAGCGCGTGCAGCTGTTCGTGCCCTGGCACGTGACGCTCTTCGACTCCGTGCGCGGCCTCATTCCGCAATCGCGCGCCCTTCGCTTCGCCGCCGCGGGCATGTTCGCGTCCATCGCGATCGTGCTCACCGTCGTCTCGGCGTGGGTCTTCACGCGGATCGACGCGGTGATGTTCACCGCCGACCTCGTGCTCGAGCGCATCCGCAACGCCGCGCTCGGCGCTCTCGGCAGCGGGATCTCGGCGCTCTTTGGCGAAGCGGCTCGACCGCTGCTCGCTGGCGGGGCGATGGGGCTCGCGCTCGCTGCGCTCCTCCTGGTCGTCACCAGTGCGGCCGCTGCAATGATGATTCGTGTGGCGGCGGTTCGTGCGCGCCGGCGCTAGCGTGCGCAGCGCGCGACGCGGTGCGATCGCGCTGCTCGTCGTTGCCATCGGTGCAGACTCGGGAAGGGCGCAGGCCAGCGCTGATTCCGCTCGCGCTCTCGATCCGATCGCCGCTTCGCTCGACTCGCTGCATCGCGATGCCAACGGGCTCTCGCTCGATCGCGCGGCGGTCAGTGCGAGCGCGCACACCGTCGAGGCCACCGAACATCTCACCGGCGACGTCGCGAGCTGGCACGGCCCGCTGGAAATTCGCGGCACGGTCGACGGCAACGCGGTCGCGATCGGCAGCGACGTCGTGATCCTCCCCGGCGGACACGTGCGCGGCGACGCTCTGTCGGTGGGCGGGGAAGTGCGCATGGCCGGCGGTATCGTGGAAGGCGAGTCGCGCTCGATCAGTGCCTTCAGTGTCGGCGCGATCACCGGCGAGCAGCTCACTCCCGCGCAGGCGCTCAAGCGATCGCTCTCGCTCGCAGTCGCCTGCTACCTGATTCTCGTCGCGATGGCGCTCGCCGTCGCGATTGGCGCGCGTACACATCTCGAAACGATAGCGGCGACGATTCGCACCGACTTCGCGCGCTCCTTTCTCTTCGGCCTCCTCGGCGAGGCCGCCGCAGTTCCACTGTTCGTGCTCTCGATGATCGCGCTCGCGATCACGCTCGTCGGCATTTTGCTCATTCCGTTCGCCGCAGTCGCATACGCGCTCGGCGTGCTCGGCGCGACCGCGCTGGGCTTCCTGGCGATGTCGCTGCTCATCGGCGACGCGTCCATGCGGGGAGAGAGCTACGTGCGCGACCCGCGGCCGGTGGTGAGCCATCTGATCGCGGGGCTCTCGATCTTTCTCCTGCTCTGGCTGCTCGCTGGCGGCGCGTCGTTCATGGGGCTCGCCGGGAGCGTGCTTCGCCTGCTCGCGTTCCTCTGCACCTGGATCGCGGCGACCATTGGACTCGGCGCGACGATCATCACCCGTGCGGGGACGCGCTCGCCGGTGTCGCTGCCGCAGATGCCTCCACCGCCGGTTGAATCGTACGCGTGGCAGACGCCCACGCCCGTATCCGGAGTCGCTGCCGCGCGACGCCCGACGCCGGCGCCAAGGGCGAGCGAGCCATGAAGACGCTCCTGTTGGTAGTCGTGTCGATGTTTGCGGTCGGTGCCCCGGGCGATACGGGAAGCTGGCGCTCACTCGCCGCGAGCCGACCACGCGGCACCGCGGACAGTCTGCGAGTCATCCTCCGCTACGACGCCGGGACGCTCACGGTCGGTGCCGCGGCGGCGCCGCTGCTTTATGACGCGAAGGCGAAGTTCGACGCGAACCAGCAGCGCATCTCGCGCAGCTACAACGCGGTCTCGCACACGCTTCGCGTTGGCCTCGACAGCTCGACGATGCGTACCGGCGCGCGCCACTCGACACGCAAGCGGAGCGACGGTGGCCGTCTGGATCTCGCACTCGCAGCGGGAATTCCCGTGGACCTCGATCTCGACCTCGGGACCACGCGCGCGATGCTCGATCTGAGCGCGCTGTGGGTAGACGCGGTGCGCGTGTCAGCGGGCGCCACTGAGGCCGAGCTCACGTTCGGTAGTGCGAATCCCAAACCGATGCGTGATCTGTTCGTGGATGCCGGCGTGGGGAGCATCACGATCCACTCGCTCGGCAACGCCCGAGCCGAGCGCGCGACGATCGCGAGCACGGTGGGCGCCGTCGATCTCGACATGGCGGGCGAGTGGACGGGCGACATGCCCATTACGCTCCGAATCGCGCTTGGCTCCGCCACGCTCCGGGTTCCGCGCGACGTCGGCGTCTCGCTGCACCTGGCGCGCCGAATCGCCAGCATCGATTCGGAGGGCTTCGCCGAGCGTGACGGCGTGTCGTACAGCGCCGGCTACGACCAGGCCAAGCGCCACGTGATCGTGGACGGCAGCGCCACGCTGGCCAACGTCGACGTCGTCTGGAAGGACTGAGCGGCCAACTTCTTGCTTTGCCCTCTGGTTTCCGAACTCCTAGAGGGCTGCGATGCGTTGGACACCCGGCGGTGAGAGCTCCAATGTAGAAGATCGTCGCGGATCGAGCGGCGGTGGTGGCGGTTTCGGTGGTATCCACCTCGGTATCGGCGGCACGGTCATCGTGCTCGTCCTGAGCCTGATCTTTCACCGTAACCTCTTCACGCTGCTCGGCGATGGAGGTGGCGCGCCGGCGACGACTACGGCGTCGGGTGACGCGGCTCCTCCGGCGAGCGAGTCGCCTCAGGAGCACAAGGAAGTGCAGTTCGTTTCCTTCGTGCTCGACGATGCGCAGCAGACCTGGGCGGCGATTCTCCCCAAGGAAGGGGCGACGTATCACGACGCGAAGCTCGTGCTCTTCCGCGGCGGTGTGCAGTCGGGGTGCGGACAGGCCGAGACGGCGATGGGCCCGTTTTACTGCCCACTCGATGAGAAACTCTACATCGACCTCGGCTTCTACGACGAGCTTCGCGACAAATTCGGCGCGCCCGGCGAGTTCGCACAGGCCTACGTGCTCGCGCACGAGCTCGGACACCACGTACAGCACCTCGAGGGGATCGACGCGCAGATGCGCAAACTGCAGAAGCAGCATCCCGATCAGGCGAACGAGCTGTCGGTGCGGCTCGAGCTGCAGGCCGACTGCTACGCCGGCGTGTGGGGACACTCGACGCAGCAGCGCCAGCTCCTCGATCCGGGCGACATCCAGTCGGGGCTGCAGGCCGCCGCATCGGTCGGAGATGACCGTCTGCAGAAGATGAGCACGGGCCATGTATCGCCCGACTCCTTCACGCACGGCACCTCCGCGCAGCGCGAATCGTGGTTCAAGAAGGGCTTCGACAGCGGCGACCCAAAGGCCTGCGACACTTTCTCCTCGAACGCGGCGTAGCGAGCGCTCCGTTTTCCGTTTTGTCCGTTTCATCAAATTTGTTAACGCCTGTGTTCCAGCGCGGCCCATCCCTTGCCTTTCTCCACGCATGACAGTGCGGCAGGGAAGGCGGTGATCATCAAGGGATTCCGTGTCGGTCCGCTGCTCAAGACCACCGGAAAAGAGATTCTAAACGACAACGTGCTGGGGCTCGCCGCGCAGGCCGCCTACAACGCGTTCTTCTCGATCTTTCCCTTCTTCCTCTTCGCAGCGCCGCTGCTCTCGCTCTTCGGCGACAAGCAGAAGACGTTCACCTGGCTCATGAACCAGCTCGCGACGATCGTCCCCGGCGAGGCGATCGATCTCGTGCGCAGCGTCATCAAGGACGTCGTCTTCTCGAACAACGCGCCGGGAATCATTTCCGTCGGAGCCGTGCTCGCGCTCTGGTCTGGATCGGCGGTCTTCGGCGCGCTGATCAACACGCTGAACACCGCGTACAACGTCACCGAGACGCGTCCGTGGTGGAAACGGATCCTTATCCAGCTGGCGTGCGTGCTCGCACTCGGACTTCTCACCGGCGTCGCGAGCATCGTGATGCTCGCTGGTCCCGAGCTCGCGAAGGGAATCGGCCAGCGCATTGGGCTCGATCGCCCCTTCGTGATCGCGTGGACAGTCGCACAATATCCCGTTGCCGTAGCGATGATCATCGCGGCGTTCTTTCTCGTCTATCGCTTCTTGCCGAATCTCAAGCAGCATCCGCGGCAGATCCTCGTCGGCGCGACCGCCGCGACGGTACTCTGGATCGGCGTCACGCTGCTCTTCCGCCTCTACGTCACCGACTTCGGATCGTACAACAAGACGTATGGCACGATCGGCGGCGTGATCGTGCTGCTCACGTGGATGTACCTGACGATGATCGTGCTGCTCGCGGGCGGCGAGCTCAATTCCGAATTGCACAACGGTACCGGGGCGACCGAACCGCGGCGCGGCGCCGTCTACGCGGGCCGCGTAGTGACCGCCGCCAATCCCGGGCGCTCGTCGATGGACATGCCGCTCAACCTGTCGTCGTCGCCCACACAACTCGCTTCCATCGTCCCCACTTCCACAGCCCCATCATCGCCAGCCCCCGACCCAGAGCAGTGATCGAAATCGTCCACCAGATCCCGGTGGTCCCCCATCGAGATGCCGCCCACGCAGCGAGCGGGATACGGAGCGCCGTGAGCGCCGTCGAGGTGATCATCGGCGGCAGCGTGTCGCCCGCCCCACCGAGCGCGCCCTCGAGCACGAGCTCCGCGCCGGCGAACAGGGTCGACACCGCGCCGATCCGCAGGTAGCGCGTGCTCTCGGCGATCACCGCCGGATCGCTCGTGAACACCATCGCGAACCTCGTCGCCAGCGAATATTCGGCGATCGCGGCGATCAGTCCGATCGTCATCGCGAAACCCGTCGCGATCCACGCTGATCGCTCCGCACGCTCAACCTGGTTCGCGCCGAGATTCTGCCCCACGATCGCCGCTGCAGCCGCGCCGAATCCGATCCCCACCATGTACGACCAGCTTTCCACGCGATGACCGACGCCGAGCGCGGCGAGCGCCGGAGTTCCGAACAGCGTCGTGGTGCGCGTGAGGAAGACGTAGATCACGCTGAACACCACGCCGGTGAGCGCGGTCGGCAGTCCTACGCGCACAATCGCACGGAGGGTCGCGACCGCCGGCGGTCCAAACGTCACCATGCGCCGCCGCACGAGAATGACGATGCCGATCAGGAAAGCGACGGAGCGCGAGAAGATCGTCGCGACGGCGGCGCCGGCGATGCCGAGCCGTGGCGCGTGGCCAAGGCCGAGAATGAGCACCGGATCGAGCGCGAGCGCGGCGATCACGCATCCGAGCAACAGAAGAAACGGCGTACGCGTGTCGCCGGCGGCACGGAACGCGGCGTCGATCGCGAAGAAGCCGAAGATGAGCGGCGCGCCGAGCAGGTAGGTGCCGAGGTAATGCTTGCCGAGCTCCGTGACTTCGGGTGGCGTGTGCATGATGCCGAAGAGCGTGTCGAGATTCGCGAGTCCGACGAGCGCGAGCAGCACCGCCATCGCGACGGAGAGGAAGAGCGCATCCGACACCGCGCGCGCCGCCGACCGGTGCTGGCGCGCGCCGTGAAAGCGCGCGGCGACCGCCGTGAGCCCAACGCTCACCATCTCGGCGCACGAGATGAGCATCCACACCCAGAAGATCGACGTCGACACCGCGGCGAGCCCCTGAGGTCCGATGCGCGTACCGACCCAGAATGCATCGACGGTGCCGAAGAGCGTCATGAGCAGCGTCGAGGCGACGGCCGGTAGCGCAACGGCGGCGACGGTGCGCGTGAGCGAGCCGCTCACGAGCGACGTCACCGAGCGATATTCGCCGGTGATCGCGGTCGCGAGGCCGTCGCGAGGATCCATCGGCAACGCGGCCGCCGGGTTGTTATCCGGCGGCCGCGTGTCGACGTGCGAAGGGGGAAGTGCCGCGTTCCTCACGTCTTGATGGCCCCCGCAGCTTCGATGACGCGTGTCGCTATCGCATTCAGGACTTTCGCCGCCGGTGAATCGGGCGAGGCGACGATTATGGGACTTCCGCTGTCGCCGCCCTCGCGCACAGCAGCCTCGAGCGGGATCTCGCCGAGCAGCGGCACGTTGAGCTCGTCCGCGAGCGCCTTTCCGCCGCCGCTTCCGAACAGCGGCGTCGGCTTGCCGCAGTGCGCGCAAAGGAGATAGCTCATGTTCTCGACGATCCCGAGTACGGGCACGTTGACGCGCTCGAACATCTTCGCGCCGCGAAGCGCGTCGCCGGTGGAGACGGGCTGCGGTGTCGTCACGATGATCGCGCCGTGCACGTGCGTCGCCTGCACGAGCGAGAGCTGCGCGTCGCCGGTACCCGGCGGCATGTCGACGAGCAGATAGTCGAGCGTCCCCCAATCGACATCGCGCAGGAACTGCGTGACGATCTTCATTACGATCGGGCCGCGCCAGATCGCCGGCTGGTCGCGCTCGATGAGGAAGCCGAGGCTCATCAACTTCACGCCGTGCGCGTTGAGCGTTTGGATTCTATCGCCGACGACAGGGGGCGGTGAGTTGACGCCCATCATCATAGGAATGTTCGGCCCGTAGACATCGGCGTCCATGAGCCCGACGCGCAGTCCCTGCTGCGCGAGCGCGACCGCGAGATTCACCGAAACGGTCGACTTGCCGACGCCGCCCTTCCCGCTCGAGATCGCGAGAATGCGTCCGAGATTCGGATAGGTGACCGGAGTCGGTGCGGGCGGAACGGCGGCGCGCGGCTTCGGCTCCTGGCCCATCACGGGGAGCGAGCGTCCCTTCGGCGGATTGAACGCGGGCGGAGGCGACGGCGGCGCACCGCGCGACACAGGCGGCACCGCCGAGTTCGCGGACGACTGCGACGGATCGCGCACGTCGACGCGCACATCCGACACTCCATCCACGCGCTCAGCTGCCTGGCGCACCTCGCGCACGAGCGACGCAGGATCCTGCGCATCGAGAAGGATCGTGAAGCGCACGCGCCCCTCGACCGAGACCGCGACGTCGCGGATCATCCCGGAGCGAATGACGTCCTCGCTCGTGCGCGGATTAACGACACCCTGCAACGCCTGGGCAATGCGTGTCTGCATTGTCTCTGTCATGCGCCGCTCAGCGCGCGTCGAAGCGTATGGCGCGAATCTCGGGAACTTGCTGGCGCAGATGCGCCTCGATTCCAACCGTGAGATTTTCCGCCGAGAGGTCGCAATCGGGGCAGTCGCCGGCGCAGCTGATCACGGCGGCGCCGTTCTCCATCTCGAACTCGACGAGCTCGATGTCCATCCCCTCGATCGGGAGCAGCGCGCGCATCCCTTCGATTGCCGCACGAATGCGGTCTTCGACGTCCGTTGCCGTGCGCTGCTTGAAGAGTGCCATGCGAGAAATCTAGCGGATCACCGAGGGGCGAGGAATGCTCGCGCGGCTGCGATGACGCTGTCTCGCACCTCGGCGAGCGTGCCCGCGATGAGTGCGCCGGATGCCTTGGCGTGCCCTCCACCGCCGAACTGCCGCGCGAAGGCGTTCACATCGACCTCGCCGGTGCTGCGGAAGGAAACCTTCACCTTCCCGTGCCCGAGATCGCGGAAGAAGACAGCCATCTTCGTCCCCGCCACTGAACGCGGGTGCTCGGCCAGCCCGTCGAGCTCCTCGGGGCGCACCGCGTACTTCTCGAGTGCCCCAGCGGGCAGTGCGATCCACGAGAGTCCGTGTTCGCCATCGACCTCGAGCGTCGCGAGCGCATCGCGCAGCAGATGCAGTCGACCCACCGACACCGACGCGTAGATGCGGCGGTACATCTCCTCGGGCTCGACGCCGGCCGCGAGCAGCTGTCCGGCGATCGCGTGGCAGCGCGGCGAGGTGTTGCTGAACTTGAAGCCGCCGGTGTCGCTGAGTATCGCGACGTACATGGCGCGGGCGATCGGCGCCGTGATCTCGAGGTCGAGCACGCGCGCGAAGTCGAAGATGAGCTCACCGGTCGCGCAGGCGGTGGTGTCGGAGACGACGATCTCGCCCGCGGGCTCGTCCTGTTGCACGTGGTGATCGATGACGAGCCGTCGCGCGGGCGACTGGCGCACGGCGTCACCGAGTGAGCCGAGCCGTTTGAGATCGCTGATGTCCAGCACCATCAGGAGCTCGACATCAGTCAACGCCGCGGCGCCCTTCGCGCTGCGCTCGTCCACGCCGTCGAGCAGGAAGTCGAACATCTCCGGCCACGGCGTCGGGTTCACGATACGCACCTTCATTCCGCGCTGCGCGAGGAGCAGCGCGAGTGCGACTTCGGAGCCGCAGCCGTCGCCATCGGAGTTGATGTGCGTCAGCAGCGCGACGGTGCGTCCCGCAGTGAACTCGGCGGCGTAGCGCTCGATCGCCGCGGCGCGGGGCGCCGGGACGGCAATGAGATCAGGAAGAGTCTTCGGCATGTCGAGTAAAAAAAGAAGCGGCGCCCGGAGATCCGGACGCCGCTTCAAACTAACGACGCGAGCGATCAGTCGGTGGCGGCGCCGATTCCACGCTGCACCTTGGAGTGGGTTCGTCCGTAGGTGAAGTAGATCACGATACCGATTGCCATCCAGACTATGAGACGGATCCAGGTGTCGTTCGGAAGCGCGTACATCAGCCCTCCGCAGATGATAATGCCGAGAATCGGCACGATCGGAACGAACGGAGTCTTGAAAGGGCGATGCATGTCGGGGCTGCGCCGACGCAGCACAATCACGCCGCCGCATACGATCACGAATGCGAGCAGCGTTCCGATCGACACCAGCTCGCCGAGCAGTGCGACGGGGAATATTCCAGCGACGATCGCCGCGACCACGCCGGTGACGATCGTCGTGACGTACGGAGTTCCGAACTTCGGATGAACCTTGCCGAATACCGGAGGGAGCAGTCCGTCACGGGCCATCGAAAAGAAAATGCGCGGCTGGCCCATGAGCATCACGAGCACGACGGATGCAAGACCGAGAATTGCCCCGACCTCCACCAAATAGGTCAGCCAGCCCAGCCCCGGAACGTTCTCGAGCGCGAAGGCCACCGGGTGTGGCACGTTGAGCGTGGTGTAATGCGCGACACCCGTCAGCACCAGCGCCATCAGAATGTAGAGGACGGTGCAGATTCCGAGCGAGAGCAAAATGCCGACCGGCATGTCCTTCTGCGGATTTTTCGCTTCCTGCGCGGCCGTGGATACCGCATCGAAGCCGATGTATGCGAAGAACACCACGCCCGCGGCCCGCACGACGCCGGACCAGCCGAATGCACCGAACTCGCCGGTGTTCGGCGGAATGAAAGGGTGCCAGTTCGCGGTGTTCACGTGCATGAAGCCGAATCCGATCACCAGGAGAACGATCGCGAGCTTCACGTACACGATCACGTTGTTGAACTTCGCCGATTCCTTGATCCCGATGACGAGAAGAGTCGTCATCGCGAGAATGAGGAACACGGCGGGAAGATTCACAATACCGCCCGGCACGCGGGTCAGCGTGTGCGTCCCCTGCACGGCCAGCGGCGCCGACATGAAGCCCGCCGGCAGATCGATGCCGAGTCGGTGGAGAAACGCGCCGAAGTAGCCGGACCACCCTACCGCTACCGTCGCCGCACCGAAGAGATATTCGAGAACGAGATCCCATCCGATGATCCAGGCGACGAACTCACCGAGCGTCGCGTAGCCATAGGTGTACGCGCTTCCCGCGATGGGGATCATCGACGCGAATTCCGCATAGCAGAGACCCGCGAAGAGGCATCCGACGCCTGCGATGATGAACGAGTTCATCACGCCAGGGCCGGCATACAGCGCTGCCGCCGTCCCCGTCAACACGAAGATACCCGCGCCGATGATCGCGCCGATTCCCAGCAGCGTCAGGTTACTGGCGGAGAGCACGCGTTTGAGGGTATCCACGCCGGTCTCTCCCGCCTCGTCCTGAAGCACTGCGATGCTTTTTCTGGCTAACAAACCCATGCAAATGTCTCCAGGCAATCGTGTGTGGGATATCGACGCGAGCGGGCCGCCGGGGGCGTCAACCCGGGTCATCGAGCAACGTTCTACCGTGGCCGCTTGCCTGTCAAGCACTGCGGACTCACGGCGACGGCTGCGTAGCAGGCGTGCGACGCTTCCCTCATCGTGCTACCATATCTCCCTCGTACACCCTTCTGACGTGGCATCCGCGAGCCATTCCCGCGCGCGGTTATTGCAAATCCCCCCCGGCAACAGTTGCCGTCCCTTCATCTTCCCGCGACCGCTGAATGGCTTCCCCCGCACTGCCCGGCATGGTCGAGAGCGTGAAGTCGAATGGCGTGGGCATCGCAGGAACGGGAACAGAGGCCGCGGGCGCACTCCGCATTCTTCTCCTCAACTACGAGTACCCGCCACTCGGCGGAGGTGCCGGCATCGCCTCGGCCGCGCTGGCCGAGCGGCTCGCGGCGCGCGGCGCGATCGTCGACGTCGTGACTTCGCGGCCGGATGGCGCGATCGATTCCGGCCGCCGCGACGGGCTCTCGTGCGTCGCGCTCGCGCCGACGCTCACGCTTTTCCGCGTGCGCAGCAAGCGACGAGGGATTCACCAAGCGGGCTTCTTCGGCGCGGGCAGCTACCTGATCTCCGCGGTGCCGGCGGCGCGACGCCTGCTTCGCACGCATCGCTACGATGTCGTTCACATTTTCTTCTCGCTTCCGACCGGTGCACTCATCCCCGCGCTGCCGCTCGGAAAGACTCCGGTCGTCGTCTCGCTCAGAGGCTCGGACGTTCCGGGATATGATGAGCGGAACGCAAAGCTCGTCTTCGCGCACAGCATGCTGAAGCCATTTACGCGCTGGATCTGGCGGCGCGCATCGCGCGTGGTTCCGGTGTGCGAGAGCCTCGGCGCGCTGGCGAGAGAGACGTCGCCGCGACTTGCGTACAGCGTGATCGGAAATGGTGTCGATCTCGATCTTTTTCGGCCCGATGACGTTGGTGCTGCGAAGATCGCATCGAAGGTTCGATGTCTCGCCGTGGGGCGGTTGATCGAGCGCAAGGGAATCGCCGATCTCTTGCGCGCATGGGCACTTCTGCCGCGCGATCGATATCAGCTCGAGATCGCGGGCGGCGGCCCGCAGGACGCCGCGCTGCGCTCGCTCGCGAAGGAGCTCGGCGTCGACGGCGACGTGCGATTCGCGGGTCCGCTCAGCCGCGAAGAAGTCGCGCTCCGCTGTCGACGATCCGACATGTTCGTGCTCACACCGTACGAGGAGGCCTTCGGAAATGTCTTTGCCGAAGCGATTGCGGCGGGGCTGCCGGTGATCGGGAGCAACATCGGCGCGATTCCGGAGCTTGTGGAGAATGGAGCGAACGGGATCCTGGTGCCGCCCGGCGATGCCAACGCGATCGCAGGCGCGATTCGCGAGCTTGGCGACGACGACGCGCGTCGCACCTCGATCGTTGCGCGCAATCGCGCGCGCGCGGAGGCGATGCTCTCGTGGGACACGGCGGCCGATCGCTATCTCGCGCTGTACGCCGAGCTCCTTGGCCGCGTGCCGGCGGCGGCGGCGATGGCGGTGGCAGCTCGATGATGCCGGCGCACGCAGCGCTCGCGTATTGGCTCGCACGCGACGCACACGCGTCGGCCCGCGCGCTCGATCTCGGCGCCGAGTCGCTGCGTGCGCTCGCGGCCACGCGGATGCGCGCGCTGCTCGTCGATGCGCAGCATACGCCGTTCAACGCCACGCGGATGCGCGACGCAGGACTCACTCGCCCCGGTGCGCTCCGCGACCTCGAGCTCCCGCTGGCGCTGCAGTCGCTCGCGCCGGTGTCGAAGCAGGAGCTCAGTACCGCCGGCGACGCGTCGCTGCGCCACGGTCGGGTCTCGGCGAGCTGGTTCTCGTCGCGATCGTCGGGATCGTCGGGCGAGCCCTTTCGCGTCTACTACGATGCGCGCGCGTGGTCGATGCTCAAGTACCTGGTCAAGATGCGCTCGAGGCGCGCCGCGGGAATGCGTCTCACTGATCGCGTCGCGATACTCGACGCGATCGATCCGCGCGTGGAAGGCAGCTCGCTGCTCGAGCGCCTGGGGCGGCTCAAGCGCATTAGTGTGTTCCGGCCTCCCGAGGAGATAGCTGCGCTACTCGCTGCCTATGCACCGGATGAGATCTATGCGCTCCCCTCGGCGCTGCTCGAGATCGCGCACGCCGCGGGCCAGGACACGCCCGAAGTTCGCGCGAAACGCATTTGCGCGAGCGGTGAGCTTTTGACCTCGCGCGCGAGCCGCGATATAACGGAAGCGTTCGGCGGACGGATCTTCGATGTCTACGGCACCTCCGAGACGAAGGAGATCGCCTGGGAGTGCTGGGCCGGATCGCGCCACATCAACGCCGACGTCGTGCACGTCGAAATACTCGGTGGGGACGGGGCCTGCGTCGAAGCCGGCGTAGAGGGAGAGGTCGTCGTGACGCTGCTCGTGAATCGTGCGATGCCGCTCATCCGCTACCGCACCGGCGATCGCGGCTCCCTGCTCTCAGCGCGATGCGAGTGCGGGCGCGCGTCGCCGCTGCTAGGCGTCGTGAGCGGCCGCGATGCCGACATGCTCGAGCTCCCGGATGGCTCAATACTTTCTCCCTATCTGCTGACGATGGCCCTCGAGCCGATTGCCGGCCTCGTGCAGTACCAGATCGCGCAGACCGAACGCGACCACCTGCGTGTGCGCGCGGTCGCAGGAAATGGCGTCGATGCCCGCGCCCTCGAAGCCGACATCGCGTGCGCGCTCGGCGCCGCACTCGCGGCCGCGGTTCGCGTGTCGACGGAGATCGTCGACCGCCTCGAGCACGGCGCGCGCGCGAAGGTCCGCGTCGTCGAGCCGCTCCCTCGCTCGGCCGCGCGCGAGATGATGGCCGCCCGATGAGCCTCAACGTCGACGCCCTCCGCAGCGCGTACGCGATTCGCGGACACCCACACGCGAGCCGTGCCGAGATCGTGCGCTTCCGCGATCAGCAAATCCGGAAGCTCGTGCAGCACGCTTATCGCAACGTGCCGTACTATCGTGCGCTCTGGGATGAGCAGGGCGTGCACCCCGACTGCATCCGCGGCGCCGGCGATATGTCGCTGCTGCCGACCGTCACGAAGACACACTTCCGGGCGACGCCCGAGATCGAGCGCGTAGCCTCGGGAATCGACCCCGAGATGCTCATCCCCGCGGCGAGCAGCGGGGCGAGCGGGCGCCCGTTCATGATCCGGCGCAGCTGGATGGAGCACAACATCCTCTACCTGCCACGCATCCGGGCACTCCGCTCGTACGGTATCAAGCGCAGCGATCGCGCGCTCAACATTCTCAATCCCAAGCACGTGCACGCGCGCGACAACAAGATCATCGGCCGCACCCTCGTCGCGCTCAAGCTCCTCCCGCGCCAGAAGCGCGTGAGCATCCATCTCGACCCCGAGGCGATCGCGGCCGAGGTTCGCGCCTTTCGACCGGCGATGCTCAGCGGATATCCGAACATGCTCGCGCGCGCGTCGGAGGTGCTGAAACGGGACCCGATTTCGCCGCCGAGCATTCGCGTCGCGCTCGTCGGCGCCGAAGCGCTCACTCCCGATCTCCGTCGCAGAATCGAGTCGCGGCTCGGCGTTCCCGTGCGCGATCAATACGGGAGCAACGAGTGCAACCTGATGGCGTGGGAGTGCGCCCACGGCGGCCCGCTGCACACGTGCGACGATACGGTGCTCGTCGAGGTCGTCGGGCCCGACGGCGCTTCTGTCGCGCCGGGTGAGACCGGCGAGGTCGTCGTCACCGCGCTCCATTCGTTCACGATGCCTCTCATCCGCTTCCGCATCGGCGACGTCGCGGTGCAGGGCTCCGCGCAGTGCGAGTGCGGCGCACCCTTCGCGACGATTCAAAGCGTGCAGGGACGCATGCTCGACATGTTCCCGCTTCCGAGTGGACGAGTGATTCACCCGTACTACCTCAGCGAGACGCTGATCATGGACGATTCCGACTGGATCGAGAGCTTCCAGCTCACGCAGGAGCGCATCGACAGCGTCACGATGCGTGTAGTCTCGCGCGCGGAGCCGACGGAGGCGCGACTCGCCAGGCTCCGCGCGCACGGGGCCGAGCTGCTGGGCCGTGACGTGCACTTCGAGCTTCTCGTAGTGAGCAGCATTCCATCGGAGCTGAGCGGCAAGTTCAGGCCGGCGCGCTCGCACGTCACCTCGAGTTACGATGAGGTGACTGTTCCCGCGCTTCCAGCCCCTGTGGCGTCGTCGTGAACAAGTACGTGCGCGACGCAATCACCTTCCCGCACGACGCACGGCTCGCGTGGCGGCACTCGGGTGCGCGCGGCGCGTGGCGAGAGATGCGGCTTCGGACGCTCGATCGCATCTCGCGTGGCGGGCTCGCGCTCCTGTTCGAGCACGTCGTCGCCGACGTGCCGCGCCTTCCGCTGCCGGAAGGCGTGCGCATCGCGCCCTTCGCAGGCCCCGACTGGTCGCTCTTCCTCGCCCTCACCTCCGAGAAGAGAATCGAGAAATTCAAAGCGAGGATAGCGCGCGGACGCGAGTGTCTCGTGGCGTGGCGCGGCGAGCGTCCGGTCGGCTTCACCTGGGTCTCGACGCGCATGGACGCCGACATCGAGACGTACGCGCTCCCCCTCCCCGCCGACGCGTGCTACCACTGGGACCTCTACGTCACCTCCGAGGAGCGCGGCAGCGGCGTCGGCACTGCGCTCGCTTGGGAGCGGCTGCACCATTCGCGCGAGAAATTCTATCGCATAAGCTGGCGGCTGATCGACATCGACAACCTCGCCTCGCAGCGCGGCGCCCAGAAGACGGCGAGCGCGAGCACTCGCGTGGTCGGCGAGCTGCGCTATAGAAATCTCTTCGGCCGCTCGTGGTATCGCTTCTCTCCGGGAGTGGTGAGCCCCGAGACCGCTCAGGCGCGCGCGGCGCTCATGCCCTCGACATGAGAATCGCCGCGGCGCCGAAACCCACGACGCTCGTTCGCGTGCTTCGCAGCGCGAGCGCCGTTCCGCGCGAGCAGTGGGATGCGATTGCCCGGCGCGGCTACCATCGCCACGCGTGGTTCGTCGCTGCCGAGGCGTGCGGCGCCGAGGCGCGCCACATCGGCGTCTTCGACAGGAAGACGCTCGTCGCCCTCATCCCGGCCTACATCGAGCGCGAGACGCTGCACGGAGATCTCCACGCGCGTTGGTTCGGGCCTGCGACTCGCGCGGCCGCGGCGATTGGCGCCGGCCTGCGTCCGTCGCTCGCGATCGGCGCGCCGATGAGCACCGGCTCTGATCCGCTCGGCAGCAGCACCGTTCTCACTGAGGAAATCCTCGAGCACGCGCTCACCCTTCTCGAGGAGGAAGCTCGCGACGAGCATTTGACAGCGATTGTGTGGCCGTTCGTCGAGGAGAGCGACGTCGGCGTTCGCGAGGTCGCTCGCCGGCTCGGCTTTCGCGAGAGCTTCGCCAACTCTGAGGCAGTGATCGACGTAGAATGGAGCTCCCCCGAGGAGTATCTCGCCTCGCGCTCGAAGAATGTGCGGCGAACACTGCGCAACGAGCTCGCCTGGGTGCACGATCAGGGGATCCGCGTGTCCTGGGAGACGGATCTCCGCGAGCACGCCGCCACCTTCGACGCGTTCTACCGAGCGTCCTACGTGTCGCGCAACGCGAAGGTCGCCGCGCTCGCGCCGAACTTCTTCGCGGAGCTCGCGGCGCAGCAGTCGCCAGGCATTCGCGTGCAGTGCGCGTGGCGCGGAAGCTCGCTCCTCGAGATGGCCGTCGCGCTCGACGGCGGCGGCGCGCTCGACCTATGCCTGAGCGCGCAGTCTGAGGAGACTCGCAACGGTCTCCTTTATCAGCACTGCCTCTGTTACGACCCGATCCGGGCGGCGATCGCGGGCGGGCTCGCGCGCATTCACCTGGGCCCGAGTGCGCTTCATCCCAAGGTTCTTCGCGGCGCGCGACTCACGACGCGCCTCACGCTCGCGCGCGGCATGACGCCGGTCGCGCGCGCCGCCATCGCCGTGCTCTCGCGCGCGACCGACCTGCGCAACCGCGCGAAGCAGCGTCGCCTCCTCGGCAAGCTCAGGGCAGCCGCATCGTGAACAAGTATCTCGTCGACGTCGCCACCTTTCCCGGCGACGCGCGCCATGCCTGGCGCACCGACGGCGCTCGCGGGCTCTGGACCGAGCTCGCCGAGCGAACGATCTTTCGCGTCGCTCGCTCGGCGCTCTACAACCTGTACGAGCGCGATCTCGCGACGATCAGGCACGTCGCTCCCCCCGACGGCGTCGAGATCCGGATGCTCGGCGCACACGAGCACGCCCTGCTCGGTGCCATCATGACGCGCCGCCGTCTCGCCCAGCTCGCGCGCGATCTTGCTAGTCGCACGATCTTCGCGGCGCTCCGCGATGGCGTCGTCGTCGGCTACTCGTGGTGGACGCCCTACTTCGACAGTGCGCTCAGCTTCGCGCCGCTCGAGCTTCCCCGGGATGCGACGTTTCACGGCTACGTCCACGTCGAGCGCGCGGAGCGAAAGCGCGGCACCGCGAGCGCACTGTTCAGCGCGGGAGAGCGCCACCTCCACGCGCAGGGCGCACGGGTGTGCTGGTTCCTCATCAAGTCGACGAACGTCGCCGGCGCGCGCACGGCGCGCGGCCGTTGGGGCGGGCGCTCGCGGCACATAGCTGAGGTCAGCTATCGGAAGACTCTTTTTCGCACGAAGCGGCGATTGACGCTTGCGCCTTCTCAATGATCGCGCCGACGACACTTTCCGATATCACCGTGCAGCGCGATATGTCCGCGGCCCGTCCCGGACGCGGACGGCGAATCATGCTCTACGCCGCGACGCGAGGCACGACCGAGGGGATGCGCAGCATTCGCGGATTGCTGCTCGCAGTCGTCCTCGGGCCGCGCGCATTCGGCATCTGGACGCTCTTCCGCATCTTCATGCGCTACACGCCGCTCTCCGGACTCGGCGTGCAGCGCGGGCTCGAGCTGGCGATCGTGCAGGAACACGCGCTCGGCGATGCGGAAGCGGTCGAGCGCTCGAACACGGCAGCGCGCACCACGCTAGGCTGGATCATCGCGACGGCGATCGCCACCTCACTCGTCGCGCTGATCGCTTCGTTCGTGGTCACCGACGAGCCGTGGCGACTGGCGCTCCGCGCCGTGTCGCTCGGCGTGGTTCTCGAGGAGCTGTGGGTCTACGCCACGACGTACCTCCGCGCGCTTCGCGAGCTCCGCCGCTACGCGCTCCTCGAGATCGCGAACGCGTCGCTGCATCTCGTCGCTGCGGTGGGGATGGCGAAGCTCTTCGGCCTTCGCGGCGCGATAGCGGGCTTCGTCGCAGGCGCGCTCGCGAGCCTGTGGACGGTGCGCAACTGCGCGCCCTTTCGTCCTCTGCTCCACAAGCCGGCGCTGAAAAGGCTCCTCGGCGTCGGGATACCGCTTGCGCTCTCCTCGGCTCTCACGGTCGCGCTCGGAACCGCAGATCGCCTCGTCGTCGCGGCGTATGGCGGCGCAACGACCCTCGGGCTTTACGCCTTCGGCGTCTCGATCGCCGGCCTCGCGGCCTCGCTCGCATGGATCATCCGCACCGTGATCTTCCCGGATGTCTACGGCAGCGCGCGCGTGGCGGGAGCGGCGCCCGCGATGCGCGAGCATCTCGATCGCACCGTGCTTCCCTTCGCCTATCTCTTTCCGCCGATTCTCGGCGCGCTCGCACTCGCGATGGAGCCAACAATGGCTCTCGCGCTCCCTCGCTATCTTCCCGCAGCATCGGCCGCGCGCATCTTCATTTTCTCGGCGGCCGCCGGGGGGATTACCACGCTCGGCGCGATCGGCGTCGTCGCAACCGGCAAGCAGCGGGCGCTCCCGCTCCTCTCGGCATTCGCGCTCTGCATCAATCTCGCCTGCTCGATGCTCGCGCTGGAGAACGGCGGCGGGCTCGCGCTCGTGGCGGGCGGCGCGGTGCTCGCCCAGGCGACGATCGCGACCGGCGTGCTCGCGATTCTCGGCCGTCAGGCGACACTGTCGCGCGCGACGACTCTCGTGCTGAAGGGGATGCTGCCGCTCGCGTGGTGCATTGCGTGTGTCGCGCTCACGAGCCGGCTCTACGACCCGCGCAGCATCACGGGCGGAGCAGAGTCACTCGGAACGTACCTGTTGCTGCTGCTCCCGATCTCGCCGCTCATGGTGAGCGGCTTTCGCAGCGCGCGCGCGACGATCTGACTACCAGCAGCGCGACTCGCTGCGCGAAGCTTTACACCGAATAGTTCGGCGCCTCGCGCGTGATCGTCACGTCGTGCGGATGCGACTCCCTCAGCCCTGCCGTCGTGATGCGCACGAACTCCGTCTCCGTGCGCAGCGCATCGATGCTCCCGCAGCCGACGTAGCCCATCCCGCTTCGCAGGCCGCCGACCATCTGGTAGATCACGTCGCCGACGGGTCCCTTGTACGGCACGCGCCCTTCGATCCCCTCGGGCACGAGCTTCTTCGCGGAGAGCTCCCCCTCCTGGAAGTAGCGATCGGCGCTCCCGTCCTGCATTGCGGAGAGACTCCCCATGCCGCGGATCATCTTGAAGCGACGTCCTTCGAGCAGAAACGACTCGCCCGGGCTCTCCTCCGTACCCGCGAGCATCGATCCCATCATCACGCTCGACGCACCGGCAGCGAGCGCCTTCACGACGTCGCCCGAGTACTTCACGCCGCCATCGGCGATCACCGGCACTTCGCCGGCGCCTTCCACGGCATCCATGATCGCCGTGAGCTGCGGCACGCCGACGCCCGTGACCACGCGCGTCGTACAGATCGAGCCGGGGCCAACGCCTACCTTCACCGCATTCACGCCGCGCTCGACCAGCGCCATCGTCCCCGCGCGCGTCGCTACGTTGCCGGCGATGAGCTGGATGTCCGGAAGCATCTCGCGAATGAGCGAGGTCGCCACGAGCACGCCCTCGCTGTGTCCGTGCGCCGTGTCGATCACCAGTGCATCGACGCCGGCGTCGAACAACGCACGCGCGCGTTCCTGGAAGTCGCCACCCGAGCCCAGCGCCGCAGCGACGCACAGCCGCCCGTGCCGATCCTTGTTCGCACTCGGATGCTGTCGGCGCTTGTGAATGTCCTTCACCGTGATCAATCCGCCGAGCCGTCCCTCCACGTCGACTACGGGAAGCTTCTCGATGCGATGCTTGCCGAGGATGCGTTCCGCCTCATCGAGTGTCGTGCCCACGGGCGCGGTGATGAGCTTGTCCTTGGTCATCACCTCCTGAAGCGGGCGATCCAGCTGCCGCTCGAACTGCAGATCCCGATTGGTAATGATCCCGATCAGTTTGTTGTCGCGATCGACGATCGGCACTCCGGAGATCTTGAAGCGCATCATCAGCGCATTCGCCTCACGGAGCGTCGCCTCTGGGCCGAGCGTGATCGGCTTCAGGATCATTCCACTCTCGGAGCGCTTTACCCGATCGACCTCGGCCGCCTGTCTGTCGATCGACATGTTCTTGTGGATCACGCCGATGCCGCCGGCGCGCGCCATCGCGATCGCCATCTCGGATTCCGTCACCGTATCCATCGCGGCGGATACGAGGGGAATGTTGAGCGAAATCCCGGTGGTGAAGCGGGTGCTCGTGCTCACGTCCCTCGGATGCGTGACGCTGTGTCGCGGCGCCAGCAGCACATCGTCGAAGGTGAGCGCCGGCTCGGCCCGCACACGTGACGGCGACGATGAGTCCTGATGACGAGACGGCCCGCTCTCCGACGATGCGGAGACAGCGGGCCGTGATGGGATGCGAGTGCTGGTTGCCATAGCGAAAGCTAGGGGACGACCGGAGGAGTGTAAAGTGTCGGTACGCGGCTAGCGCGGGGGCTCGTTGGAGGGCGAGCGGAGCAGCGCGCGCACGTCCGCGTGTGTCGATTCGGAGAGGATATCGCGCGGCGACCCCTCCTCCACCACCACACCCTTCGCCAACACCGCCACCCTGTCCGCGAACGCCTCGGCGAAGTCCACATCGTGCGTCGAGATCAGCAGCGCGTGCCCCTCGGCCGCGAGTCCGCGCAGCACCTCGCCGAGGCTGCTGCGGCGCGCGGGATCGAGCGCGGAGGTTGGCTCGTCGAGCAGGAGAAGCGTAGGATCGGGGGCGAGCGCGCGCGCGATGGCGACGCGCTGCGCCTCTCCCCCCGACAGCTGGCGCGGAAAGGCGGCCATGCGGTGCGCGACACCAAGCGTCGTGAGCAGCGCCGTCGCCTCCGTTTCCGCTTTCTCGCGCGTCCAGCCGAGCGCGTGCACGAGCGCGAGCGTCACGTTGTCGAGCACCGAGAGATGCTCGAAGAGCGACTGCGACTGGAAGACCATCCCGACACTGCGGCGCAGCACCTTCAGCTTCGACTCCGGCGGCACGGGCCCCGGTGCGAGCGCAAAGCCGTCGACGACGATCGACCCCGAGTCGAACGATCCGAGTGCCGCGATCGCGCGCAGCATAGTCGTCTTCCCCGAGCCGGAGGTGCCCATGAGCATGCAGATCTCGCCCGGCGCGACATCGATCGTGACGCCGCGCAGCACTTCGACGGCGCCGCGTGATGCGTGAACGTCGCGAACATCCAGCGCCTGGGTCATACGGAGCTCCACTTCTTCTCGAGCGCGCGTGCGAGACGCGACAGTGGAAGCGAGAGCGCGAGATAGATCAACGAGCAGAGAATTCCGGGCACCACCCAGCTGCCGACATTCGTCGCGTAGATCGCCGTCTGCTTCGTGAGCTCGACGACGGTGATGACGGACACTAGTGACGAATCCTTGAGCAGCGCGACGAAGTCGTTCGTCATCGGCGCGAGCGCGAGCCTGAGCGCCTGCGGTCCGCGAACGAGTCGAAGGATCTGCGCCTCGGAGAGTCCAAGCGTGCGCCCGGCCTCCAGCTGCGTGCGCGGGATCGCCTGCAGCGCCGCGCGATAGATCTCCGATTCGTACGCCGCGTAGTTCAGCCCAAGACCGAGAACGGCCGCGACGAACGCCGGGAGTCGTACGAACCCGGACAGTCCGTAGTACAACACAAAGAGCTGCAGCAGCACCGGCGTCCCGCGAATGATCTCGACGTACACCGCGAGCGGCGCTCGCACGAGCGGCGATCCGTACACGCGCCCCGCCGCGACCGCGATGCCTACGCCCACGGCGAGCACCATTGCGAGGCATGAAAGCAGGAGCGTGATCCCCGCGGCGCGCAGCAGCGCGGGGAGATACGAGCGCACGGTGCGCACGCTCGCGATCGCCCCCGCGGCGCGCGCGCGCGCGGAGTCGTCGAGCACACGCGCGAAGTACGCGGTTTGCGTCGTGTCCCATACGTGCCATGCGCGAAACGTCTTCTCGAGCGAGCCGTCGCGCATCCGTGCGCGCAGAATCGCGTTCACGGAATCGCGAAGTGCGGTGTCGCGAGCCGCGAGCACAGCCACGTAGGATCCCGTCTCGACGGGCACCCGCTGGATAAAGAAGCCGCCGGTACGGCGCAGCGAGCGGTCGGCGATGATGTTGTCGAGCAGCACCGCATCCACGCGGCCGGCAACGAGATCGCTGTAGGGATGCACATCGTCGTCGTACGAGATCGGGATCGGTCCACCATGCGGCTGCGCGTCGAGCAGCATCTGATACGCGCCGGTGCCGCCGAGCGTGGCGACGCGCTTGCCTGCGAGATCGGCGAGCGTGCGGTAGCGCGCGCTGTCGGCGAAGCGCACGGCGAGCACTTCGCGAAACTCGAAATACGGAATCGACACCGCATGCCGCGCGCGCAGCTCCGGCCTGTCCTCGACGCCGGACATCCCGATCGAGAAATCCGCGCGCTCCACCGACGCCTCGATCGATGCCCACGCCACCTGGACGAACAGCGGATCGCGATGCAGGTCGTGGCCGATCATCTGTGCGATCTCGACGTCGAAGCCGCGCACCTTCGCGGGGTCGGCGGGATCCGCCTCTACGAACGGCGCTCCGCCCTCGGCGTCACCGCCCCAGCGAAGCGGCGCGTGCGCACCATTCGCGGGCGAGCACGCGCCGAGCACGAACGACGACACCAACGCCGCAAGCGCGCGGCGGACCAGCCTCGTGCGAACCGCCGCGGTGGCGTCTATCGAGCGATCTTCCGGAGACGACGACGGATGCCGCGCGGCAGGAAGAACGCGGCGGCCACGATCACTTCCTGCAGCGCCGTGGGGTGCAAATCCTCGACCGCACCGTCCCAGTGATCGCGCACCACACGCATGCCGGCGTTGGTGATCAGCCTGCGCACGGCGAGCACGAGCACGAACACATCGTCGACCTGTCCGAGAAACGGAATGAAGTCCGGAATCAGGTCGATCGGCGAGACGACATACGCGATGGCAACGCCCAGGAGCACCTTGTCGAGCGTCGGAACGCGCGGATCTGTGACGAGCCCCGCCATCAGCCGGAGATACGACGGGATCTGCGTGATCTTGCCGATCAACGTGCGCTTGGCGCCGGTGCGCGGAGCCGGTTCGCGGCTGCGGGGTTTCGAGCGGGCGCCGGCAGTGCTGGAAGTCGCGGTCACGTCGTGGTGCCTCCGGAAGTGTCGGTCGGTGGTACCGCGGGCGCTGTCGCCGGCGGTGCTGCTGCCGGAGTGGCGGTGGGCCGCTCCGTCGTGGCGCGCGCAACGTTGCGCGACGCCGCATCGACCACATCACTTGCAACTGACTTGCCAGCCGCGGCGACGCCCGAGAGAACGCCCATAGCCTTGTTCATGAGCCCCATTGTCTCCGAGATCGCCGACGCCGACACCCGGCCCGCGCGCAGCGTATCCTCGACCCCCTCGGCGAACCGCTGCATCGCGTTCGGCGACTGCGCCGTGCGCTCCGCGTACTTGGACTCGAGGAACTCGATGTAGTCGAGGAGCTGATACCCACGCTCGTCGGGGAGAACGTCGAGGGTGCGGACGATGCGATCGCGAAGACTCGTATTCATGGCAGGCTGATCGTGGAAAGACTCGGGGCGCGGCTAGCTGTGATTTACCACGTATGCTCGGATGTAGCTACGCCCCTCGCAACGGCGAAGGGCGTAGTAGAGAACCGGTGGTTCCGAAGCGAGCCTTATCCGCGACCCCAGCGAGCGCGGACACCGCGCGCGTCGACGTGAGCGAATGGGCCGTGCACTCCATTGCCGCGATAGATGCCGACGCCGCCCGCGAGCTCCGGGTGCGCGGTCTCGACGCGATCCACCGCGTCACGAATGACCTTCGCGTCGGCCGCATTGACGCGCCCGTCGTGATTCAGATCTTCCATGCGCCCGGTACCATTGTTGTCGACGAAGACGTCGGCAGCGTCGCCGTACTGGTGGCGGCTGTCGCGAGCGCGGCCGCCTTCACCGACGCCCTGCACGTTGTACTCGGGCGTCCGGAAGCCGGACATGACCGCGAGGTGCTCGACGTGCACACCGTGCACGTTGAGATCCTGGATGACGAGCTCGAGCTTGTCGATGAGCCGCTCATTGAGCACGAGATACTTGGGCCAGGTCTCCTGCTGGTCGTGCGTCAGGAAGTCGCTGAGCCGGAAGTGATCCGAGACGTAGGTGGTCTCGTTCGCCGCCGTGACCTCGATGAAGCCTTCCGGATTCGCGTAGCCCGAGGAGCGCGGCGCACGGCGCTCGGCCGGCCAGCTTCCCATGCGATACGAGCCGATCCGGCCGGCCTGCTTGGCTGAGAACGGGAGCATAGTGATGAGCGAGAACGAGCGCGATGCATCCATTAATGGATGAATGCCGGGGGTCTCGAGCGCGCTGTCGCCGAACAGCTGGGCGAGGATCGGAATGCCGAGCGTGGGGGTGCCACGGGCGACGAAGCGGGCGCGGAGCTTCCCGCTGAGTCCGACGAGCGAATCGAGGAACGCGAACGCCATCGGTTTGGCGGGCGTGGCGATCGCACCGGCGGACACCGTAATGGCGATCGGAGGGACGGGTGGAGCTTTCGGGAGGTCGGGATGCTCGTCGAGTTCGAAGGACGCGCCTGCGGCGACGCCTACGAACGCGATGCTGGCAATAACTCCGACTGCGCGTGCCTTGTACCGGCGTGCGCGGGGTGAGGATGTCTTCACGGGATGCCCTCCCTGGCAACCAGACGGACCGCCTGAGGCAGTCTCTTGGTTTTGCGTGTTGGCCGAAGCCAACGTGCCCTTTTACAAGGAGTCCTCGACCTCAGGAGAGGCGAGGCGTCAACACGGTTCTATGTTACAATAGACGCCGGTGGCGTGATACTGCAACCCATTAGTAGATCTCTACGTTGACTGGCCAGGCGGTCAATAGATGAACACCGCGGTTCCGACCGGGACGATGCTGTAGAGGTACGCAATGTCCTCATTACGCAGGCGGACACAGCCGTGGCTGACCGCTTTGCCTATCGACAGCGGCTCATCCGTACCGTGGAGCGCATAACCGTCGCCCATGTTCAAGCGGTGGCCGCCCAGCGTTCCTTTGTACTTCCGCTGGTTTGTCCCGTAGGGCGGAACGATGATGTTCCCACCTGCGGTGATCTCGTGGCCATCTTTGGCCTCGAGTGGAATCTCCAGGCCGTCCGCCCCTCGCTTCACCACATCGTTGCCGTCGACCTCGATCATCGTGCCATCCCCGCCCGGGATCGCCTTCTTGCGATCGAGCGCCATGATTCCCAACCCCTTTTTCTTCGCCTGCTCCACGTAGTGCCAGTCCGGCGGCACCCACACAGGATCCATCTCCTTGCTTTGCACCACCAGACGGCCGCGCGGAGTGTCGAACTTGAACTCCTGCCGGCTGCCCTGCTTCTGAACTAGGGTCTTTCCGCTCCCCACGGCCACCTGCGTCGTATAGAGCGTCGTGTCGCCAACCTTGTACCAGAGTCGACGGTCCTCGAGGCTCACCACGAGATACGGCTTCGTCTCCGTGCTGTCGGGCTCGGTCGCCAGCATCGACTGCAGCGAGTCGGTTACCGTTCCCGCCTTCCGGCTCACATCGTCGAGCAGCTCCCAATTCCGATTGAACACAATTCGGTTGATGTCGCGCTGAAAACGCACGCGCAGCGTCGAATAGACGAGCACCCCGCTCACGATTCCCAGGAGAACGGTGGTACCGATGGCGCCCGCCATGAACTTCCAGCCGTCGCGCGCCTCGGGCGTTGTCGTGAACGCCGGGCGCGGGCGGATCGGGCGTGGCTCAGGAGACGGAATGCTGCCGCTGGGTATGCTCATGTCCCTCGTAAATAAATCAGATCTTCCACTACTTCAATAAAAATAAACGACTGTTCCACGCTGCAGGTCCGGCGTGACCGCCCGCAAATCCTCGGCGCTCACCCTGATACTCCCCGGCAGCACGTACGACGAATCATTCAACGGCCCCACGCTCGGCAACGAATAGATGACGGTGCCACCATTTAGGACGACCGCCACCGGCCCGAGAGCACCGACGAGCCCCAGCGTCGCCGGCTGGGGGACCCCGCGATCCGCGTACACCCACGCCGGGACCTCCCACGCGTCCTTCGGACCCATCACGCGCTCGACCGTGCGGGTGCCGCGCGGAGCGGCCATGTGAAGCGTGTCCTTGCCGCTTCCAAGCCGCTTCCCGGCCGCCACCTCGACACTCATTTCGCGCAGCAGCGCTCCGTCCCGCTCGAGATACATCTTGCTGCTGTCGACCGCGACCGCCAGATGGATCTCCTTGTCGATCTTCGCCTGCCGCCGCAGCAGCTCCATCATCATCGCGAGCCGCTTCTCGTTCGTATTCGTCACCGCGTCGCTTCGCCGCCGCTCGAAGTCGCTCATCCCGGAGCGGAGGCGAGCGATCTCGTTCTGGTAGGCGACGCGCTTGTAGAGCACCCATCCGTCAATCGCGAGGAGGCCGACGATGATGACGGCAACCGCCGCGGTGAACGCCGGATGCTTCCGGCGAAAATCGGAGAAGGGCATCAGTGTATGTGAGAGTGGACGGCGCTGCGTGGCCGCCGAACGATGCTAGCGCGGAACGATGCGCAGGACATCGAGAATGGGTACCCCGGAAGGGTCGCTTCGTCCCGCCCGCACCCTCGCGAGCACCATGATGTAGCTCAGCGGTGGAAGCGCCTTCGCGCTCGCGACCAGCGCCGTCGGCAGCGCCAGATACAGGAGCGAGCTTTCACTCCCCGGTCCGCGGGCGAGCAGATATGGCTCGTCGGGCGCGAGCCCCTTCCGCAGCGGATCCGCCGCCTGCACCGCGATCGCCTGCACGACCCATCGCACCGTCGATCCCTTGTAGTGCTCCGGGTCCGAGCGCAGGTCCGCGGCGCTCACCGCGCTCACCGACGAGCTGTCCACCGGAATCAGCTCGCTCTCGCGCACCCACCCCTCGCTCTGCACGCGCGCCCATCCGTGATCCCGCGCCACGATGCGCAGGCGCGCCGCCGAGTCCGCGGTGCCACTCGGCTTTCCGTCCGGCGCGGCGCGCAGCACCAACGGATGCGCGGCCGCAAAGTCTCCCGACGCGATCGATGGATCGGGTGCGCTGGCCGACGGACCTGCGGGCGTGGTGCGCGGCGGAAGGGCCGCAACGCGCTGTGGCGCTCCCTGCGATGCACGCGGCGGTGCGACCGGCGCGGCGGGCGTGCGCACCGGCGCGCCACCGACGAGCGGCGGCGCTCTCGCGACGGTCGTCTTCAGCTCGCGCGTCTGCACCCACGCATCCCGCTTCACGCGAAACCAGTCGCCGCTCGCCGAGAGCTTATCCACCGCCATCCCATCCTCGATCACGGCGACGATCGCACCTGATGGATCGGCGGTCCCCCGCAGTGCAGCGCCGCTCGATGCGTGCACGGTGAGCGCATCCTTCTTCGCCGTCACCACGCTCTTGTGAAGAAATCCTTCCATCGTGACCGCGGTCCAATCCGCCTTCGTCACGCCGGCCTTGAGCGCAGCGCCAACGCGCAGCGTCGCCACGAGGCGGCCGTCGGGCGCGACGCGCGCGGCAGCCGCGGTGGTCGCAGTGGTCTGCGCACGAGCCGACGATGCCACGAGCGCGCACACGAGCACGATCGAATTACAGCGCATCGCTGGAAGGAGAATGAGAGGGCGCGTACATTTCCGAGGCTGGGGTCGCGCCGCAGTATACGTTCGAACTCTCACTGAGCAAAGATGTCGACTTCGCGGAAGCGCCCAGTCGTTTTGTTGGTGCTCGACGGTTGGGGCTATCGTGCGGAACGTGATGGCAACGCGATCGCGATGTCGCGCACGCCGACGTGGGACGCACTCTGGAGCGGCACCTCGCGAACGCTGCTGCACGCGTCAGGGCTGCCAGTCGGTCTCCCCGAAGGACAGATGGGGAACAGCGAAGTCGGGCATCTCAATCTCGGCGCCGGGCGCGTCGTCCCCCAGGATCTCGTCCGCATCAACGGCGCGATCGACGACGGCTCCTTCTTCCGCAACGACACCCTGGTCGAGACGTGCGCCGCGGTGCGTGCGAGTGGCGGCACGCTCCATCTCGCGGGGCTGATCGGCAACGGTGGCGTCCACGCATTCGACAAGCACCTCTTCGCCCTCGTGGACCTGGCCGAGCGAGAGAAAGTGCCGCACGTGGCGATTCACGCCCTCCTCGATGGCCGCGACACGCTTCCCCGCTCCGCGCTCGGCTTCATGGAGCAGACACTCGAGCGCGTGAAGGGACGTGCGGAGCTCGCCTCGGTCGGCGGTCGCTATCACGGGATGGACCGCGATCGCCGATGGACGCGCACGGAGCTCTGGTACCGCGCGATGATGCAGGGTGTCGGCCCCCGCGCTCCGGACCCGATCTCGGCGATTCGCGCCGCCTACGAGCGCGGCGAGAGCGACGAGTTCATGAAGCCGGTGGTGATCGAACGGAACGACGAGCCCGTCGCGACGGTACGAGATGGCGATGCGATCATCCTTTTCAACTACCGCTCGGACCGGATGCGCCAGATCACGCGCGCGCTCACCGAGGATCCGTTCGACGGCTTCGATGTGCGCGGACGCCCGTCGATCAAGGTCGTCACGATGACGCAGTACGACGAGACGTACGAGATTCCCGTCGTCTTTCCGCCGTTCACACTCGCTCGCGTCGTCGCCGAGGTCATCTCGGCGCACGGCGGCACGCAGTTTCGAACGGCCGAGACGGAGAAGTACGCGCACGTCACGTATTTCTTCAACGCGGGACACGAGACGGCGTACAAGGGCGAAGTTCGCGAGCTGGTGCCGAGTCAAAAGGTGGCGACGTACGATCTCGCGCCCGAGATGAGCGCGTACGGCGTGACGGACGTGTTGTGCAAGGCGATCAGCGCGCGCAACTACGACTTCATCCTCTGCAACTATGCAAACGGCGACATGGTCGGGCACACCGGCGTCATTCCCGCGGCGATCAAGGCAGTGGAAACGGTTGATGAGTGTCTTGCCCGCGTGATCGCCGCCGCGGCGCGCGCCGATGCGCGCGTGCTGGTCACTGCGGACCATGGCAATTGCGAGATGATGATCGATCCCGCCACCGGCGGGCCGCACACGGCACACACCACGAACCCGGTTCCGCTCGTGATCGTCGATCCGGACGGTGATCGTCCGCTCCGCGCGGGAGGCGCGCTGCGAGATGTTGGACCAACGGTGCTGGCGATGCTCGGCGTGGAGAAGCCCACCGAGATGACCGGCATCGACCTCAGAGAGATGGGAGCCGCAACGTGAAGCTCGTATTTACCGCCGCACTTCTTTGCATCGGCGTTGCACCACTCGCCGCGCAGGTGGGGAGCGAGCCTGAGCAGAGCCCCTATCGAGATTACGACTACCATCAGGACTTCACGGTTTGGGCCGGCTACTTCGGCGGCAACAAGGGCGAGGTCGGCATCGGTCCGCAATCGAGCTCGATAGCGGGTATCCGCTACGACCTGCACATCGGCGGCCCTGCGGAATTCGACGTGCGCATCGGGCGCGCCTTCTCCAAGCGTCTGGTGCTCGATCCGCTCAAGTCCGGCGACGCGCGCACGGTGGGCACGATGTCCGACGCCCTCTGGATCGCGGATGCGGGGATCAACCTCGCCCTCACCGGAAAGAAGAGCTATCACCACGTGATTCCGATCGTCGGCTTCGGTGTTGGCCTCGCCTCCAGCCGGGCCAGCCAGGACGTCGGCGGCTATTCATTCGGCACCGGCTTTGCACTTCATGGGGGCCTGGGACTGAAGTTCGTGTCGCACGGCCCCTGGGGCGCCAGACTCGACCTGACGGACTATTACTGGCAGCTTTCGTATCCCGGCGGCTATTTCCTTGCACCGACCGGCGGCACGCCGATTCTCTCAACCGGCCAGGTTCAGAATCAGTGGGTCTCCAATCCGGTTCTCACCTTCGGCATTTCATACATCTTCTCGCGCTAGACGAGGTCCGCAAATGGCACAGGATTTTGAGAACGTATTCGACCTCGATGATCTGAGCGATTCCGAGCTTCGCGGGCTCGTTCGCGATCAGCTCGCGCAGGATGATCAGATCGACGTCGACGAAATTCTGGTGCACGTGAAGGACGGCTACGTCACGCTCTCCGGACGTGTAGGCACGGAAGGCGAGAAGCAGATTGCCGATCACGTGCTCAGCGACGTCGTCGGTCTCGAGACGTACACCAACGACATCTTCGTCGACGCGATTCGGCGCGACGAAGAGCCCGAGGCAGCCGATGAGGCAGTGGCGCGCGCCGCCGCTAGCGAAGACGACTCCCTGCTTGGCGGCAGCGATCTATCCGACACCGACGACGAGGCTCAGCGCGCCGCCGACAATGACGACGCGTCGCTTTTCGGCACGCGAGACATCGAGAGCGTGATGGAGAACGGCGTGCCGTGGATTCCGCCCGACCAGCCGACGCCCGAAGGCCGCGACGCGACCTGATCGGAAGTCGCAAGCGCACGCCGCGCGCGTGAGTCGCTGACGTGTTCGCGCTCACACGCCGCGTGTCGTTCACCGCGTCGCATCGCTACTGGCGCTCCGACTGGAGCGGCCTGCGCAACGAGCAGCGCTTCGGCGCAGCCTCTGCCACGCACTCGCACGACTATTCCTGCGACGTGACAGTGAGCGGACCGCTCGACGAGGAGACGGGGATGGTCGTCGATCTCGGGCATCTCGACAAGGTACTCGACCGCGAGGTGCGCGTTCGCTTTCATGGCATGGACATCACGACGCAAGTGCCCGAGTTCGCTGACGGCAAGCTGATTCCAACCAGCGAAAATCTCGCGCGCTTCATCTACTTGAAGGTGAGCGGCGCGCTCACCGGCTCGGCGCTCGTCACGAGCGTGGTCGTGCGCGAGGATGCGACCATCGCGTCGGAGTTCACCGTCGACGGCTGACACCCCGCCCCACGACCGGCCAGCCACACGGGAACGCGGTATATTTCGCGGATGACGAATCCGGCCGTCGCCCTCGACGCGGTGGAAGAAGCGCCCGTGTGGCTCGAGGTAAATGGCGCGCCCGCGGTCACCTGGATGTGCACCCCTGAGCGGCTCGACGAGCTCGTGGTCGGATGGCTGCACGGCGAGGGCTACATCGACACGCAGGCGGACATCCTCAGGATGCGCCCATGTGCGCAGGAGCTCGGCTTCTGGGTCGATGTGCCGGCCGAGCGCTTCCAAACGGTGGAGGCGAGCGATCGCAGGCGCGTTCTCGCATCGGGATGCGGCGCGGTGACGACGATCCTCGGGTCGCTCAGCTCACTTCCGCGCCGCAAGTCCGCGCTGCCGCCGATCGATCTGCAGAAAATGCGCGCGCTCTTCAAGGAGCTCTTCGCGCGCGGAACACACTACAAGGAAACCGGTGGCATCCACGCCGCGGCGATCACCGATGGCGAAACGCTGCTGTATCATGCCGAGGATATCGGCAGGCACAATGCGGTGGACAAGGTGATCGGCGCGGCGATCCTCGATGGGACGAGCCCCCAGGATCTGATCCTCCTCGTGACGGGGCGAATCTCCGGCGAGCTCGCATTCAAGGCTGCGCGTGCGCGCATGGGGCTGGTCGCGACGCCGTCGGTGCCGAGCACGATGGCGGTGGATATAGCGAAGGCGACGGGAATGGGGATCGTCGGGCGCGCGGTCAGCGGAACGCCGCAGCTGCATCAGACGTGAGGGCATGTACGGGAGTGATCCTGGCCGGCGGTCATTCCTCGCGCTATGGAGGGAAGCCAAAGGGGCTCGAGCGCGTGGACGGCGAGCGGGTGATCGATCGCGTCGCGAAGGCGCTCGGCGGCGCGACCGACTCGCTGCTTCTGATCGCAAACGATCCGGCGGCATCATCCTGGCTTCCTAACGTTCGCGTGGCCGGCGACGTCCGGTCCGACATCGGGAGTCTCGGCGGCATTCACGCGGCGCTCGTGCATGCGGGGACGGCAGTGATCGTCGTCGCCTGGGACATGCCGTTCGTCCCCGAAGGGCTGCTCGCCGAGTTGCGCGAGATGGGGAAGGATGCCGATGTCGTGGCGCCGGAAAGCGGATCGTCGCGGCGCGGGCTCGAGCCGCTGTGCGCGTACTATTCGCAGGCGTGCGTCGCGCCGATCGAGCGCTCGATCGACGCCGACGACCGTCGCGTCATCGGCTTCTTCGATCAGGTGCGCCTGGCCCGCCTCGGCGTCGATGCCGTGCGGAAGTACGGAGATCCGGACCAGCTGTTCATGAATGTCAATTCACCGGACGAGCTCGCGCTCGCGGAGCAATATGCGGCGACCGCCGATCGTGACGATCATCGGAACTAAGAAGCAGGGGAAGACGACGCTCACCGTGAAGCTCGCGGCCGAGATGGCGAGGCGCGGACATCGCGTGATGACGATGAAGCACGGGTCGCACACCTTCAACATCGACCCGAGCACGACGGACACGTACAAGCACTATCACGAAGGGCACGCCGAGCGTGTGGCGATGGTGAGCCCGGACAAGTTCGCGCTGGTGGAGCGGTGGACGGAGGAGAAAACACCGGAGCAGATCGCGGAGCAGTACCTGTCGGACGCGGACATCGTGATCGCCGAGGGGTTCAAGGCGGCGGCGCTGCCGAAGATCGAGATCTTCAGGCGCGAAACCGGGAAGATTCAGCTGTACGATTCCGGCTCGGAGATGAGCGCGCACTATATCGCAATCGTGACGGACGATCCGGCGATCGAAGCGAACGTGCCGCTGCTGCTGTTCTCGGATCCGGAGTGGCTAACGACGTTGGCGAACCTCGTTGAGGAAAAGGTGATGCGCATATGAAGAGTTTGCGGCTGTTGGTTCCGATGGTGGCGGTTGGTGCGGCGTGCGCGTCGGGCGGAGTGCAGGGCGCGCCGGCGGGTGCTCCCGGCACGCCGGCGAGCATGCCGCGTGCGGCGACCGTTACGCGCGAGCAGCTCAAGCGCGAGATCGACTCGATGGTCGCGCAGCGCGGGTTTCGCGATGCGCATTTCGGCGTGCTGGTGGTGGATCCGGAGAAGGGCGACACGCTGTACTCGCTCAATGCGGGGAAGCTCTTCATGCCGGCATCGAACATGAAGATCGTGACGGGTGCGGCATCGCTCGCGCTGCTCGGCGCGGACTACAGGTATCGAACGGACTTCGAGGCGGCTGGATACATGAGGCACGACACGCTCGAAGGCGCGCTGATAGTAACGGGGCGCGGCGATCCAACGATCAGTGACCACATCCGCGGCAATGCGATGAACCCGCTTTACGACATCGCGGACTCGCTTCGCGCGCACGGGATCACGGTAATCACCGATGGCATCCGCGCGGCGCCGGATGTCTTTCCCGATACGACGATCGGATTCGGATGGTCGTGGGACGATCTCGGAGAGGACTACGGTGCCGGAGTCGATGCTCTCTACTTCAATGAGGGATTCGGAACGCTGATCGCGTACGGGAAGCCGGGTAAGACACCCGATAGCGTCGTGACGAGCCCTTCTCGCGTGTATCCGTTCGTGCTCAACGGCGCGAAGAGCGCGCCGTCCGACACCGGCAACATTCGTCTCGACTTCAACCAGCTTCGGAACGCGTTCATTCTGCGTGGAAAGCTGAAAACGTCCACGGATACGGTGATATACGTGTATCCGGACTCTCGCCGCGCGTATCTCGCCGCGCTGACCGAAGCGCTCCGGTCGCGTGGGATCGGGATGGGAAGCGGTCACTGGGGCACGAGCGGCACCGACGCGATCCCGTACGAACACGCGAAGATGCGTGCGCTGTTCGTGGTGCGCTCCCCGCCCCTTCGCGAGATCCTCGCCGCGCTCGAGAAGCCCTCGCAAAACCAGATCGCCGAGATTCTCTACAAGACGCTCGGCCTCGAGAAAACAGGCACCGGCTCCGCCGACAGCGGCCGCGCGGTCGTCGAGCGCCAGCTCCAATCGTGGGGTGCGGAGTCCGACGGATATCTCATTCGCGATGGCAGTGGGCTTTCGCGCTACGACTATCTGAGCCCCGAGACGCTCGTGCGCGTCCTCGACAAGATCCGCGCCGACACCGCGTTCCACGTGTTCTACGACGCGCTCCCGATCGCAGGTGTGGACGGATCGCTCGAGCGTCGCATGCTCGGCACCGCTGCCGTCGGAAGAGTGCACGCGAAGACGGGCTCCGTCGCCAACGCGCGCTCGCTCTCCGGGTACGCGATCACCGCCGACGATCATACCGTCATTTTCAGCCTGCTCGCGAACAACTGGATCACAAAGCAGTCAGCGGTCGACAGCGTGCAGAATCGCATCGTCGTGATGCTCGCGTCGCTCAAGCTTCGTAACGCGCCGTAGTGTTCACCGTATCGGACGCTGTCGCGCGAATAGTCGCCGGCATCCAGCCACTCTCCGTCGAGCGTGTCGCGCTGCTCGAGGCGCTGGGCCGGGTGCTCGCGACCCCCGTCGTCTCACCGCTCACGCTCCCGGCGTGGGACAACTCCGCGATGGATGGCTATGCCTTGCGCGCGAGCGACGTCGATGGCGCGACCGCCGAAAAGCCCGTCTCGCTCACCGTGCTCGAGACCGTCGCCGCCGGCGCCTTCCCCTCGCGCGTAGTGGAAGCAGGCAGCTGCACTCGCATCATGACCGGCGCTCCGCTCCCCGAGGGCGTAGACACCGTCATCCGCCTCGAGGACACCGATGGCGGCATTGAACGCGTCTCCATTCGCAGCGATCGCGACGCGGGCCGCAACGTGCGCCACCGCGGCGAGGACATCACCACCGGCACACAGGTCATCGACCGCGGCCAGCCGATTGGCGCCGCGCAGATCGGCGTCCTCGCCTCCGTCGGCGCATCCTCGGTCGACGTATATCGCCAGCCGCGCGTCGCCTTCTTCGGTTCCGGCGACGAGATCGTCGACCTCGACCGCTTCACCGAAGCACTCGACGGAAAGAAGATCGTCACGTCGAACAGCTACACCCTCCACTCGCTCATTCGGCTGAACGGCGGCATCCCCGTCAACCTCGGCGTCGCGCGCGATGATCCGAAGGACATTCGCGCGCGCATCGATCGCGCCGCCGGCTGCGATCTCCTCATCACCTCGGCTGGCATCTCCGCGGGCGAGTTCGACTATCTCCGCCCGGTGCTCGCCGAGGCGGGCGTCACGCTCGATGTGTGGAAGGTGCGCATGCGCCCCGGCGCACCGCTCGGCTTTGGATGGCTCGGCAAAATGCCATGGATTGGGCTACCGGGAAATCCGGTGTCGACGATGGTGACCTTCGAGCTCTTCGTGCGCCCCGTTCTGCGCCGCATGCTCGGCCACACGAGGCTCTTCCGCCGCCCGCTCCCGGTGACACTCGAGGAGCCGGTGAAGATCGGCGCCGCGCTCACGCACTTTCTGCGCGCGATCGTGTCCGTGAAGCCCGACGGCACGCTCAGCGCGCGACTCACCGGCCCACAGGGCTCCGGCATACTCACATCGATGTCGGTTGCCAACGCGCTGCTCGTGATTCCGCAGGAGCGCCCGCGCATCGAGGCCGGCGAAATCGTCAACGCTATTCTACTCTCCGACGACGCGCAGCTCGCGACGCACTTCTCGTTGTGACGCGATGACCGTGCTGCGCGGGCGGCCGCTCGTGAAGGAGCTCGAGCGCCGCTTCGTGATAGCGCACTCGCAGGTCGATCTTCCCGGCGGCACCGTCGATCTGATGCATCCGGAGAACACCGACGCGCTGATCAGCGAAGAAGACATGGTCCGCGACGACCGCCTTCCGTACTGGGCGGATATCTGGCCGTCGTCGCGCGTTCTCGCGCGCGCGCTCGCGGTGGAGAGCGGCGCGGGACGTACGATGCTCGAGCTCGGAGCGGGGCTTGGCCTCGCGACCATCGGTGCGATGCGCGCGGGCTACGATGTGCTCGCGAGCGACTACTATGACGATGCGCTCCTCTTCACGAGCGCGAACGCCTGGCGAACGCTCGAGCGCGAGCCGCGCACGCGCATGATAGACTGGCGCGATCTCCCCGCCGACCTGGGCATCTTCGATCGCGTCGTCGCAGCGGATGTGATCTACGAGGATCGCTATCCGCCGCTCGTCGCGAACGTCATCGCGCGTGCGCTCGCGCCCGGCGGCGTCGCCACCATTGCAGATCCGGGGCGTCCGATGGTCGAGCAGTTCTTCGAGCTGCTTCCTGGACTCGGGCTGCGACTTCGCAATACCGAGCTCATCGAGTACGACGAGGCCCCCGCGAAGCAGACCATCCGGCTACATCATATCGTGCTATTGATTGCATAGAATCCAATTTCCATAGTGCACTGGCAGCAGTTCTTCGGAGATCCCCGATGCTGTCGTGAAATGATGGAGTCTCGCAGCCTGTGCCACGAGCTCGACTCCACGAGCCGAGCGCATTTCGAGAGGTCCCACATGCGGTCGATCGGGTTACAACTCGCCCTCGCTGCGCTGGTTTTCGCCGCCGCCTGCAGCGGTGATCGCGCTCTTGCGCCGACTACGGGACACGCGGACCAGCTCTCCGACCTTCCCCCGGAACTGTTCGCCGCCTATACCCGGACGAATCTCCCGGGAAGCGAAACGGTGGTCGCGCTGAACGACAGCGGCGATGTAGTCGGCGCCACCGCATCCGGTGGAATTCTCTGGCATGGAGCCGCCCACGAAAGAACGACACTCCCGATCGTTCCCGCGGCGATCGCGAACGACGGGACGGTGGCGGGGAGCATTGACGGGCATGCGGCGACCTGGAAGCGCGGCCACGTAACGATCCTCGACACGGCGGCCAGCATGGCGTCGGCGATCTGTCGTTGTGAGTCCGCTACCGTCGTCGGAAGCGTTCAGGTGAATGGAATTACTCACGCAGCGATCTGGGTCGACGGAATCCGCATCGACGCGGGCGTGCCGCCGAACAGCAAGCACGCCGAGTTTTCGGCGATCGGGGGCGGCTTCATCGTGGGCAATGCGATCGTGCGCGCGCCCGACCCGCAGTTTGGCGATTCCTCGGACTTCCAGCAGCCCTTCTCGTGGACTCCTGCGGGAGGATGGCTTCCCTTTAGTACCTACCCGTCATCGATAGCCCGGATCGTGTCGTTGAATGCACGCGGCATGGCCGTCGGATGGGGCTTTTGTTTTTGCAACCACGTCAACTCCGAGGAGATCTTCTATAACGTTGCTGCCCGCACCGCAGAAGCTGAGCCCTCCTCTCCGCCTATTCTCGACATCTCCCCGACCGGCATCAACGACTCTGCTCAAATTTCCGAAGACGCGTTCTTCGCTCCCGACAACGGACCCCTGGAGCCGATCGCACTAGCGAATGAACGGGTATTGCCTCCTGGAGTCCCCGGCGATCGAACCGCCGGTATCAACAGCGCGGGGATCATCGCCGGCAATTCGGACGGCTCGGCGGTGCTCTGGACACCGAATCCGTGACGCAAAGGTCATCCCGCCGAGCGGCCCCTCCCGTGCTCTTGGGTACTACGCGCGCAACCTCGAAGCCACGACCTCCGAGATATCGAACACCGGGACCTCGCTGTCCTTCGCCTTCACGCCATCGCTGATCATCGTCATGCAGAACGGGCAGGCGACCGCGAGCATGTCCGCGCCCGTCGCTAACAGCTGCTCCGCGCGCTCGACGTTGATGCGCTTCCCCTGCGTCTCCTCCATGAACATCCGCCCGCCGCCCGCGCCGCAACACATGCCGCGATCGCGCGTGCGCTCGGGCTCGACCATCGTCACGATCGGGAGCGCGCGGCGAAGAGTCTCGCGCGGCGCGTCGTACACATCGTTGTAGCGGCCGAGGTAGCAGCTGTCGTGGTACGCCATCGTGAGCGTCTTGCCCGCATCGGTGTCGAACGGAACGCGGCCTGCCTCGAGCAGCCGCTCGATGTACGTCGAGTGATGGATCACCTCGTAATTGCCGCCGAGCTGTGGATACTCATTGCCGATCTGATGGAAGCAGTGCGGGCAGAAGGTGACGATCGTCTTCACATCGTAGCGCGTGAGCGTCTCGATGTTCTGCTTCGCCAGCGTCTGATAGAGATATTCGTTCCCCATGCGGCGCGCGGGATCGCCGTTGCACGTCTCCTCCTGCCCGAGAATCGCGAAGGGCACGCCCGCGGCCTGGAGGATGCGCGCGAAAGCGACGCTGATCTTCTTCGAGCGATCGTCGAAAGAGCCCATGCACCCCACCCAGAAGAGAATCTCCGGGCTCTCGCCGCGTTCGACCAGCTCCGCCATCGTCGGGATGTCCATCCCCTCGGCCCACTTCGCGCGATCGTCGGGGCGGAATGCCCACGGCGATCCGTTCCGCTCCATCGACTCGAAGGTGGGCAGCACCTCGGGCGGAAAGCGCGACTCCATGAGCACCAGGTTGCGCCGCATGTCGACGATGTGGTCGAGATGCTCGATGCCGACGGGGCACTCCTGGATGCACGCGCGGCACGTCGTACACTGCCAGAGCTCTTCCTCGGTGATGAAGTTGTCGAGCAGGCGATGCTCGAGGATCGCCGTCGCGCTCGTGCTTCCTTCGTCGCCCTCGCCGTGCACGAGCGCGTGATGCGCGAGCTCGGAATAGTCGCCGAGCAGGAGCGGCGCCTTCTCCATGAGACGCCGGCGGGTGTCGATGATGATCTTGCGGGGACTCAGCACCTTCCCCGTGAGATGCGCAGGGCATACCGAGGTGCAGCGGCCACACTCCGTGCACGTGTAGCCGTCGAGCAGGTCCTTCCACGTCATCTGATCGACATCGGCCGCGCCGAACTGTTCGACATTCTCCGCCTCGAGATCGAGGAAGCGGATCACGCCCTTCGGCCCCGGGCCCTGCGAATTCGAGAAGTAGACGTTCGGAATCGACGAAACGATGTGCAGATGCTTGGAGTACGGCAGGAAGTTCAGGAAGGCGAGCACGAGGAGCGCGTGTGCCCACCAGAAGACGGCGTGCGCGCCGTTCAGAAGCCCGATGGGCAGACCGCGAAGCGGCATCGAGAGCGCGAATGACAGCGGCTTCGCACGCGTGATCGACTCGGGGTCGAGCGCGAGCTCGATCGCATTCACGCCGAACATCGTCACCATCAGGCCGGCGATGGCGCCAAGGATGATGAGCGCGTCGCTGTGCTCGAGATTGTCGCCCTCGAGGCGCTCGGGATGAAGCACGAGGCGCCGGTAGAAGGCGAACGCGACCGCGCCGAGGACGAGCGCGCCGAAGAGGTCCTGCGAGATCGAATAAAACTGGTAGAGCGACGTCGGCAGGAAGTCGTACGAGAATGCAGGGAAGCTGCCGTGGAGCAGCAACTCGATCGTGCCGGCGGTGAGCACGCAGAAGCCCCAGAAGATGAGCGCGTGCATCGGGCCGGCCACCGGATCGCGCAGAATCTTCTTCTGCAGGAAGGCCACGGTTATGACGTTCTTGAGGCGAACGAGCGGATGCCCGCCGCGATCATCCGGGAGCGCTATCGAGAGATAGCTGAGCAGCCGCTGAACGTTATAGGAGAAAAATCCGGCGGCGAGCAGCAGGACGATCAGGAAAACGGCATTCTCGATTCGCATGGAACCGAAGCTATGGCGCGTCGAGGGCCGAAACAACCGGCGAAGCTCAGCCCTTCGCGCGCGCCTCTTTCACCGCAGCGGTAAGCACGGGCAGAATCTCGATCACATCGCCGACGATGCCGTAATCGGCGACCTTGAAGATCGGCGCTTCCTTGTCCTTGTTGATCGCGACGATCGTGCGCGAGTTGCGCATGCCGGCGATGTGCTGGATCGCACCGGAGATGCCGAGCGCGACATAGAGCTCCGGCGAGACCTGGCGTCCAGTCTGCCCGATCTGATCGCTGTGCGGACGCCAGCCGTCGTCGGTCACCGCGCGCGTCGCGCCCACCGCCGCGTTGCCGAACGCCGCAGCGAGATCCTCGACGAGCTTGAAGTTCTCCGCGCTCTTGAGCCCGCGCCCGCCGCTCACGATCACCGGCGCATCGCCGATGTCGAGCTTGGCGCCCCCGCCTACCACCATCTCTTTCACGACGAGCTTCGATGCCGCCGGATCCACCGCCGGCTGCACGGTCTCGATGCGCGCGTCCTTCGCCGCCTCGACCGCTGCCCGCGCGCCCGGCCGCAGCGTCACGATCGCCGGCGAGCCCGTGAGCTTGAGCGTCGCGATCACCTTCCCCGCGTACGCCGGATGCTTGACGACGATTGCATCACCTGCGAGCTCGAGCGACGTGACATCCGCCGCCATGCTCACACCCAGCTGCGCGGCCACGCGCGGCGCGAGATCACGCCCCTGGGCGCTCGCGGAGAAAATCGCGGCGCGATAGCCGCCGGCCTTGATGCGCGCCGACGCCGTCGCAGCCAACGCTTCGACGTTCGTATTCGCGAGCCCCGCATGCTCCACCACGAGCACCACGTCGGCGCCGTACTTCCCGAGCTCCGCCGCGAGCGACGCAACACCCGGCGCGCCCGCGAGCATCGCGTGCACCTCGCCGCCGCCGCTCGCGTCGGCCAGCGCACGCGCAGCGCTCACCGTTTCGAACGCCACACGCCTGAGCGCACCACCGCGCGACTCCGCAAATGCAAACGTATTCGCCATCACAACACCTTTGCTTCGGTGTGAAGCAGCCGCACCAGTTCGGCCACCGCGCCCGGCCCCTCGCCCACGATCCGGCCTGCCGCGCGCTCCGGCGGCAGCTCCATCTTCTCGAGCGTCAGGCTCTCATCTCCGAGTTGCGCGGCCCTCACCTCGAGCGGCTTCTTCTTCGCCGCCATGATCCCCTTGAGCGATGGATAGCGCGCCCTCGGCATCCCTTCATCGATGGTGACCACGGCCGGAAGCGCGAAGTCCACGATCTCAGCCGCCCCCTCGAGATCGCGGCGCGCCGTCCCCCGGCCGCTCGAGATATCGAGGGAAGACACAGCCGTCGCGCATGGTAGGCCGAGCATCTCCGCGACCATCGGGCCGACGGTCGCATTGGCGGAGTCCACGGCCTGCCGACCGAAGAAAATGAGATCGTAGCCGCCATCCTTGAGCTCGGCGGCGAGCGCGCGCGCGATCGACAGCCCATCGGTCGGCACACGATCGGCCTTGAGCTGTACCGCGCGCTCGGCTCCCATCGACAGCGCCTTCCGCAGCTGCTCCTGCACGACGTCGGGTCCGAGCGAGATCACGACCGTCTCGCCGGGTCCCTGCTTCTCGTTGAGCTGAAGCGCAGTCTCCACCGCGTAGCCATCGAAGTCGCTCAGGTCGTACTTGAGCCCCGCCTCATCGACCGCCGTGCCGCTCGCCGCAATCCTGAATCGCGTCTCCATGTCGGGAACGCGCTTGATGCACACCGCGATTTTCACACGAGACCAGAGTTAAGTGAAAGCGCTCAACCCGGTCACGGTCTGACCGAGAATCAGCGTGTGGATGTCGTGCGTCCCTTCGTACGTATACACGCTTTCGAGATTTGCCATGTGGCGCATCGCGCTGTACTCGGCCAGGATGCCGTTGGCGCCGAGGAGCCGGCGCGCTTCGCGGGCGATATCCGTGGCTATATCGCAGTTGTTGCGCTTGGCGAACGAGACCTGCTGCGGCGTGAACGTCCCCGCATCCTTCAGACGGCCGAGGTGGAGTGACACGAGCTGCGCCTTCACGATCTCGGTGAGCATCACCGCGAGCCGCTGCTGCTGCAGCTGGAATCCACCGATCGCCTTGCCGAACATCACGCGGCTCGTCGAGTACGCGAGCGCCTCTTCGTAGCAGGCCATCGCTGCGCCGATGACACCCCACGAGATGCCGTAGCGCGCCTGTGTGAGGCACATGAGCGGGGACTTGATACCGCCGCTCTTCGGAAGGATCGCGTCCTTCGGCAGGCGCACATCCTGAAAGACGAGCTCACTCGTGTCCGACGCGCGGAGCGAAAGCTTCCCCTTCTGATCCTTCGCGGTGAATCCCGGCGTGTCCGTCGGCACTACGAAGCCGCGAATGGACTTGTCGCTCTTTTCGCCGTTCGTCTTCGCCCAGACGATCGCGATCTTTGCCTGCGATCCGTTCGTGATCCACATCTTGGCGCCATTCAGGATCCACGAGCCGTCGGGCTGCTCGTTCGCCATCGTGATCATCCCGCTCGGATTCGAGCCGAAATCCGGCTCGGTGAGCCCGAAGCAGCCAATGATCTCGCCCGCTGCCATCTTCGGCAGATAATGCTTTTTCTGCTCCTCGCTGCCGAACGCGAAGATGGGATACATCACGAGCGCGCCCTGGACCGACGCGAAGGACCGGATCCCGGAGTCTCCTCGCTCGAGCTCCTGCATGATCAGCCCGTACGCGACGTTGTTCAGCCCCGCGCAGCCGTATTCCTCCGGCAGGTTGGCGCCGAACACACCAAGCTCGGCGAGGCCGGGAATGATCTCTCTGGGGAAGCGGCCCTCGACGTAGCAGTCGCCAATGATTGGAAGAATGCGCTCGTCGACGAACTGCCGAACGCTATCGCGAACAGCGCGCTCCTCTTCGGAGAGGACACTGTCGATGTCGAAGAAGTCTTGCATGAAATAAAGCTACGCCGGCGTACTTCGGCGTCAAAGTGGGCTACGCCCCTTGCGTCAGCTCCTTCTGGCCGCCCGCAAACCGAGCTCCTGCTGCGCCACGATGAGCGCCTTCGGCGCCGGTGCGCGGAGCTCGCGACGCGCCTGGGCCGCGATCCCGACGGCCGTGGCCTTCGTCCGGAACATGGTCCCGTGATCGATCGGAAGCCCCGTCTCCGCCTGCCACTGATGCACCATTTCGTGCAGGAGGGTATGCAGCGCCTCCGCCCATCCGTGCTTTCGGATGTGGTTGCGGCTGATCGTTATCTCGGCCGGCTCACCGTACGGCGTCGCCGTTGTGTACTGTCCCAGACGCGACTTCATCCGCCCCGACAGCTTGATCTGTATCTCGGCGAGCGTCCCTCCGAAGTGGCGTCGATTGTACTCCTGATGCCAGTGCGCGAGCTCGCGAAGCGTCGTCGCATCCTCGGGACGCGCTCGTCCCGGTCGCCGAACGGGCGCGCGATGCGCCGCGGCGACGGGATGCGTGAGGATCGTCTGCTGCGCGCCGTGCCGCTCCGCACGCGTGCGCCCCTGCACGAACTGCACGATCGCGCGGTGCACGTTCTCCGGCGCATCGAGATATCCATTGTTCACGCGGAGTTCGGAGCCGCTGAAGCTCACCATCACGGCGCGGTTCGACGTCAGCTTGAGCTTCGTGATCCCCTTGAGCCCGAACACGCGCAGCCGGTGCAGCAGCTGCTCCGCATTGCTCGGCGGCGCATCGAACTCCAGGAACAGCTGCAGCAGCTGGTTGATGCGTGCGGCTGCGAACTTCTTCATCGGGCGAAGCGCTTCGTCGGCCCGGGGAGGAAGTTCTGTGCGCGCTCCGACCAGATCTGAGGCTCGACCTCGATCCCCTGCGGAGTGATCGTGACGACATTCATAGCCGACGGCCGTTGCCCGCGCGTGCGATTCGACACGGTGCCCGCCGTGCATACCACGGTGCCGTAGGTCGTGTGCTCGACGTGATGCACCGCTTCCTGATGATCGTGTCCGCACAGCACGAGGTCGATGCCGAGATCGACGAACGCCTTCGCGGCGCGCGCGGGGTATGAAAGCCCGTAGCGATTGGAGAGCTCTCCGCGGAGCGGATTGTGGTGCATGATGAGGACGCGCTGGTTCCCCTTCGGCGACGCCTCGAACTTCGCCCGCGCCTCCTCGATCTGCTCGCTGCTCATGTTGCCGACAACGCCGACATCGCGCGGATTCCACGTCAGCGTGCCGGGCACCACACCCTGCGCCGTGTTGATCCCGACGAAGGTCACGCCCGGCACGGTGAGCACCGGCTCGAAGTCCTTCGAGATGTAGCGCGCGTAGTTCGCGATCGCCGATGCGCGCGAACCGACGCCGAGGGGGGCGCGCCACCACTTCACATCGTGATTGCCGGGGATGACGATCGTGCGGCTCACCTTCGCCGCGTCGCGCAGGAATTGCCGGGCCGCCTGGAACTCGCCCGGCCGCGCGCGCTGCGAAAGATCGCCCGAGATCGCGACGACGTCGAAGCGGCGTCCACTGATCATCTCGCCAATCGCATCGAGCTGCGCCGGTACCGCGGGTGGGCCGAAGTGCAGATCCGAAGCGTGAAGAACTCTCGTCAAGCCAGTCTCGCGATGATGGCGTCGGCAAAGCCGGTGGTCGTCGCGTTGCCACCGAGGTCGGAGGTGAGCGACTTGCCGGAGTGAAGGACATCGTTCATCGCCGTCCTGATTCTGGTGGCGGTGGCCGCGTCTCCGACGTGGTCGAGCATCAGGCATGCCGCGAGGATGACTGCCCCCGGGTTCGCGATTCCCCTTCCCGCGATGTCGGGCGCCGTGCCGTGGACGGCCTCGAAGATCGCGGCCTTCTCGCCGATGTTCGCGCCGGGCGCGAGGCCCAGCCCGCCGACCAGCCCCGAGATCTCATCCGAGAGAATGTCGCCGAACATGTTCGTCGTCACGATGACGTCGTACTTCTCGGGAGTGAGCACCAGATGCATCGCCATCGCGTCGATGATCCGTTCCTCGAAGATGATCCGGCCCTCGTAGTCCTTGGCGATCTTCCGCCCGGTCTCGAGGAAGAGCCCCTGCGAGAGCTTGAGGATGTTCGCCTTGTGCACGAGCGTCAACTTCTTCCGTCCGCGCGATACCGCATGCTCGAAGGCGAAGCGGATCACACGGTCAGCTCCCGCGCGGGTAATGATTGCAACGGATTCCGCCGCCGCATGATCGTCGTTCCCGATCTTCACGTAATGCTCGACGCCGCTGTAGAGCCCCTCCGTGTTTTCACGCACGAGAATGATGTCGACCCCGGTGTAGCGGCCGTTCGGCATCAGCGTGCGCGCCGGGCGCACGTTGGCGAAGAGGTCGAAGCGCATGCGGAGCGCGACGTTCACACTGCGGTAGCCGCTGCCCAGCTGGGTCTCGAGCGGGCCCTTCAGCGCGACGCCCGTGCGCGCGATGGACTCGAGCGTGGCGACGGGCATCGGATCGCCCACGGCGTTGAGCGCCGCCATCCCCGCGAGCTGCCGATCCCACTCGATCTTCGCTCCCGACGCCTCTACGATCTTGACCGTGGCGCCGACGATCTCCGGACCGATCCCATCACCGGGAATCAGCGTGACGGGAATAGCTTCACTCATTGAATCGGGGGTCCGAGTTGGTCGGCGAGGTGATTGGCGAGGCTCGCGGCGAGCGCAGGGCCGAACGACGTCTGTGGATCGCTCGCGATGTCCGCCATGTAGATGATCTTCGCGCGAACGGCATCGAAGATCACGAAGCGAAGAACCGCAGACTCCTTCCCGCCCGGAACCGGCTCGAAGCGAAGCTCCACCGGAAGCAGCACCAGCTGCCCGCCATCCTGGAGCGCGACGAGCGTGCGCAGCTGCGACGCGATCGGATCCGGCACCTGCTGCGGCAACTTTCTCGGACCGGGGAAGCGCAACCACTGCGCGGCCATCGCGTGCGGATCAGGCGCGTACGGCTCGTTGCGCTTGACCATGGCATCGATCGCCGCCGGAAAAACCCAGACCTTCTTCACGCCTCGATCGGCGAGGGCGAACGCGATCTCGTCGTCGAGCGCCGAAAGGTATGCAGTCTGGTCGCTGACCTGGCCCGCCCAGTTGAGCGAGTCGCCCATGCGCAGATAGTGCGTGGGGAGAATCATTAGGCGGCGTGTCGAGAAGGCCGCGAGCACGTGCTGATGCGCGGGCTTCGGTTTGTCCTGCGCAGCCGCGCGCGCCGGCAATCCGGCAAACGCGGAAGTCGCGAACAGGGCGGCGCCGACTGCGGCGGAGATCTTCACTGAGCTCATCCTTGAGTCGAGAAAGCTATAAGAAGGGCGTGGCGAGTGATACCTGGAGAAAGACGCGCACCTGGTGCTCGCCGGCACGCAACCAATACACCGGCGGCATCTGGCCGTTCGCGCACACCGTCGTACATATTCGCCCGCCTATGCGACGCCCTCCCACCGTGATCGTCTGGCTCGCCGTCTCGCTCCTCGGCGCCGCGGCCCTCGCGCGCCTCGCGCTCTCGCGCGGCGAGACCATAAGCGCCGGATGGCTGCTCGCGGCCGCGCTCTGCTGCTACGCTGTCGCCTACCGCTTCTACGGCCGCTTTATAACGACGAAGATCTTCGCCGTCGACGATCGCCGCGCGACGCCAGCCGTGCGAATGGAGGATGGGCGCGACTACCTGCCCACCAATCGCTGGATCGTCTTCGGCCACCACTTCGCCGCCATCGCGGGACCCGGACCGCTCGTCGGCCCGACGCTCGCGGCGCAATTCGGCTTTCTCCCCGGCGCGATCTGGATCATCGCCGGCGTCGTGCTCGGCGGCGCCGTGCAGGACCTCGTCATTCTGCTCGCCTCGGTGCGTCGCAACGGGCGCTCGCTCGGCGCGATGGCGCGAGACGAGATCGGTCCTGTCGCGGGAACGACGGCGCTCGTAGCGATCCTCGGGATCATGGTGGTGCTGATAGCGGTGCTCGCCCTCGTCGTCGTGAACGCACTCGCATCGAGCCCGTGGGGCGTTGTCACGATCGGGCTCACGATTCCGATTGCACTGTTGATGGGAGTACATCTCCGATGGATTCGCCCAGGACACGTGCTCGAGGCCAGCGCGATCGGTCTCGTGCTCCTCGTCGGCGCGCTGTTCGCAGGACGGTGGGCCGCCGCACACCCCGACGTCGCCGCGACCTTCACGCTCTCGCGCCAGTCGCTCGCGATTCTGATCATGGTCTACGGCTTCTTCGCGTCGGTGCTCCCCGTGTGGCTCCTCCTCGCGCCGCGCGACTACCTCTCCGCCTTCGTGAAGATCGGCGTCGTGCTCGCGCTCGCGGTCGGAATCATCGTGGTGCTTCCGCCGCTCCAGATGCCCGCGCTCACCCGCTTCGCCCACGGAGGCGGACCGATCTTCGCCGGCAGCATTTTCCCCTTCGCCTTCATCACCATCGCGTGCGGCGCGATCTCCGGATTCCACGCCCTCATCGCCTCGGGAACGACACCGAAGCTACTCGCACGTGAAAGCGACGCACTGTTGGTTGGCTACGGCGGAATGCTGATGGAATCGTTCGTCGCAATCATGGCGCTCATCGCCGCGTGCCTTCTCACCCCTGGCGTCTATTTCGCGATCAACGCGAGCGCCGCGTCGCTCGGCCCGACCGTCGAAAGCGCATCCCACGCGATCGCGCAGTGGGGCTTCACCGTCACTCCGCAGGAGATGCGCGATCTCGCGTCGCGCGTCGGCGAGACCTCACTCCTCTCGCGCACGGGCGGCGCGCCGAGCCTCGCGGTGGGGATGGCGCAGCTCTTCTCGAATGTCCTGGGCGGCGGCTCGGCAATGGCGCTCTGGTACCATTTCGCGATCATGTTCGAGGCGCTCTTCATCCTCACGACCATCGACGCCGGCACTCGCGTCGGACGGTTCATGCTTCAGGATCTCGGCGGCCTCGCGTGGAAGCCGCTCGGACGCCTGGCCTCGTATCCCGCGACTGTGATCTCGAGCGCAGTCTTCGTCGCCATGTGGGGATATTTTCTCTATCAGGGCGTCGGCGATCCGCTCGGGGGCATCAACTCCCTCTGGCCGCTCTTCGGAATTTCCAATCAGCTCCTCGGCGCCGTAGCCCTCTGCGTCGGCACCACCGTAATCATCAAGATGGATCGAGCCCGCTACGCGTGGGTGACTGTGATGCCGCTCGCGTGGCTGACCACGGTCACGTTGACCGCCGGCCTCGAAAAGATATTTGCGTCGGATCCGGCGCTCGGATTTCTCTCGCACGCGCGGCTGCTCCTCGCGGCGGCACAAAGCGGGCAGCTCCCGCCGGGCGTCGCGAGCTCGGCCGCGGCCGGCCGGATGGCGTTGAACGACCGGCTCGATGCCGGCGTTGCCGCGTTCTTTATTTCGTGTGTGATCGTCGTACTGGTAGCGTCCGTGAGGGAATGGTGGCTCGTGTTGTCTGGGCGGAAGGTCGGGAGATCTACCGAGCACCCGTTCGAGGCAGCTGTAAATCCGGCGCCCCTGGGGTAAATACCGGGACGGCATCGACTTTGCTAAAATGCGTTCACGAGCTCTTTTTCGTCCGAGCTCATGGTTGAAGGGCCCTCCTGAATCGGAGCAGCATGGACCGAATCCTGGTCACCGGCGGAACCAGCTTTTCCGGTCTGCATCTCGTTCGAAGTCTCGTACGCGAAGGTCATGCGGTCCGCGTCATGACGCGATCACTCGAGCGCGCCCGCGCGCTCCTTCCCGCCGAAGCGGAGATCATCGCCGGCGAGATAACGGAGCGCCTCGATGTCGTCCGCGCGATGGAGGGGCGCGAGATCGTCTACCATCTCGCCGACAGCTCGGGCGCCGGCCGCATCACCGATGCCCGCGACCACTGGCGCATCAACGTGCAGGGCACGCGGCTCGTCATGCAGGCCGCGATGGAAGCCGGCGTCCGGCGCATCGTCCACTGCGGGACGGCGCGCGTACACGGCGATACCGGCCCCGGCTCCGCAAACGAGGAGTCCGCGTTCCGCCCCACCAACGCGTACGAGCTCACGAAGATGCAGGCCGAGCGTCTGGCGTTGCTGTTCGTGAGCGAGTGCGATCTTCCGATCGTCGTCGCGCGACCCACGTGGACCTATGGCGCCGACGATCGCCGCTTCCGTGGCATGATGGCGTCGGTGCGCCGAGGCCACGTGGTAATTCCAGGAACGCGCACGGCGCGCGTGCACCCGATCCACGTCGAGGATCTCGTGCGCGGGCTCAAGCTTCTCGCCACGCGCGATGCCGCGATCGGCGAGTCGTTCATCCTCGGCGGCCCCGAGCATCTCTCGCTCGATGAGCTGATCACCGTTCTCGCGCGCGCGGTGGGAGTGAAGCGCCCGCAGGTGCACATTCCCGAGCTGTCGACGCGCGCACTCGTGTGGGCGTCGGAGCGATTCGGAACTTTCGGCGGCGCAATGCGCGGTCGACTCGAATTCTTCACGAAGAGCCATGTCTTCGACATCGGCAAGGCAGCGCGTGTGCTCGGCTTCACGCCGCGGGTCTCCGTGTCGGAGGGAGTCGGACGCACCGTACTCTGGGAGGAGCGCGTCGCGCTCGTCTCGCGCGAGAAGAGCGTCGCACGCCGCCGCTCGTTGGAGATCGCGCGGCCATCCGGCGAGCTTCGCCGCCGCTACGGGCTCACCGATGATGCGCTGATCGTCGGAGCCGTCTCGCGATTCTTCCCGCTCTCCGGCACGCGCCATCTGCTCGACGCGTTCCCTCGCGTGCACACGGCTGTGCCCTCAGCGCGGCTGCTCGTGGTGGGCGAGGGCGCGCAGCGCGAACTGCTCGAGGCTCAGGCCACCCGCCTCGGAATAGCTCCCTTCGTGATCTTCGCAGGGATGGGCGAGGATCTTCCCGCGCATCTGCGCCTGTGCGACGTCGCCGTCGTTTCTTCGACCGACGATGGACTCTCGCTCGCGGCGATGGAAGCGCTGAGCGCCGGCGTGCCGCTGATCGCCACGCGTGCGAAGGGACTCTCGTCCATCGTGCGCGACGGCGAGAATGGACTGCTGGTTCCGCCGGGCGACGCTGATGCGCTCGCTTCCGCGATCATCCGGGTGCTGCGAAATCCGGTGCTGCGGGGAGAGCTCGCAGCGCGGATCAGCGCTGCCGGACGGGTCGGAGCATTCGACCATTTGGCCGACGCTTCGACCCGGGCCGCGAGCGGCTGAGGCTTGCGAGAGGCGCATCTTCGTGCTTGTCTAGGATTGTCCCACGCGTAGCAGCTCCGCGCCAATCCGTACGCCCTCAACAAGGTTCAATGCGTCTTCAGCTCATTGCCGCTGCCCTCGTGGGCGGCGTCGCCTCGCTCGCCGCCCAGCAGCCGTCCGCTTCCACTGCATCACCCGCCCCCGCATCGCGTGGAAGCTTCGACTTCACAATCAAGGGAATCATGCGCGGCCACGATCTCGTTGGCCGATCGCCGCAGGACGTGCGCTGGTCCGCCGACAATCGCTGGATTTATTTTGCGTGGAATCCGCCGGGCACCGATGCGCTGGAGCCGCTGCACGCCTATCGCGTGCGCGCGGAGGCGGGCGCGGTCCCGGAGTCGCTCACGGTCGCGCAGATGGACAGCGCGGGCCCGCTTGCGGCGAATGGCGTGCTGTCCGCCGACAGGAGCTCGCGCGCGGTGGAGTGGGGCGGCGACATCTACGTCGCAAACATCAAAACGGGTGCGCTGCGCCGCCTGACGAACACCGTCGCGCACGAGACCGATCCGCACTTCGATCGTGGCTCGCGCCATGTGTTCTTCGTGCGCGACAACAATGCCTTTTCCTTTGATCTGGCGACCGGCGAGGAGAAGCAGCTCTCGGACATTCGCACCGGCCCGAAGCCGAAGGAGAAGGAGGACGAGAAGCTGACACCGCAGCGCGCCGATCTCGAGGCGCAGCAGCGCGAGCTCCTCGGCGCCGTGCGCGATGAATGGCACATCGACTCGCTCAGGAAGAGCCTCAAGGCGCAGCGCGATTCGCTCGAGCCCACGACCCTCTGGCTGAAGCAGGATGAGACGGTGAGCTCGATCTCCGTCTCGCCTGCGGCGAACGCGCTCCTCCTCGTGACGACCATTCCGGCGGGCGACAAACAGCGTGTCACCGACATTCCGCATTACGTGTCGAAGAGTGGCTACACCGAGGAGCAGAAGTCGCGCGAGAAGGTCGGCGACGTCCAGGATGGCGGGCGCGTCGCGTACATCCCCCTCACGCGCGGCGATGTGTCGTGGCTCTCGCTGATTCCGGGAGATACGACGAACGCTCCGGGGCTCGCGATCGTGAACGGCTGGAGCGACGACGGCGCGACGGCGCTCGTCTTCGCGGTGAGCTTCGACTGGAAGACACGCTTCCTCTACACCGTGGGCGCGAAGGGCGCGCTCTCGGCGCTCGACACGCTGCGCGACAGTGCGTGGGTCGATGGACCGGCGTTCGGCCAGGCGGGATTCTTCGACGGCGGCAAGCGCATTTGGTTCATCTCGGAGGCCGACGGCTACGCGCATCTCTACTCGATGGCGGCGAACGGAAGCGACAAGCGCCAGCTGACGAAGGGCAAATGGGAGGTCGTGGACGTCGCGCTTTCGAACGACCGGCGGTCATTCTATTTGCACACGAGCGAGCTCTCGCCGTTCGAACAGCAGTTCTATCGGATGGCGACCACGGGCGGCGCCCGCACGCAGATCACGAAGACGAGCGGCGGGCATCAGGTCGTCGTCTCGCCGAACGAGCAGCTTCTCGCCGATGTCTATTCGACGTCGAACCGGCCGCCCGAGCTGTACGTCATGCGCAATCAGGCCGGCGCGGCGGAGACGCGACTCACGCTCTCGCCGACGACGGAATGGCTCAGCTTCCCGTGGCTCGTTCCGGAGATCGTGATGGTGCCGGCATCCGACGGCGTGCAGGTTCCGGCGCGCATCTACCATCCGAGCGACATGAGCGCACGACCGAACGGTGCGGCTGTGATCTTCGTGCACGGCGCCGGCTATCTACACAACGTCAATCACTATTGGTCGTACTACTTCCGCGAGTACATGTTCAATCACTACCTCGCGTCGAAGGGCTACACCGTCATCGATATCGACTATCGCGGCTCGGCGGGCTACGGACGCGATTGGCGCGCGGCGATCTACCGTCACATGGGCGGCCGCGATCTGCAGGACGAGGTCGACGGATCGAAGTACCTGCACGACAAGTACGGGATCGATCCCAAGCGCATTGGCATCTACGGCGGCAGCTACGGCGGCTTCATGACGCTCATGGCGTTGCTCACCGAGTCGCCACACTTCGGCGCCGGCGCTGCGGTGCGTTCGGTAACGGACTGGGCGCACTACAACCACGGCTACACTTCGCGGATTCTCAACACCCCGGAGAAGGACAGCATGGCGTATCGCCAGTCCTCGCCGATCTACTTCGCGGAGGGACTCAAGGATCCCCTTCTGATGCTGCACGGCATGGTCGATGACAACGTGCACTTCCAGGACATCGTTCGGCTCACCGAGCGCTTCATCGAGCTCGGAAAAACGAATTGGGATCTCGCGGTATATCCGGTGGAACGCCACGAATTCGTGCGCACGGCCAGCTGGCAGGACGAATACCGCCGGATCTACGAGCTCTTCGATCGCACGATCGCGCATCCGAAGGAACCGGCGCCGCGTGCACACTGACGCGGCGAATGAGTCTCGCTCCATTGCCGCACGACTCGCTCGTGCCGTAGCGGCCGTGCGCACGATGATCGGCGCGCCGGACTACGCGCGCTACCTCGCGCATCAGCGCACCAGACACCCCGATGCGACACCGCTCTCGCGCGAAGAGTTCGCGCGAGAGCGGGAGCGAGCCAGGTACGAGGGAACGGGCAGCCGCTGCTGCTAGCTGCCGGTTCTCAGCGCAATAGTTACTTCGAGATCGCGATTCCCCACGGTGACTTCCCGCCGGGGATGTGCTTCACCACCTGATTCGTGCTCGCGTCGATCACCGAGATGTCGTTCGACGGACCGTTCGCGGTGTAGACCCACTTTCCATCCGCGCTCACCGCTATTCCCCACGGGCGCTTGCCCACCTGGAACGGCGTCCCCACCGAATCGTTCTTCGTGTCGATGACCGCCGCCGTGCCGCCGCGCCCAGTCGTGATGTAGAGATGCTCGCCGTCGGGCGCCATCGCGGTGCCCATCGGCTTCGCGCCCTCGCCCGGGATCGTCAGATTCTTGATCACCTTGTACTTCTTCGCATCGACGACTGTCACCGTTCCGCCGACTTCGTTGGTGATGTACGCCCTCTTTCCGTCCGGTGTGAACGCGATACCGCGCGGACGCTTCCCGGTTGGGAAGGTCGCTACGATCTTCTTCGTCGCGAGGTCGAGCACCGACACCGTACCGCTCCCCTCGTTCGTCGCGTAGAGCACCTTGTTGTCGGGATGGATCTGCACACCCTCAGGCTCCGATCCGATCGGCACCGTGCCGATGATCTTCCGCGAGTCGACGTCGATCAGCGTGAGCGTCCCGCCATCCTCGTTGGACACGTAGATCGTCTTGCCATCGCTCGAGATCGCGAATGCCTCGGGATCGAGACCGCCGGGGAGGTTCGCCACCTTCTTCCCGGTGGAGAGATCGATCAGCGCGATCCCGTCCTTCGTGCGATCGGCCGGCGGTAGCGTCTTCTCGTCGACGCCCGGTCCCGCCTTCGGTGATCCACTCACCGCGACGATGAGCAGTTTTCCGTCCGGACTCACGCGCAAGCCGCGCGGGCGTTGACCCGGATCGAGCGTGGCGACGACGCTGTCCGTCTTCGCGCTGATGACGGTGATGTCGTTGCCGTCCTCATTGGAAACGAACAGGTACGGGCCGCCGCTCGTGAAATCCATCTGCGTCGGCTTCGGCGCCGCAGCTACAGTCGTATCCGCCGCCGGCGGCTTGTTCTCTCCCTTGCATCCGATCGCCACCACCGCAGCGACCGTCCCCACTATCGCTCGACGCCACATATGCGCTCTCCATTGGATGTTCGAACCACCACTTCGATGCACCATCATGATGCCGCCAATCCCATTCCCCATCGCGCCAGCGCCGTCGGCAGCGCGCCGTACTGCAACAGCTCCTCGTGAAAGGTTCCGAGTGTGAACTCCTCGGCGCGTGCCTTCCTCAGATCCTGTCGCAGCGCGAGAATGTCGCGCCGCCCAACTGCGTAGCAGAGCTGGTACGTCGGATACGCGCAGTAGCGCTTCGCCTCGGCATCGGCGATGCTGGCGTCCAGCCCGAGCTCGCTCTGCAGCCGCTCCGACGCCTCCTCCATTCGCATCCCCTTCGTGTGCAGCGACACGTCGAGGATCACGCGCACGGCGCGCCACAATAAATTGTGCGCCTGGAAGAACCGCTCCTCAGCGGAGTCGAGGAAGCCCATCTCGGCCATCAGCGACTCGCAGTAGAGCGCCCACCCTTCGCGCGACGCCGGCGTCGACAGTACACGCCGCGGCACGCTCGAGAGTGTGTTGCCGATCGACATCTGCAGATGATGACCCGGAATTCCTTCATGCAGCGCCGTGCTCGGAAGCTCGGCCCGGCACTGCGGTCGCCACGACTGCCCCTCGTCCGGCAGCGTCACGAGAAAAAGTCCGCGCTGCACCGGATCGAATGCGCCCGGCCCCTGATACGCCGCGAGCGGAATCAGCGGCCTGAGAAAGTCGGGAGTCGGCATGACTTCCAGCACCGCATCCGTCGCCGGCATGAGCTGTTGGGTGATCGTGAAGTGCCGCGCTGCATCCATCGCCTCCCGATACTCATCGAGTACGCTCTCGGGACTCGGAACGTCGCTCCTGAGCCGCTCGGCGATCTCCTGCCAGGACGCGCCCGGATCGATCTCTGCCGCGATCTCCTCGAGCTCCGCGATCGCGCTCGCGCGCAGATCCTCGCCGAAGCGAAGCAGCTCGTCCGCATTCTCCGCGATCATGTGCGCCGTGTGCAGCTTTCGGTCGAAGAGCTCGCGACCGATCGCGAAGTGGTCGCCCGCGCGCCCCGTCATCTCGCTGAGTGCCTCGCCGAACGCATCGAGCGACTCGACCGCGAGCACCCGCGCGCGCTCGAGCTCGAGGGGATCGAGCATCGAGAGATCGAGCGACGGGGCATCGAGCCCATCCTGTATCAGCGCGATCGCGCCGGGGATCATCGAAGCCGCTACGCCCACGAAGATCGAGTCCGGCTCCGTGAGCACCGACACCGCCGCCTCGAGAAACGCAGGCAGCGCATCGAGGCGCGCGAGCAGCGCCGCCGCTCGCGCCGACGGATCCGCTGGAACTCGTGCGAGCAGCAGGAAGATCCCGTTCACCGCGTGCATCAGGTGGTACGACGGATCGTGAACGAACTGACGCTCCTTGCCGAGCAGCAGCATGTCGTGCCGCAGCGAATGCAGCACGGCCGTGCGATCGATTTCCTCGTCGAGCGTGTCCGCCTCCGCCTCCTCGATCGCATTCTCGTACGCGACCAGCGCCGCGAGTTGCTCGCGCACGGAATCCGCGTCGTACGCCGCGAAGAGGCCATCGAACTCTGAAAGTCCGTGGAACGTCGCCTCGACGGGATTGAGGCGCCATCGCAGGTCCAGGTAGCCGCCCATCACGGCGGAGAACGGCGCGCTCATGCGGTGACCGCAATCCGCTTGTGCTCCGCGACGAGCGCCGAGAGCTCATCGTCGCGCAACGTGCGCGTCGCACTCTTCGCCGCGTCGAGGATGTAGCGGCAGAGCGGCTCGTCGCTCGAATCATGGCCGTGCGCCTCGAGCCACGAACGCACGTTCGATATTCCCGACACGTGGCCCACGTCGATGCGCTGCGACAGCCCGTAGTCCCCCGCAGGAACTCCCGAGTAGATCCGATCCGCGAGCCACGCGTCGCCCTTCTTCTGCGCCTTCGCGATCGCCGCGGCGTGCACACCCGTCGCCGTGCGGAACGCATCTTCGCCCACCACCGGATAGGTCGGCGGAATCGGGATGCCGAGCGCGCGCGAGGCGAGCGCCGTGTACTCCGGGAGCTTCGAGAGATCGTGCCGATGCGCGCCGAGCAGGCGGAGATTGACGAGGAGCAGATCCATCTCGGCATTGCCCACCCGCTCGCCAATGCCGAGCGCGGTCCCGTGCACGCGGTCCGCGCCGGCCTCGATCGCGGCGAAGCAGTTCGCGAGCCCGTTGCCGCGGTCGCGGTGGCCGTGCCAGTCGATCTTCACATCGATCCCGGTGGGGGCGACGATCTCGTCGCGGGCGAATCGCACGAGCGCGCGCACGCCATCGGGCGTCGCGTGGCCGACGGTGTCCGCCAGGCAGATGCGGCGCGCGCCACACGCGATCGCGGCGCCGTAGAGCGCGCGAAGCGTCTCCGGCGCTGCACGAGTCGTGTCTTCGGTGACGAACATCAGCGAGAGTCCTTCGCTCACCGCGAACTTCACGGCGTCCTCGCTCACTTTCACCATCTTCTCGAGTGTCCAGTCCTCGGCGTACTGCCGTATCGGCGACGAGCCAATGAACGTCGCCGCCTCGATCGCCAGCCCCGATTCCTGCGCGATGCGAGCGATTGGCTCGATGTCGCTCGCGAGGGTCCGAGCGGCGCAGTTGGCCGCGATCGGGAGCTTCGCGCCCACGATCTCCTTCGCGAGCGCGAGCGTGTCCGCGCGTGTGCGCGGGCCCGCGCCCGGAAGGCCGATGTTCGCGGCGGCGATGCCCAGGTCGGCCATCAGATGCAGCAGCGCCTTCTTGTCCTCGATCGATGGATCGAGCACCGATGGCGACTGCAGCCCGTCGCGCAGCGTTTCGTCGAGGAGCTCCACGCGAGACTGCCCCCACTGAAAGCCCGGGGAGCGTGTGTTCCAATCGTAAATGAGCTCGTGTTCCTGCATGTCTGACCAGGGTAAACAGGGGCGTATTCTGTGGCTCGTTCCGAGACAGCCAGCCTGTGAAAGTGACGGTGGCGGGGCCAGGCTGACAATGGCCATCAGGCAGAGTGCGCTACTTGCGCGAGGCTGCAACTCCGCGCAATTCAAAGGCATGGACTCGAGCTCCCGAATTCGCGCGCTCTGGGACGCGCCAGCGCTCGCGGGCGCGCGCGCCGTAATCGAGCAGCGGGACGCGGCGACCATTGGCGCGCAGATCGCCGTCTCCGAGATCGCGGCGCCGACCGGCGAGGAGGGACAGCGCGGCGACTGGATCGCGTCGCGCTTCCGGGCGCTCGGTCTCACGGGCGTTCAGAGCGACGCCGCCGGCAACGTCCTCGGCACGCGCGCCGGCACCGAGGCGAGCGCGCCGGTGGTAATCTGCGCGCATCTCGACACTGTATTCCCGCGCGACGTGCCCCTCCGCGTAAAGCACGACGGCCCGCGCCTGATCGGCCCCGGCATCGGTGACAACGGCCGCGGCCTCGCGGCGATGCTCACGCTCGCAGCTGCTCTCGACGGGCAAAATCTCCGCACGCGCGCGCCTGTGATCTTCGCGGCGACGGTGGGCGAAGAAGGCGCGGGCGATTTGCGCGGCGCGAAGGAGCTCTTCGCGAACACGCTCAGCGACGCCGCCGCGGCGATCGCTCTCGACGGCGCCGGCGACGAGCGCATCGTCCACCGCGCGCTCGGCTCGCGGCGCTTTCGCATTCACTATCGTGGCGCGGGTGGCCACAGCTGGACGGCCTTCGGAGTGCCGAATGCCGTGCACGCCGCGGCAATTGCCGGTGCGCTGCTCGCGCGCATCTCGCTTCCATCTCCGCCCCGTACCACGTTGTCGGTGGGGCGCATCGGCGGCGGCATCTCGGTGAACACGATCCCAGACGACGCGTGGCTCGAAATCGATCTGCGCTCGACGTCGGAGAGCGCGCTTCGAACCTTCGAGAGCGAGATCCGCGCGGCGGCGACGGCAGCGCTGCACGAGGAAAATCTGCGCGGCACTCGCGGAGCGCCGCCGCTGGCGCTCGAAGTCACGGTAATCGGAGACAGGCCGAGCGGTGAGACCGATCGGTCTCTTCCGCTGGTGGCGGCGGCAATCGGGGCGACTCGCCTGATAGGGCGCGATGCTGATCTCGCGACGGCCAGCACCGATGCCAACGTCCCGATCAGCCTCGGCATCCCCGCAATCGCGATCGGCGCCGGCGGCCGCGGCGGTGAGGCGCATACGGTGGCCGAGTGGTTCGAGAACAGCGCGGGCCACCTGGGTGTGGTGCGCGCGCTCGCGATCGTGGTTGCGAGCGCGGGGCTGGCACTGTAGATGCGGAATTATGGTTTCGCGGAGAGTCCTTCGGCGGTCGACTGAGTAGAAGCCAAAGGTAGGTCTGCGCTTCGCAACAGCGAATCAAAGCGCGGGTCCACGCGCAGCGGATCGAACATGGGATCGCCGGGAAAGGTAATCAAAAAGCAGTGATCCGCCGCTTCGCACGCTGTTCTGAAACGCAAGAAAGGCCCGGTCGCGGTCCCGAAGCCCAAGCCACACGAATCCCTTCGCTGCTGAATCGACGTACTCGTGCCGGGCGAGCGAATCGAGCGTGTTAAGGATCGCCAATGCCAGACGACGTTTTCCGCCAATTCCGTACACGTATCCGAGAATGCCGAGGTCACCGGCGAACGGATGCAATCCTTCGAGTCGGATGCTTCGCTCCATGCTGGCGATCGCCTCGTCATTCCGCCCTTCCTTTAAAAGCACCAGCGCCAGCTCCTGATACCCGGCAGAGTATGTGGAATCCAGGAGGAGCGAGCGCCGGATCTGCTTGTCGGCCTCCGCATTGCGGCCTACGCCGAAGAAGGCAGCTGCCAGGTTCGCCGCGATTGGATTGGAGGTCGGGTCGAGCTCGAAGGCGCGCTTGGCTTCTGCCAGTGACTCCGATGCGCGATCCTCGTTTCCCATCACGCAGCTCAGAAAAAAGTGCGCGAACGCATCTCCCTGGTCGAGTGCAATCGCATGGCGCAGCTCCTGCTCTGCGGATCGCCAACGATGTTCACTAATGTCCACGACGCCACGAGCCACGAATGCCTGCGCCGATCCCGTGTCGATGGTGACCGCCCGTGATGCCTCGAGCTTCGAATCCGCATGCATCATCGCTGGGAGGCGATTCGAAAATGACGGCAAAATTGCGTAGGCCAGTGCGAGGCCGGCATGGGCGGGCGCAAACTTCGGTTCCCTGGCCACCGCCTCCCGATACAGCTCGATCGCGTGCTCAATCGATGGTCGTGTGCGCCGCGCCAGAAATATCTGTCCTTCCCGGTAAAGCACTACGGCGTTCGCGTGGTCAGTGGCCATCGATCCTGATGCCTCCTCCCCGTGGCCGGCGTTGCTTTCGCTCTCCGAGTGCGATGGAGCGGTCGGCGATGCGACGAGTGCGGTCGGCGGCGTGCGAGCGAACCAGAGCAGCAGCATCGCGGCAAGAGTTGCTGGCGCAAGCCACTTCACCTTCCCGCGAGTCGATGCAGCTCGAAAGACTGGACCCTCCTTCGGGTTGACCATGTCGCCGGGCGCGATGGAGAACGGGATGGCTGCAGCCGGAAAAAGTTGCGCGACAGGCGCATGCGCCTGCTGTTCGTCGGCTCGGATGGACCGTAGTAGCTGGGCGAATCTGTCATCGACCGCGAGGTGATAATTCTGTTCGAGCAGAGCTTGATAGGAGCGGCCGAAACTGATGGCCTCCGCACGCTCTCCTGAATCCGAGAGACATTTGAGCAGGCCGTAGGCCGCGCGCGACTGCAGGGGCTCGATCGATAGCGACCGCCTCCACCACGCCGCCTGCTGAGATGCCTGCTGGCCACTTTCCTCGGCCAACACTGCCAACGCGCCGATGCAGCCATCCTTGAGCCGACGTCTCTCGAGCGACGCCCATTCCTCGAAGTGGGACCCTGCCCCCACGTGCGCTCCATCAAGAAAGTCGCCCGTGTAAAGCTCAACGGCACGTCGTAGTGCGCCAGCTGCGATCGCGGATTCGAATTCACCGACGTCGGTGACTAGCACTTCCTCGTTCGCGGTAAGGGTCGACTGTGCCTCGAAGAAGGCATCATCGCCCAATGCGCGCCGGGCGGCATGTAATCCCTGCCGCAAGAGACCGCGTGCGCTTTCGAGCGGGCGCTCGCCCCAGAAATACAGAAGGAGCTTGTCCCTGCTTATTCCATTGTGGCCGGCCATCGCAAGTCTTGCGATCATGGCGAGCTGCCGGCGTTGAATCGAATCCACGCGCAGCCCGTCGTCGTGCCTGTGCAATGCGAGGCTGCCTAACAGGACCAACCGGAATCGAGGCATGGCGATTCACGTTCAATAAACGATCGGATAACGCGAGTTCCATACGCTGCTCGTGTAAGGGAACGCACGCGGCGCAGGTTGGCGAGGACACGAAGCCGTAAGGCTGTCACGCCTCCTTTTTTCCAACCTCCTGAGTCGATTGACGAATTTGTAAACAGGAGCGCTCCATGAATGTGGATCGTGAGCCCACCCCGGGATCAGTGGATTGCGGTTCGCTTGAGGACCACCAAGCGATGTCGCCACTCCTCTGTATGCTGGAGGCCCTCCATGAAGGCGTCATCTTGGTCAAGACGCACGGAGTTCTCGGATTCAGGAACAGTGCCATGCTAGAGTTGCTGGATTCCGATCCAGAGTCCGAGCTTCTGTTGCGAGCAGTCAGAGACCATGGCCAGCGATGGCTACGCAGACGGGCGCTCGGTGAGCGGGGATTCACGTCAACGCAAGAGGGCACCGACATTCGCGTGCTGACCAGGGGCGCGAGCTATCTCCTGCGCGGCACATCTCTCGAGCCGAGCGACGCGGGCAGGGCCACAATGGTCGTTCTCGTCGATCGGTCGGGAGTAAAAATGCCGACGACGGCGCGGCTGCGCGGGCGTTTCCGCCTGACGTCTCGTGAGGCGGAAGTCGCGCTACTGTTGGCTGAAGGTGCGAGCGATGCGCAAATCGCTGCAGCGCTCTGCGTCAGTGTTCACACCGCACGTCATCACGGCGAACATGTTTTCATCAAGGTCGGAATTCATTCCCGGAAGGCACTCGCCATCCACTTGGCGAGTGTCTGCTAGCGGGTGGTCTTCGACGTCGCGTGCAACGACGGCCAGGCAGAGCATGCCTCCGAGCACCAGCCACGCGGAGTCGAAGAGCGCGCACACCGCTCCCATGCATTGCGCCCGCAGCAGGCCATCCGCTGCACCCGGTACGATGCAGATACCCGTCGGGAAGTAGTGTTGTGCGGCACCTGTAGCTTTGGCGGTTGCTTCCTTGAGCGCCCATCCAAGTGCGGGGCGAAGTCGCGCCGGCGCCACGTCGAGTGCGCTCCAGTCGTCGCGTGTAAGGATTTTTTCCGCGTGCCTCTGGGTTACGCGACTCACCAGAACGAGATCGACGCCGATCAGTCGCTTGCCTCGACATAAAAGGACTGCTGCAGAGCCTTCGGTGTGCGACGTGGACATGGTGAAGTCACGCGCATGTGTCGGATCCGACATCACGAGCGTACGTGCGACTCTCGCTGCGCGTTGATCAGCCAAGCGGCGCGGGCGGCCCACCAACGCCGGCAAGAGTGGATGGCGAAGCACTATTGCGAGCCGACCAGCGACTGTAGTCCGGCGCGCTACGCCCGGCACGCTTCGCGCTCGGCGAACTCCCGTACGATCTCCGCCGTGATCGTAGTAGCGTGATTTCCGGCGGGGAGGCGCTCTTCCACATAACGTTCCCACGTCCCGACGGGAATACGGCGGCCGATAATGTCCTCGATGCGAAAAACAAGGTCGAGAAAATCGATTGATTCGGCGCCAAGATCTCGCATGAGCGCGGACTCCGAACGAATGAGATCGTGAGGGACTGTCAGTACTTCGGCAATGAGATCCCGCACGACATCGATGGGAAAATTTGCGGTCACCACCGGCGTATCAGGGCACATGCGTTTTGACCTCCAAATCCGAAGGAGTTGGTGAGTGCCACGTCGAAGCGCTTACCGCGTGCGTAATTTGGCACGTAATCGAGATCGCACTCCGGATCCAGATGCTCGTAGTTGATCGTCGGAGGAAGAAAGTCATCCATCATCGCCAGCGTAGTAGCGACGTATTCCACCGCGCCCGCTCCTGCGAGCAGATGTCCGATCATGGATTTGGTCGAGCTTACGGGAACTTGAAATGCGTGGATACCCAGAGCGACCTTGATAGCACGCGTTTCGACGCGGTCATTCATGAGTGTGCCCGTACCATGCGCGTTGATGTACTGCACATCGGCGACGCTGGCGTCGGCGTCAGCCAACGCGAGCGCGATTGCTCGCGCACCGCCAGAGGCGTCGGGCCGCTCGTCGGTGATACGGTACGCATCGCATGTCACTGCGCATCCAGCGGCCTCCGCAAGAATGGTCGCGCGGCGCGCCATGGCCATGCTTTCGCGCTCGAGCACCACGATGCCCGCACCCTCTCCGATGACGAACCCATCGCGGTCCCGATCAAAAGGGCGGCTGGCTGCTGCCGGTGCATCGTTCGCGCGGGAGAGTGTGCCTAGCATTGAGAAGCCGAGCACCCCCACCGGATTTACCATTGCGTCGGTGCCTCCGGCAAAAACGACGTCGGCATCGCCCTGCTGTATCATGCGCATGCCCTGTGCGATTGCCTGTGTCCCCGACGTGCAGGCCGTAGTGATGGTGGAGTTTGGGCCGCGCGCGCCCTGCTGGATCGCCACGTGAGCGGCGGCGAGGTTCGGCAAGCCACGCAGGCTCACGATCGGATTTACCCGTCTTCCATATGCGCGGGCGAATGCGGGTATGTCGAACTCGGACGTGTCATCCAGCCTGGCGGCCTCGATAATCGCCTTGGCCTGCGACGAGATCATATCCATGTCCACCGGCCCCATGCCGCCCGCGCCGATACACACGCCGATTCGCTCGGAATCCACATCGCGCGCATCCAGTCCCGAGTGGCGACGTGCGAGCGCGGCGGCGACGACCGCGAATTGCGTCGCGCGGCTCATGTGTTTCACCATTTTTCGTGGAACGACGAAATCACCGACGCACAGTCGCGACGATGCAATCTCGGCTGCGATTCGCGTGTCGAAACCTTCACAACAGAAGGCGCTGATCGGCCCCACGCCGGATCGACCCTCGCGCAACGCAGCGGAGAAGGCCAGCGCGCCGATTGCGGTGGGCGCGACCACGCCCAGGCCCGTGATCGCGACGCGTTCACGCATGGGCGATCGCCGGGTATTCACCGAGCCACGTCGCCATCATCTGCCGAAAAGCCATATCGTACGAGGGCGCCATCAGCGAGCACGGCTCCACTAGCCGAAACGTCATGCGCGCGAGGGCGACGTCGTCTCCCGCACGTGATGCGCGCGCGCGCACTCGCGCCACGTCGACTGCGAGTTCTTCGATCTCAATGTCGAGGATCAGGCTGTCGCCGGGGCGCGCAAAGGAGACAAAACGCGCGCGCTCGATGGAGGCCATGACGGCCATTCGACGCTCGTTCGCGCTCTTCCAGAGGAGAACGCCAGCCGTCTGCGCGAGTGCTTCCAGGAGAAACACTCCCGGCAGCACGGGGTTCCCCGGAAAGTGCTCGCCCAGTGCCTCATCGCGCAGGGAGACGCACTTGATCGCGCTGGCGCATCGGCCCGGTTCGAGCGACACGATGCGGTCCACGTGTGCGTGGTGCATTGGCGGGTCCTCAGTGCGCGGCCGCGGACCGCGGACGCGTGGCAGTGTACCTGTCTGCGGCGAAGGTCGCGGCCGCGTCGGGCACTTTGACGAAGCGCGCAAGCATGACAGAGTCGGGCGCGTCGACGGGGTCAAGGTGCAAACGATAGAAGCCTCTTGCGTGGACGAACACTGTGCGTGTCTTCCCTGCAGCAAGCGCCGGAGCCGGGAAAGTGATTGTAGCGTAGTCAGCGGTACTCGGCATTCCATAGTACCGCTCATCGCTTGCGGCGAGATCCGGGAGGATGTCCGCTCCCGTGTTGGTTCGAGCTACTCGCGCCTCGACTTCGCGGACGCGAATGCCTGGAGCGGTATCGTAGGCGATCGCGAACGAATTGAGCGCCCAGAAACCGTACGGTGGGCGGATGCGAATGCGAAGCGAGTCCCCTTGAACACGGCGAAGGTCGAGCTTCACGACCCGGTCCGTGGCGAGAAACGGCCCGCCGCCGGGAAGAACGCCTCGGTCGACCCATCCCTGAGGCTCCTCCACGAAGAGCTTGAGCGCGTACAGTTCCTCTCGAAGGTTCCATTGGTGCAGGGCGGCTGCTGCTGCCACGTTCGTGTCGATGGCGGCGTACCAGTCGCGCAGCGCGGTCCCTCGCAGCTGGGAGAATTGACGAATCATTTGCGATCCCCACAGACCGGTCGACACTCGCGCGACAAGATATGCGCTCGTCGCTGCCCCCGGCCTTGCGAACGTCAGCGTGATTTCTTGTCGCGCGCCATGATTTCGCGTCGGCGGCACAACCGGTTCCCACACTGCGTGGTCAGTCGCTGCGAGCCACGGAAGCAGATCGTGCCCATCCACGTCGTGCGCAGCGGTCGGGGCGCGAAGCGTTGTGAATCCGTAAAAGTGCCCGAACTCATTGGCCTTCACGGCGACGCCCGCTTCGTGATCGATCACGAGCAGTTGGAGCCGATTCGTATATTGAGTTTCATTCACCTCGTTAGTGACGAGTAAGCGGTACAGTCCATGATCGTTCGCGAGGGAGGAAAGCTCGCTGTAGTCGTCGCGCTCGAGGCCGCGTGTGATGGCGCCGCCGTATGGCTCTGCATCGAAGACGTAACGCGAGCCATCCCACGAGTAGATGAACGGACACGACTGTTTGGTGGCGATCGCGACAGCGCTAATCACGCCGGCGATACCAACCACCGTGCCGATGACCGCGAGAGTGGTACGGACTGGATCGATGGTTCGCAGCCACACGCGCTGCACGGAGTCTGCGGGAATGGCAATTGAGATCTTGTGTACTTCGCCGCGGATCGTGTCGTTGCGAAGTAGCGGACGCGAGTCACCGTCGAATTTGATTTCTCGACCGTCGATCAACGTGAGCTCGGCGATGTGATCCTTGCCAGGATCGCTCTCGTTTCGAATGCTGGCCATGTCAACCGCATGGTTGTTGTGGCACGAGAGAGCCACCGTGAGCGGTACCGACACGGCGAGGACGAAGGCGAAGCGGCCGGGGATCTTCATTGCACGCTGTCCGTTAGAGTGGCGCATCACGCTTGCAGTCAGCGTCTGCTGCTGTCGTCTGCGCGAGTGAAATACAGCGTAGTCGAGACGTGAGAAACCCGCATGGGAGCTTCATCCCACTCCCCGATGAGTCCACCACGGTGCTATTGCGGGACCAATGGGCGAGTGCAACCCGTCACAGATGGATGGGAGAAAGCTCCCATGCGCGAGTGAACGGCGAGCCCGATTGTCGATGGCAGAGAGCAGTTCATCCTAATCCCTCTGTCACGGAATCACATGCCGCACCTTCGCACGGTCGCAATACTCATCGTATCCATGGTCTCGACCGCGTGTGCCACCATCATGCACGGCTCTTCCCAGGAGGTCGGCATCACATCCAACCCCACTAGCGCCATCGTTGCGATCGACAACCAGAATGCGGGCCACACGCCCTTCGTTGCGAGACTCTCACGGCGAGACAGTCACGTGGTGCGCATCTCGGCCGATGGATATGAGCCGGCCGAGCTCACGCTCACTCGGCATACATCGAACTGGGTATGGGGGAACATCATTTTCGGTGGGCTCGTCGGTGTCGCCGTTGATGCGATCTCCGGCGGTCTATATAAGCTCAGCCCCGACCAACTCGCTGCCTCGCTGACGACGCCGTCGGCATCCGTCACTCCGAAGAGAAATGGATTCTACGTCGTGCTCGTGCCACACGCCGACGCGAGCTGGATGAAGATCGGGCAGCTGCGTCGCGCCGAAGCGACGGATGGCAACGGGCGATGACGAACGCGGCGGTCAGCAAGAATGTTGATCCCGACTATCGAAAGGAGAGTCCCGCAATGCGAGTAATGCGCAATCGCCCTCCGGCAGCCATGCGCCTGGCGTCATTGGTTTCACTCTCTGCTATTCTTTCGCTGGCCGCCTGCGGTGGCGATGCGTCGGGGCCGCATCCGCCACCGCCGCCGCCTCCTCCGCCGCCACCGGTCACGCATCGGATCGCTGTGAGAACCGCCGGCGGCCGCGGCGAGTTTTACGATCACACGACGAATGCCCTGTTCGTACCTCGCGGTGCGAACTACACCACACTAGCCACGCAGATCGGCTGGACTGGCAACTCGTTCGTCTATCACTCGACGTTCAACGTCGGAGCCTACGATGCAACGGCCGTCGAGGCAATGCTAGCGCTGCTGTCGCGCGACGGCTTCAATGTCGTGCGCGTCTTTCTGAATGGCTGTTGCGAGATCAACACGATCGCGAATCCCGCCGGTGGATTGTCGCGTCCCTATCTCGCCAACGTCGCGAACTTTATTGCGCGCGCGAAGGCGCACGGCGTCTGGGTGATGTTGACGACCGACGACATTCCCATGTTCGGCGGCTACGAGGAAGTCCTCTATCAGACGTGCTGCGCGAGCTTCGACGACGGCAACATGAACCTGTTGACGCGCCAGGGTCTCACGGTACACGCGAAGATGTGGCACGACATCATCGCGGGATTGAAGTCGCTCGACGCCCCGCTGGACGCGATCTTCGCGTACGAGCTGGTAAACGAACAATCGTTCGACGTACGATACCCTCCCCTTTCGCTGACGTCGGGAACCGTCTTGACAGGCAACGGCCAGTCGTACGACATGTCTGACGCGCTATCCCGCCAGGCGATGATGGACGACAACCTCGTGTACTGGAGCTCGCACGTGCGTGACACCATCGTCGCGCTGGATCCGGGCGCTCTCGTCACGATGGGCTTCTTCGTACCTCAGGGGCCGATCCCGACGCGTATCGGAGACTATCGTCTAACTCGCCCCTATCCCGCGGTCGCGCGCTCAAGCATCGATTTCGTGGATCTCCACGCATATCTCGGCGATCCTCTTTCCATGGATGAGTATGCGGAGAACTTCGGCGAGGATGCATATCCGGCGAAGCCGGTCATTATGGGTGAGTTCGGCGCACCGACCGCGGTTTACGGCAGCGCGAGTTCCGCGGCGGACGCGCTCGTGGCATGGCAGGTGGCGTCGTGCCGGCACGACTTTGCTGGTTGGCTGATGTGGACGTGGGATACGTACAACACGGTGGACGCGTCGCTGTGGACGATGACGAGCGGGGATTCGTCTATCGAGAGGCGTCTCGCTCCATCGCATCGGCCGAGCGCGTGCGCGAGATGAGCACGCGATTGGTGCGACGGCTGTGTCGAATGCCGCGGCCCTCCGTGTCGCGAGCTCGCTTTATTGAAGCGATGTCATCCCGGTGCCCGCAAAATCGGGCTAAGTCCACTGCAGATCCTTCCAATTCACGTTCATCCGTTCAATTCGCTTTTTAGCGACCGTGCATGTCCGCGCCCGCTCACCCCTCGCCCGCGTGGATCTCCGAGTCATCGCCCACCGTCACCTGCCCCCTCACGCCCTCGAGCACTACCCCATCACCCACGAGTGAGCCCGTGAGCTCGCAATCCGAGATCTGCGACTTGCTCCCTATGATCGAGTCGCGTAAAACAGACCGCTCGATCACCGTGCCGGCGAGAATGGAGACATTCGGCCCAACCGTCGCATCGGTGAGCGTCACGCCTTCTTCGATGTAGACCGGATCGATGATCTTCGATCCCGCGGCCACCGCCGCCGGCTTCCGCGCGCGGCCGCGCTCGAGCATCGCGCGATTGGTCTCGAGCAGTGTGTCGAGCTTCCCCGCGTCGTACCACCCCTCCACGTCCACGACCTTTATCCTCGCGCCGTGGTCGATCATGTACTGGAAGGCATCGGTGAGATAGTACTCACCCTTGTTCGCCGGTTGCTTCATCACGTACGAAATCCCCTCGTACAGCAGCTTCCAGTTCTTGATGTAGTAGAGCCCGATGTTCGCGCGCTTCGAGATCGGCGTCGACGGCTTCTCGACGATCTTCGTCATGAAGCCGTTCGCATCCGTAAGCACCACGCCGAAGCGCTGATAGTCCTCGACCTCCTTCACCCAGATGATGCCGTCGGCATCAGTCGTGTGAACGAGCGAGAGATCCGCATCGAAGATCGTGTCGACGAAGATGATGAGCACCGGCTGATCGACGTACGGCCGCGCGAGATCCACCGCCGTCGCCGTGCCGTTTTGCACCGTCTGCTCGACGAACACCGCGGGAAAATCGTATTCCTTGCGCGCGTATTCCTCGACCTTCTCCTTCAGATGCCCGGTGATGTAGACGATCTGCTCGATGCCGCCGAGCGACTTGAGGTCGTCGAGGAGATACGAGATGACCGGCTTGCCGGCGACCTTGAGCATCGGCTTCGGCGTGAGATGCGTGTGCGGACGGAGACGCGTCCCCTTCCCCGCGAGTGGAATGATCACCTTCATGGCTTGCTCGTTCCTTCGCGACCGTAGCGGTCCGTCAGCCGGACCACGTCATCGAGTTCGGGGGTCGATGCCTCGAGAACATCGCAGTCCGTCACGGCTTCCATGTAATGAATGGTGTGGGGAGTAATTCGAAATGCATCGCCGACTCCAAGGTGCATGTCCGTCATCGTCTCTCCGGTCTTGACCCAGTACTTGAGCTGCCCCGACAACAGATACACCGTCTCATCCTTCCGCTCGTGATACTGCACGGAGAGTGCGTGCCCGGCGTTGATGTGCAGGATCTTTCCCACGTAGCGGTCGGTCCGCGCCCAGATGATTTCGTGTCCCCACGGTTTGGCGACGCGTGTCACCTCGGTTGGTCCCGACTTCGGTGGCGGCGTCGTGGTCATCGTGGGTGAAATCCGAAAGTGAGTTGAGTACGACATCCGCTGACTGGTAGAGCGTAAGAGACTCTCACCACAGGTCAGCGAACGAGAAAGTCCAGCGCAGCTTCACGCGATCGTCGCTCGGCTTGCCACCGGCTGCGAGCTCGGGATCGCGAACGTACAACGGCACATCGAAGCGAAAGGTGAACGGCTTGTCCCACAGCTGGTCGCGCGCGAGAAGCCCGATGCCCGCATCGGCAAAGGTATGCTGTTGGCGCTCTCCGGCCTGCCGCGCGAGCGCCGCATCCGCGAAGCCGACCAGCTGCACCGACGGCAGCATGTTCCGTGGCTTCGCGCGCAACAACGTCGCCCCGAGCTCGCCGTTCAGCGCTCCCACCCTATCGACGATTGCCAGCGGCGAGTAGCCACGAAGGCCGGCCCCGCCGGGCACCAGGAAGTGTACGTCCTGTCGCTCGAATAGGGCGTCGCGCCCGCGTACGAAGTCGTTCGAGTACGTGTCGGTCGCATCGAGTGACGCGAGTCCGATCGACCGCTGCAGCGGCGCGTCGTGGCTCGCCCCGGCGAAAACTCTCAACCTGTGCGACCATCGCTCGCCCGTGCCGAAGCTCCCCGCGTGCGCGATCTCGACCTCGCCGCGCTCGAAGGCGTGCGTGGTGCCGCCGCCGATCTCACGGTCGAGCCCCGCAAATCCCTTCACCCGCGCGCGAATCGCCAGCGGCATCCTCGACCGCCACGTGAATTCCGCATTCGCATCGTAGACGTTCTCCGGCTGCCATCTCGAGTCGTCAACCCATCGATAGTCGTACGGGAGCGTCGCGTCGAAGCCCAGTTTCAGATGCTGCTGCGGCCCATTCGCGAAGAGATAGGGGCTCAGATTCCAGTCTTTCCTGAGCTCGACTTTCGTGATCCCGTCGAGCACCCACACGCCGGCGCTCACACCAACGAGCGGCCGATCCCGAAATGGCACCGTCGGATTCGAGAACGTGAGCCATCCCATTACATGCTCGACCCCATTCGCCCCGCTCGGCACGCGCGACGACACCGCGATCCCGAGCTCGCGCTTGTCCCACGCCGCATCGCCAACGGATGCGTAGTTCGAGCGAAAGCGCACGCCTCCGGTGAGGCCGCCGGGCCCCGTGTACCACGCCTCGGGTCCGATCGCCACGAGCTGCCGGTCGCGATCGCTCTGCGCGAGAAAGGGCCAGTCCGGTACGTACATCGTCGCGCGCCCATCGAGCACGCCGCGAGACACGTTGTTGCGCCGGTCCCAATCCTCGGTGGAATTCAGTGGGTCGACGCGAACATCCGTCGGCTTCTCCGTGGTGTGTATCTCCACCCACTGTTGATCGCGCGCGGCGTCCGCGCGCACGATCACCCATCCGCTGTCCGTGCGGGCGCCGACGGGCATCGCGTGGCGATACTCACCGCGCCTCGTGAGCTTCGCGCGCGTGAGCCATCCGCCACCATCGCGCGTGCTCTCGAGATCCGCGAGCGCATAGTCCACGAGCCCCGTGCGATGCACCCACTGCGCGAAGAACCAGCCGAGATCGAGACCGGACACGCGCTCCGCGCTCGCGCGCATCGCGAGCTCGTCGACGTGCTTGAACTTCCAGCGCGCATAATAGTCGTGCAGAAACGCGGTGAACACGCTGTCGCCGAGCATGTCGCGGAGCATCCCGTACATCATGTCGCCGCGCGAGTACACCGCCGCCTGATAGAGGGTGAACTCGTTGAACTTGCCCGCAGGCGGCTCCGGCGCCTCCGCGCGGCCGAGCAGATCCATGTTCAGCAGCTGCATCTTTCCGCGATCGTCGGCGCGCATCACATGCGCATGCGCGCGATATCCGGTCGCAGGTGCAGGCCCCGCCTGCTTCGCGCCCTCCGCCACATCCTGCGGCGTCGACCCGATGCGCCACTCGCTCTGGTAGCTGGTGAGCCCCTCATCGAGCCATCCCTCGCGCCACTCGTTGTTGGCGAGCATCCCGTAGCTGTAGATGTGCCCCACCTCGTGCGACACCGTCCCTTCGCTGAATCGTTCTCCGTACATCACGAGCATCGGGAATTCCGTCGCGCCTGGATCGAGCCTGATGAGCCCGAGCAGCGACGGATACGCGTACGGTCCGTAGATCTTCTCGAGAAACTCGAGCGAGTGCTCGTTCCACTTCACGAACGTCCCCTTGCCGACGCGCGCGAGTTGAGCGGGCGTGATGAGCACGTGAATGGGAATCGCCCCGCGATACAGCCCGCCCTCGTACTTGAAGTCGGGATCCGTCGCCCAGCCGAAGTGGTGCACATTCCGCGCGACGAATCGCACGGCCTTCATTCCCGCCGCGACCTTCGGCAGGGCCGTATCCACCGCGCCGTACGCATCGCGCGCGAGATGCACCTCGCCCCACACCTTCGCCTTCTCCCAACCGGGGTCGCCGGCGACCGGCACTCCGGTCGCACCCACCACCTGATCGTTCGCGAGAATCAGCGTGACGTCGAACGCTCCGAACTCGCCGTACATCTCGCCGTTGGGAATGAAGGGCTGCGCCTCCCATCCACCGCGATCGTACACCGCGACCTTCGGATACCACTGTGAGAAGTCGTATTTCCTCCCCTTCCTCCCCTGCCGCCGGTAGATGGTCGCCGATGGGCGCGCATCCCACGCGAACGTCACGATCGCCGAGTCGCCGGGCACCAGCGGCGTCGCGAGCTCGAAGCGCGCGATCGTGCTGTCCGGCGCGAACGGATACGTCACGGCCACCGCGGCCCCATTCACCGTCGGCGCCGTCGTGAAGCGCTCGTACCCATAGTTGGGATTCTTCAGCGCCTGAAAGCGCACGCGCCCCTCGCGCTCGTCCGCCGCGCTCCATCGCGATCCCGGGCGGAACGCGTTGAGCAGCTGCTGCACGCGCATCTCGCGCAGCGTGTCCGGCGAGTGGTTCACGTAGGTGAGCGTCGCCTTCCCGTGCAGCAGCTGCGCCGCCTCGTCCAGCTCCGCCGTGATCCTGTAATCCGCGCGCTGTTGCCAATACCCAACCGTATCTCCGCTCGGCGGCGACACGGTCTGGGTCACACCCTGCTGGAGGGCGAGGATCAGCGGAAGGAGCGCGATCATATCATGGGATGAAAACACGAGCGCGGCGCCCGTGAAAGAGCGCCGCGCAGTAAATCACGATCTTTGTGGCGAAAGTGATCAGCTCGCGCGGCCCAGCATCTGCCCGCGAAGATTCTCGAGGCGGCGCACGAGCGATCCATCCATCACATTGTCGCCCACGCGCGCTACGATGCCACCGAGGATCTCCGGCTTCACCACAAAATGCGGAACGACACGCTTGCCCGTGATCGTGCCGAGCTGCTTCTCGACGCTCGCTCGCATCGCATCGGTGGGCTCGCTCGCGACGGTGACGCGCGCATTCACGCGCCCCTGAATCTCGTCGACCAGGAGCGTATACTCGCTCGCGATCTGCGGGATGAGGTGTTGGCGGCGGTTCGCGATCACCGCACCGAGGAAGCGCACGAAGAGCCTCGGAAGGCGGTCCTGGAACGCCTTGGTGATGATCTCGACCTTCCCCTTCACACTCACCTTCGGCGAGGCGAGGAAGTTCGCGACGCGCGAATCGCCGATGATCGAATCGGAGATTTCGGTGAGCGTCGCTCCCCACCCATCGAGATCGCCCGCGCGCTGCGCGAGCGAGACCAGCGTCTCGGCGTAGTTCTTCGCGATCGTCGGCTCGCGCATTACTTGACAGCTCCGGTAGGTGCGATCGACGCGAGGAAATGCTCGACCACGGCGCGGTTGGTCTCGACGTCGAGGTTGCGCTCGATCACCTTGCCGGCGGCGCGAACCGCGAGCTCCACCGTCTGCTTGCGCAGCTCGACCATGGCCTTCTCCTTCTCCTGCTCGATCTCGGTGCGTGCGCGCTCGAGGAGCGCCTGCTGCTCCTTGTGCGCCTGCTCGACGATGTCCGCACGGACCTTCTCGGCCGTCGCGCGCGCATCGGTCATGATCTTCTGAACCTCATCGCGCGTGGCGGCGAGATTCTTCTGATGCTCGGCGAGGAGCGCCGCGGCTTCTTCGCGATCCTTCTTCGCGGCGGCGATAGCGTCGGAGAGCGTCTTTTCGCGCGCTTCGACGGCCTCGAGGATCTTCGGATACGCGAACTTTCCGAGGATGACGAGTACGGCGACGAAGATTACGAGCGTCCAGATCATCAACCCGCCGCTCGGCGTGAGGAGCCCACCCTTCGGCGCGTCCGCTTCCTGCGCGGCGAGCGGAAGCGCCGTGACGATCGAGGCGGAGAGAACAGTCAGCAGCTTGCGCATGGAGATTCTGGAAAAATGGTGACGATGGCGCGCCGCACCCCGGGGCACGACGGCCGACCGATACTAGAAGTTGAACTTGCTCTGAATCAGGAACGTGACGACGATGGCGAACAGCGCCGCGCCTTCGATCAGCGCCGCGAGGATAAGTCCGGCGGTCTGAATCTGACCAGCGCGCTCCGGCTGACGAGCCATCGCTTCGGCGGCCTGGCCACCGATGCGGCCGATGCCGAGACCGGCACCGATAACGGCAACGCCCGCGCCGAGACCGGCACCGAACATTGCCCACGCGCCCGTATACTCCTTCGTGTAGCCGGCAGCTGCCTGAAGCATTGGAAGAATAGCGTGCATTGTCTTGCTCCGAATGAACGTGAACTTCTGCTGCTCGCGCCCGAAAGCTGGAGCGCTGCTCGTCAACGAGACCCGGGTCTCAACGAGCTTCCCCGGTCGCTCGACCGGGTACGAAATCCCATGCGCTGAGCAGTGCGCGCGGGGCGAAAACACGAGGGAGCGCTAGTGCGCACCCTCGCGGATAAGACCGATGAACACGCTGGCGAGCAGCGTGAAGATGAACGCCTGGAGAAACGCAACGAAGAGCTCGAGCATGCTGATCGCCACGCCCATCGTGATCGGGGCCAGTGCGATGAAGAAGCTGCCGAAGGTGAAGATCAGGCTGATGAGCGCGAGAAGCACGACGTGTCCGGCCGTCATGTTCGCGAAGAGACGGATCGCAAGCGCAAACGGCTTCGTGAACTTTCCGATGATTTCCACGGGCGTCATGATCAGCGTCATCGGAAGCTTCATGATGAGCGGCTGGTCGGAAGGCCAGTAGACGATCGTCTTGATGTATCCTGCGCCCTGCGCTTTGATGCCGGCCGCTTCGACGACGACGAAGGTGATGAGCGCGAGCGTTGCCGTGACCGAGATATTCCCCGTCGCCGTCGAGCCGTAGGGGACGAGCCCGAGGAGATTCGCGAAGAGAATGAAGAAGAACAGTGTCAGGCCAAAGGGCACGTACGCATTGCCGTGATGCCCCACATTCGGGAGAATGACCTCATTCCGGATATAGAGGAC
>JACCWE010000067.1 GCA_013697785.1 Gemmatimonadaceae bacterium
TGGTCGTCGCGCTGTGCTGCGACGTGCCCTTCCAACCCTTCGCATCCGCGACCATACCCGTGATCGTCACGCCCTGTGAGGTCGTGAAGTTCATCGCGCTCTGATCGGTCGTGTACGTCTGGTTGCCCGAGAAGTACGCTTCCTGCGAGGTCGCCATGTTGCGGAGATCCGACTTCTCAGAAGCCAGATACGCCTTCTCCTTCGTGCTCGCGAACTTCGGAATCGCGATCGCGGCCAAAATGCCGATAATCACGACGACGATCAGAAGCTCGATCAGCGTAAAGCCCTTGCGCATGCGCGACATGTTGAATCTCCTGTATCGGTTAACTGCCTGACTGCATCCCCACATTCGGGTGGGTGCCGTTTGCTTCACGGCTCCCTCTAAAGCACGCGCGGTGCCGTCAGGCTGAGCTCGCCTAAGTCGTTATCAGGCAACAATTTAGGAAACCTATCTTTCACTGCGTACGCGATTTTACATGGCATATTGCCGAGTGAATTGCAGATTCCGGCATCCTTGGCGGCATACACTGTTCGTCGGACGTCACCCCATTCCGGTCGCATAGCCCAGCACCGCAAAGAAATGACACAGGCTCCCTGCGGCCACGAAGACATGCCAGATCGCGTGTCCGTACCAGAGCCGCCGGTCCGTGGCGTAGAACACCACCCCGCCCGTGTAGCAAAGCCCTCCCGCCACCAGCCACACCAATCCCATCCTGGGCACATGCTCGAGCAGCGGTTTGATCGCGACCACGGCCATCCATCCCATCCCCACGTAGATGGCCGTGGATACCTTCTCGTACCGAAAGCCAATCGTCGCCTTGAGCAGCACACCCGCCACCGCCAGTGTCCACGACACCGCCAGCAGCGACCAGCCCCATGGCCCTCTGAGCGGACCGAGCGCGAAAGGCGTGTACGTGCCGGCGATCAGCAGGTAGATCGCGCCGTGATCCAGCACGCGAAACACACGCTTGCTGCGCCCTGGAGGGAACGAGTGGTACAGCGTGCTCGCCGTGTATAGTAGGCAGAGCGTGACTCCGAATATCGTCGCACCCGCGATCCGCGCGCCATCGTGGCTACGCGACGCGGCCCAGATCAGCACGGGGAGCGCGATCAGGCTCGCAACGAGACTCGCGCCATGCGTGATCGCATTCGCTATCTCCTCCCCTAGCGTCGGATCGTGCTCCGTCATTCGCGCTCCATGTACATTGATGCGGCTGATGCAAAGTACCCACACCCGCGCATTCGAAAGATGACACGACGACTGCTCCTCCTCTCGAGCTCGCGCGACGCCGCCGGCGTCTACCTGCTCCACTCCGCATCGCTCATCACGGAGACGCTGGGCGAATCGGTCGAGCGCGTGCTCTTCATTCCTTACGCCGGCGTCACCATCGCCCACTCCGCCTACACCGCTAAAGCCGCCATCCCCTTCGCCACACTCGGCTACCACCTGCACTCGATAGCTGATGCGCCAAATCCCATCGATGCGGTCGGGAACGCTCAGGCGATTGTGGTCGGGGGAGGGAACACCTTCCAGCTCCTCGCCTCGCTCTACGACAACGACCTCGTGCGCGCGATTCGCGATCGCGTGCACGCCGGCGCGCCGTACATCGGTTGGAGTGCCGGCGCCGTCGTCACTGCTCCGACGATCGGTACCACGAACGACATGCCGATCATCGCACCCGCATCGCTGCGCTCGCTCGACCTGATTCCCTTTCAGATCAACGCGCACTTCACGGACTATCAGCAGCCCGACCATCAGGGAGAGACGCGCGCCGAGCGCCTCGAGGAGTACATTGCCGTCAATCGCGCGACGCGCGTGCTTGGCCTCCGCGAAGGGAGCTCGCTCAGCATCGTCGATGATGAGATCACGCTGAACGGAACGTTCACCGCACCCGTTTTCGCCTTCGGTGTACAGAGATTGGAATATTCGGCGCACGATGATATTTCATTTTTACTTCGAGAGCAGCGTCACGCTGTGTGACGATTGTCACGGCGCCAGCGGCCTCAGCGCGCTTTCTTACAGGCTGAGACAGTGTTAGCGTTCGTTCTTCTTTCCGAGTTCAGGAGCCACATGAAATCACGCGCGCCCATACTCCTTCTTCTTGGCCTCACGCTCATTGCCTGCGAAAAGATCGGATCCGGTGGCAGCACGTCGGCCGCGGCCCCCGACTCCGTCGCAGTTCTCAGCGGCCAGCTCGCGCAAGCACGTGCGGTGTCCGCGCAGCAGGATTCGCTGATGCAGGGATTCCAGCAGACCACGCAGCTCCTCGCCGACATGGACAAGGAGCTGTCGAAGGTGAAGGGGCTCCAGTCACACGTGCCGCTCGATGTGAAGGGCGAGAACAGCGGCGATACCCAGGCCGCGTATCGCGCGAGTCTCCTCGGCAAGGTGCAGGAAGTCACGGCGCTGCTGAACAAGAGCCGCGCTCGCGTCGCCGCACTCGGTGACAAGAGCAAGGGGCTCTCGAGCCAGGTCGCCGACTATGAGGCGACGATCACCAACCTTCAGGCAATGCTCGAGCAGAACAAGCTCGATCTCGCCGCGCTCAACGTGAAGGTCGACTCGCTCACCACCGCGAACACGTCGCTCGCCTCGTCGAACGCGGCGATCGCGGATACGGTCACCGATCTCCGCAAGGCGGCGAACACGGTGTACTACGTCGTCGGCACGAAGGACGATCTCAAGGCGCGCGGAATCATCGTCGAGGAAGGATCGAAGTTCCTCTTCTTCGGCCACAAGGCGCTCGTCCCCGCGCGCAAGCTCGATGCGTCGGCGTTCACGGCGATCAACAAGTGGGACGACACGCCGATCGCGCTGCACATCACCGACAAGCCGTACAAGGTGGTCTCGCGCCAGGATCCGTCGCTGATCGAACAGGCGCAGGGCTCCGACGGCAAGGCAACCGGCGATCTCCACATCTCTCAGCCCGCCGAGTTCTGGGGCCCGTCGAAGTATCTGATCATTGTCGAAGGCGCGTAGCGCTCTGCGCGCACCATAGAAAAAAGGGCCGGCCGAGGATCGCTTCGGCCGGCCCTTTTTTTTGATTCAGTCCCCTCGAGGCGCGTGCGCCAGCGTACTCCCTTCCTCCGGCTCGCGCTTCGCTCGCTTCTCCTCGTACATGAGCGTGTCCGCGCGCGCGAGAAGGTCGTCGAGTGCCGTCGGGAAGTCGGGATCGTAGTACGCGACGCCCATGCTCACCGAGAGCTGGTACGAGCGGCTCGGACGACGATTGCGCTGCGCGAGGTTGTCCTGCACGCGCTGCTGCCACGTCTCCTCGAGCAGCCCCGCGGCGTTGTCCATCGCGAGCACGACGAACTCATCGCCGCCTATGCGCGCCACGATGTCCGACTCGCGGAATGTCTCCTTGAGCATCTCGGCCGTCTCGACCAGCGCCTGGTCCCCATGCCGATGACCCATCGTGTCGTTTATGCGCTTGAGCCCGTCGAGATCGACGAAGATGTGCGACACGCGCTTGCGGAGCCGGTCGGCCATCTTGAGATGCTGACGCGCGAGCGTCAGGAAGCCGCGGCGATTGTAGAGCCCAGTGAGATCGTCGATGAGCGACATCGCATGCAGCGCCATCTGCAGCTGGTGGCGCTCGATCGCATAGCGGATCGCGCGCGTGAGCAGGTTGCCGTCGATCTGCCCCTTCACGAGCGAGTCCTGCGCGCCGGCCTTGAGCGCCCGCACCGCGAGCGCCTCGTCCTCCATGCTCGTGAGCACGATGATCGGCACGTCTGGCGCATGTTCGTGCATCCGCCAGAGCGGCTCCAGCGGATGCGTGTGCGCGACCGCGAGATCGAGGAGGATCGCGTCGAAGCGAGTGTCGCTCAGCCGGCGGACGGCAGCGCCGACGTCGAGCACGTGCGCGAGCTCGACATGTGTCGCGCCCGGCACGACGACCACACCCTGCAACCGGCGCACATCGCGCTCGGTGGGCGTGACCACGAGAACCTTGATCGGATTAACCGTCATACTGCCCTGCCGACATGCAAACCTGACCGATCGAGAAGAGTCTCCGGGCGCCACAACGCCTGGAGCATTGTACGCTCACTCGGCCCTGTCGGTTCCCACTGTCGTGAGTCCATACTCTCGCATCTTGCGCGCCAGCGTAGGGCGCGAGATGCCCAGAATTCGTGAAGCTGCACTGCGATTGCCGCGCGTGATCTCGAGCGTTGCAGATACTGCCTCCTTTTCGATCATGTCCAGAGATTTCCCTTCCGGCGGAATCTGGATTTCACGCATCGCGCCGTCCGTGCGAGCGGCGGAATGCGAGCGGCGCTGCTGAATCATGAGATGGGACGAGCTGATGACCTCACCTTCGCACAGTATGGCAGCGTGCTCTATCACATTCTTCAACTCGCGAATGTTGCCAGGCCAGTTGTGCGCGCGGAGTGCCGCAACGGCGCTCGCGTCGAGCGTCTTGGGTTCGAGATCCTGCTGGCGCGCGAGCTCCTTGAGAAAATAGTTTCCGAGCAGCTCCACGTCGCCATCGCGATCGCGCAGCGGCGGGAGCGCCACCCGGAACACGTTAAGCCGATAATAGAGATCCTCGCGGAACTCGAGGCGCGCGACCGCGTCGTGCAGCGAGCTGTTCGCCGCCGCGATGATGCGACAGGTGATCTCCACCTCCTGGAGTCCGCCGAGTCTGCGCACCCGGCGCTCTTCGAGCGCGCGAAGCAACTTCGGCTGAAGCCGCGGCGGCATTTCCCCGATCTCGTCGAGGAAGAGCGTGCCCTGGCCCGCGAGCTCCATCAGCCCGCGCTTTTGCGACCGCGCATCCGTGAAGGCGCCGCGCTCGTGACCGAAGAGCTCGGACTCGAGCAGTGCCTCCGGAATCGCGGCGCAGTTCACGGCTACGAACGGCTCGCCGCGCCCAGGGCCCGAATAGTGGATGCCGCGCGCGACCAACTCTTTACCGGTCCCGGTCTCTCCAACGATCAGGACGGTCGTCATCCGGCTTGCGGCGACCTTTCGCGCGCGATCCAGTGCATCTCGCAGCGATTCGCTCTCGCCTACTATGCTCTCCAGCCCGAACTCGGCGCCGGGAGCAGGCTTGGGCTCCGTCGCCGAGGCGTCGGAGGGAGAACGCTGAAAGCTCGTGACGGCGGGATTGACCGTCCGGCGGGCTTGCGAATTTTGCGGCATAGGAGGGCGGGTTCTGCGCAGCTTGGGTTAGCGCCGAAAGCAGACGCGGATATCGCGGACAGCTTTCCCTCAAGCAACGCCTGTGCCCGCTGTAACCCATTATTACACAAGGTGTTCTAATTTCACCCTGCCACGAATTCACCCCTTTCGAACAACATTTCGTTGCAATGTGGAAACTTTGTTGCGACGCGCATAGCCGGTGCCGCTGTGCCCGCCATCACCTTTTTGAAGCTTCCCCGAGTGCATGCGCGTATACGAGTTTCGATATATCCGCGATCAACCTCTCCGCAGTCGGCTCGTCCGGAATCCCCTTGGTGAGCACCACGAGCACGTATGTCGGCCCCTTTTGCGGGTAAACGATCGCCGCGTCGTGTGTGACACCCGTGATCCAACCCGTTTTGTGCGCGACCCTCGTTCCCGCCGGCAGCTCCGCAGGAATCCCAGTGTTGAACTCCTGCTCGAGCAGCACATCGCGCATGGTCGCGCAACTCTTCGGCGACGCCGCCTTGTTCTCCTGGATCGACGCCAGAATGATCGACAGGTCGCGAGCCGTGGTCGTGTTGTTGAGCCCCTTGTCGAATGCCTTCTGATCTTCGACGCCACGCAAAACCTTGATGTTCATGGCGCCGAGCGAGCGCATCGCGGCCTGCGCCTGCGCGGCGTTTGCGAGCGCGACCAGCGAGTTCGTCGCCAGGTTGCTCGACCGCGTGATCATGCGAGTGATGAGATCACGCACCGTCACGCGCGTGCCCACGAGCTTGTACAGCGCGCTGTCGGAATCGTCCGTTTCATCGAGCGCATAGGGCGATCCATCGACGATCGAGCCAAATTCGTTCACGAGCAGCAGCGGATACTCGAGCGAAAGCCCGCCCGTGTCGACGCGACGAAAGAGCTGGATCATGATCGGCACTTTCATCGTGCTCGCCGCATGAAAGCTCGCGTCTGAGTTGATGTAAAGCGTGTCGCTCGAGCCGAGCTTGTGATAGGCGACACCCACCTCGGCGCCCGGCAGCTGCGCGACCCGCGCGCGGATCTGTGCGTCGAGTGAGTCCGGCGAAAGGACCGAGGGCGTGGAAGGAATCGTTGCTGCGAGCGCGAGCGCCGTCATGAAAGTGAGCATCCCGCGAATATGATCGGCTTCTCACCGCAGCGCCAGCGCGTTGCTTTCGCGCAGGTTATTCGTGATACGAATGCCGGCACTACCGAGCGCCGACGCATTTTCCGCCGCTCCCAACACAATGCCGGACCACCCCCTGATGGCCCCCACGTCGAGCTCGCCCCAGGAGCTGCAGCAGCACCGGCAACGGTTGCGCTTCAGCGACTTCAAATTCCATCGCACCCCGGGCGGCCGCTGCACGGCCGAAGTCGAGCTCGAGTGGATCGAGGGGATCAAGGTGCGCGGATCGGCTTTCGGGCAGTCGAGCCCCACGGTAGACTTGCGAGTGGCGGCGGAAGCGGCGCTCCGGGCCATCGAGCGATTCTCCGACAATGTGCTGCAGTTCGATCTGGCCGGTGTAAAATCCATTCGCGCCTTTGATGCCAATGTGATCATCGTTTCGATCACCAATCGCGCGGACGGCCCGCTCAAGCTGCTCGGATCCTGCCTCGTCGAAGACGATCAGGTTCGCGGCGCCGTGATCGCGGTGCTCGGCGCTACCAACCGAGTGCTCGGCAATTTCATCGCGATGCGCTGAGGGCTTCGCCCTTCGCATCCACACGGAGCAACAATGATCGGACCCCTACCAGTGCAGACGCCCGGCCGAGCCGCGCGAGGATGCAGGTGAAGGCGAAGATCGCGGTCGTGACGATGGCGGTACTGGTCACCGCCTGTCACGGCTCGAAGCCCGACACAGCCCCCAAGCCTGCAACCGCAGAAAGCTCAAAGGACACGCTCACATCGGTCGCCAACATCCCGCTCGACAGCGGAAAGCCCGACACCGTGCATGTCGCGCAGCGCGATCTCACGCACGAGGCAGTGAAGATCTTCGGCGACTCCGTCGCGACGGCGCCCGCAGCTGCGGCCGAGCCGACGTGGGACATCGATGTGCGCTCGTTCGAGACGCACGATCGGGTGGTGTATTTCGTCGGCCGCTTCACGGGGCCATCGAGCGACCGCTTCGTGCAGGAGCTCGCGCGCGGCGGACGCTACGAGCCGATCATCCGCCGCAAGCTGCACGCGGCGGGGATGCCGGAAGACATGACGTATCTCGCGCTCATCGAGAGCGGTTACAATCCGCATGCGTACTCGAGCGCAGCGGCCGTTGGGCTTTGGCAGTTCATGGCGAGCACGGCACGCGGTACGGGACTGCGAGTGGACTGGTGGATCGACGAGCGTCGCGATCCCGTTCGCTCGACCGATGGCGCGATCAAATTTCTCGGCTGGCTCAAGGATCAGTTCGGGTCGTACTATCTCGCAGCCGCGGCATACAATGGCGGTGCGGGGCGTGTGTCGCGCGGGCTCAAGCGGTACGCAGATGAAGTGGAGGGCGAGAGCGGCGACAGTGCGTTCTTCTCGATGGCGGCCGCCGGGAACTATCTGCGCGCGGAGACGCGCGATTATGTTCCGAAGCTGATCGCCGCGGCGCTGGTGGCGAAGGAGCCGGGGAAGTACGGGCTCAAGGTGAGCTATCTGCCCGAGTTCGCGTACGACACGGTGACTGTCGGTGGCGCGACGCCACTCTCGGCAATCGCGAAGGCATCCTCGGCGTCACTCGCGGACATTCAGGATCTCAATCCCGAAGTCCTCCGCGGCATCACACCGCCGGACCAGCGCTTCGTCGTGCGCGTGCCGAAGGGACACGCGGACGGCTTCGACAGCGCGTACGAGCAGCTTGCGTCGTCCGATCGCGCGGCGTTCACGCGCTCATCGGTGAAGAAGGGCGAGACGATGTCCTCCATCGCGCAGCGCGCGGGCGTGTCTGTACGCTCGCTGACGTGGTACAACAGAGGTCTCAAGGCGACGAAGCGCGGACGTCTGCCCATCGGCGAGGCGGTGCTGCTCCCGTCGTCCGCGGTAGTCGCCGGGGCGCTGGACATTCCAGACCCGAGCGTGGAAAAGTGGGGCTCATCGAAGCGCGGCTCGACCACGACGCACGTCGTGCAGAAGGGCGAAACCCTCGGCCGCATCGCAGTCCGCTATGGAACGACCGTCACCGGCCTGATGCGCCTGAACGGCATGAGCGGCAGCCGACTGGTGCCGGGCCAGGTGCTCCTCGTGAAGTCGGCTCCGCGGAGCGCGAGGAAGAAGTCGAAGGCAGCTTAGTTCTCGCGCTCAACTCAATCCGTTGGCGGAGAAGAACAAAGGGCTCGCCGGCAACTGCCGGCGAGCCCTTTGAGCTCGAGATCGATTCAGCTGCTCAGTCGACCGTACCCTTCCCGTGGTAGCCGCGGGTGACGGCGGCATCGTAGCCGTTCGTCGGGTTGAGTCCGAGTGCGCGCATGCTCTCGACGGCCACTGGACCGCGATTGTAGACCAGAAGCGCGAGCTTTACGTCGCCGTGGTACTCGTCGATAAGGCCGCGAAGATAGCGAAAGCCGATCTTGAGATTCGTCTTGCGATCATAGAGCTGCTCGTGCGTGATTCCCGGAACGAAGTCCTTCGCCGTGGACGGCATCACCTGCGTGAGACCGAGCGCACCGACGCGGCTCGTCGCGCGATCCTTGAATTCACTCTCCACGCGCACCAGGCGGAAGCCCAAGTCGGGCTCGATCCCCTCGGCCAGCGCGACATCATAGATGGAACCCGCGATGTCCGCGCTCACCTTGTACTGCGTCGAATACTGAATCACTGCATTGGCGCGGGCGAGCTGTTCCTGCGCGATCGTCAGCTGGCTCTTCGTTGCGTCGAGCTCGGCATGCATGCGCTTCGCGTCAGCGATCCCGAACGGGAAAGTTGCCGGTGCAGCTGAGGACGCCTGAGCGACCTGCGGGTGCTCTCGCGGCAGAAGCGCCACGACTGCGAGCAACCCTACGACGATCAGGGTTTTCCGTATCCTGTCGATGCGGCGAAGACGCTGTCCCCGGTACGCATAATTTGACTTGGTGTAGCTCATTCAGACTCCGTCTGCTGGGGTTCCCAGACGAGCGAACGGGGCATTAAAACCAGATCCCCGAACCACGCTCCTGTAAGGCAACGGTCATGCCTCAACCGACCGTTTCCAGCTCCCGCTTTTGCCTCCGGTCTTCTCCTGTAAACATATGTCACATATGGACATATCTTTATCAATTGCCTTCACCATATCGTAAATCGTGACCAGGCTTACAGCTACGGCCGAGATTGCTTCCATTTCCACGCCGGTTTGGGCATCCGTACGCGTTGTGGCCTCGCAACGAATGCCGGGAAGTGCCGAATCGAGCGTGAATTCGATCTGTACATCGCTCAGCGGCAGGGCGTGACATAGGGGTATTAACTCCGCCGTGCGCTTGGCCGCCATGATTCCGGCGATTCGGGCTACAGATAGTACGTCTCCTTTGGCTAGCGAGTTCCTGCGAATTGCGTCGAGCGTTTCGGGCTTCATTCGGATATTGCCCGTGGCGCGAGCGTATCGAGCCGTAACCGGCTTATCCGACACATCAACCATCTTTGCCCGACCATTGGAATCTGCATGACTGAGCTCTGCCATGCTAGAGCTCGCTCATGGCACGAATCATTGCACTCGCTATCAATTGCGGGTTTACGTTGCCACTCGCGCGCAACTTTGCGCCTTCTACCAAATCGATTGCCCTGCTGGCCGCCTCGCCGGCGTGGGAATCCTCGGAAATCGAGGCCTCCCGGATCCGTCCGTGCAGCGCCACGGTGAGGGCATCGAGCAGCTCAGAGAAGCCCCCTCGCGCCCCTGCAGATGAGAGCGCGAACGCCGCGCGAATCCGGTCAGCGCGCGATCCGGTGATAGCCGCGAGAATCGACTTCGCGATCTTCATTGCTTCACCGCTCGCCGTCACGCCGAGCAGTGTTCCCGGCGCCCCTGCCGCGAGCGCGACGCGCTCCTCCTCGGATTCGGGGAGGTCGAGCTCGCCGAGCGCTTTTTGGACGTGTGGGTCGTGAAGGAAAGCGGTGATCGCGCTGTTGGGGAGCGGAGCCACGCGCACCGAGACCACGCGCGAGCGTATGGTCGGCAGCAGCGAACCGGGCTCGCTCGACGTCAGGATGATCGTCGTGTCGGCCGGCGGTTCCTCGAGCAGCTTGAGGAACGCATTTGCCGCCTGCTCAGCGCCCTCCTGCGGAACCATGCGCTCGGCATCGCCCACTATGATGACCTTCCGCTTCGCGACGCTAGGACTGTACGCCGCGAACTGGACGAGCGCGCGCACCGTAGCCACGAAGATCGCGTCGCTGCCGCTCGGCGGCGCATAGAGTCCGAAGTCCGCGACGCGCACGCGTACGGCTTCGGCCTGGTCTTCCAGTATCGCCTGAGCGGAGGGGTCCGCGTTCGCGTCGCGCGGGCGCGGAAAGAACCAGCGGAGATCCGGGTGCACGAGCTCCGCGGTGTAGCGGCAGCTCGTGCACTTTCCGCATGGGCGCTCGCCGTCGCCGGTGCAGAGCAGGAGCTGCCCGAGCCAGAGCGCGAGACGCTGCTTTCCGATTCCGCGGCGTCCCTCGATGAGCAGACTCGCGGGGAGCGCGGACTTCGAAGCACTTTCTGCCAGCCGGCGCCGGAGCGCCTCATGGCCGAACAAGGGGACGAGGGGCACGCGTGGAATATCGGCCGCGCGCGGGCCCCCCGATAGGGAAGCAGTGTGGAGCGCTAGCCGGCCACAGTCTGCCCGCCGAGCACGGAAAGAACTTCTCCGGAGATGAAGCTCGAGTCGGCTTCGGATGCGAAATAGACGTACGCGGGGGCGAGCTCCTCCGGCTGCGCGGCGCGCTTCATCGGAACTTCGCTCCCGTGCTTCGCGACTTCATTCGGCGACTTGTCGGCGACGTTGAGTGGAGTCCACACCGGGCCGGGAGCGACACAATTTACTCGAATACCCTTCTCGATGAGATTTTGCGCCAGCGCCTTGGTGAAGGCGTGGATCGCGCCCTTGGTGGAGGAGTAGTCGATGATCTCCTTGCTCCCTTCGAGCCCGGTGATCGATCCCGTGTTGATGATTGCGCCGCCGCGCTTCAAATGCTTGAGGGCCGCGCGCGCCATGTAGAAGTAGCCGAAGATGTTCGTGCGAAAGGTAAGCTCGAGCTGCTCGTCGGAGATGTCCTCGAGCGACTCCTGATGCTGCTGATAGGCCGCGTTGTTGACGAGGATGTCGAAGCGCCCATAGTGCTTGTTGGTCTTGTCGACGGCGCTTTTGCAGAAGGCGGAGTCGGTGACGTCGCCGGGAATGAGCAGGCAGCGCTGGCCTACACCTTCGATCGCGTGCCGCGTTTCCTCGGCGTCCTGTTGTTCCTCGGAGAGATAGACGATCGCGACGTCGGCGCCTTCGCGCGCAAAGAAGAAGGCGACGGCGCGTCCGATGCCGGAATCTCCGCCAGTGACGAGTGCGATTTTGCCCTTGAGCTTCCCGGCGGCCATGTACGCGCGTCCCTCGTAGCGCGGGCGCGGCCTGATATCGGCCTCGATGCCGGGATGCGACTGGTGTTGTTTCGGGTTGGGAAGCGCAGGCTCCTTCATCGCGACGGGCTGCTGCGACGACGTGCTTTCCTTCTTCGCCTTGTGCTTGTCGTCGTTTGCATCCGCATGGCGCTGCGCCGCCACGAATGTATCGCGGGTGCGCGCGCGCGTCGTCGACTTGCCTTTGCCACTCTTCTTTCGCGTCGCCATACGACTCCTAATGAGATTAACGCCTGCAAATGCAAGCGCCGGACCTCCGAAACGAGCGGCACCGAAACTGCCGGTTTAGATTTTAGCTGTGGGACACGCGAAAGCTGTCGAGCGAATCAAAACTGCTGAGGATGATCATGACGTTACCGCTCGAGCAGGTGAAGGTCGCCTTCCTTTGCGCCAATGGGGTGGAGCAGATCGAGCTCGAGGCGCCGCTCAACGCGGTGCGGCAAGCCGGAGCGACGGCGAGCATCGCCTCGTTCGAGAAGGGCGCGATCGGGTCAATCGAAGGAAGCGAAGGCGCCGATTCGTTCACCGTGGACTCGCTGGTGGGGGATATCGAGGCGCGCGATTTCGCGGCGCTCGTGATCCCTGGCGGAAGCGTCAGCCTCGGAGCACTCGCGAACAATGAGGGGGCGAAGGCGCTCATCATCGCCTTTTCGGAGCTCGACAAAACGATAGCGACTATTGGCTCAGCCTGCTCCCTGCTCATCGCTGCGAAGGTGGTGCGCGGACGGACGCTAGCCGTGCCGGCCGAGATGCGCGAGGCGCTCGAGGCGGCGGGCGGGATCTACGCTGATCGCGCCGTCAACCGCGACCAGCATTTGATTACCTGTCGTTCGGCGAACGACCTTCCCGCGTTCTGCAGCGCGCTCATCGAGCAGCTCGCGCAGCTGTCCAACAACGCGCGAGTGGACGAGGCGTCGGAGGAATCGTTCCCGGCGAGCGACGCGCCTGCCTGGGGACCGTCATCGATCGGCGCGCGCCGCGGGAAGAAGGAAGGGCGCGCGAATGGCGACTGATCGGCGGGAGCTGCGCTTCTCGTGATGCCGTGGTACGCCGGCTGCATACCGGTGTATTCAGAAGAGTCGCATCACTCCAACCGAGGCAAGAGAGCACGATATGAAACTCCAGCTCGCTAAGCTCGCAACTCTGATCGCCACGATCGCGACGGTTGCAGCATGCAGTCACAATGCAAGACCAGGGCGCGACGATAACGGCCCACAGCTCGAGTCGCATCTTCGCGTCGAGAACCGCGCCTTTCTCGACATGACGATCTACGTGTTGAGCGACGGCGGAAGCCGCCAGCGGCTCGGCACCGTTACGGGCAACACGAATCAGGACTTCGTGATTCCGGCGTACATCATCGGACCGGCAAACTCGATTCGGATTCTCGCCGAGCCGATCGGATCGAACCGCGCGCCGGTGAGCAATTCCCTCAATGTGCAGCCGGGTCAAACGGTGACGCTTACGATTCCGCCTAATCCCTGAACGCACGCCGATCGCGTACTGATGTGAAACGGCCACCGGATGTTCGGTGGCCGTTTCTGCACTCGTCACATCGTGAATCGAGCTCAGGGCTTCATCACGACCTTCACGCACCCTTCTTCCTTGTTCTTGAAGATGTCGTAGGCACGCGGTGCATCAGCGAGCGTAAGGCTGTGTGAGATGATCTCCGACGGATCGATCCTGCCGTCGAGAATGGTGTCGAGGAGCTTCGGCATGAACTTGTGGACGTCGCACTGGCCGTTGCGAATGGTCAACCCTTTTCCGAAGATCGCGCCGTACGGGAATTTGTCGATGAAGCCGCCGTACACGCCGATCACCGACACGCGTGCACCCTTGCCCGCGGCCTGAAAAACCTGGCGCAGCACGTTTGCCCGATCCATCTCGAGCTTGACCGCCTGCTTGACCTTATCCATCCGCGCATCGATCGATGTGCCATGGGCCTCCATGCCGACCGCATCGATGCAGACATCGGGGCCGCGGCCGCCGGTCATCTGCTTCAGGATCTCGACGAGATCTTCCGTCTCGCTGTAGTCGACTGTCTCCGCGCCCGCCATCGCTGCGAGCCGCATGCGCTCGGGGAAGCGATCGATAGCGATCACACGATCGGCGCCGAGCAGGAAGGCGCTGCGAATCGCGAACTGTCCGACGGGCCCGCAGCCCCACACGGCAACGACATCGCCCTGCTTGATGTCACCGCGCTCCGCCGCCTGGTAGCCGGTTGGGAAGATGTCGCTGAGGAAGAGCAGCTTTTCGTCGGATATTCCCTCGGGCACCTTGAACGGATTGGAGTCCGCGTACGGGACGCGAACGTACTCGGCCTGTCCGCCGGCATAGCCGCCGAACATGTGCGAGTAACCGTAGATGCCAGCGCCGCCGAAGCCGTACATCATCTCCTGCGGAACCGGCGCCGGGTTGCTGTTGTCGCACATCGAGTACTCTTCGCGCCCGCAGTGCCAGCAGCCGCCGCAGCTGATGTCGAAGGGCACGACGACACGGTCGCCCTTCCTGATCTTTTTGACTGTGCTGCCGACCTCGACGACCTCGCCCATGAACTCGTGGCCCATGATGTCGCCCTTCTTCATGCTCGGCACGTAGCCGTCGTACAGATGAAGGTCGGAGCCGCAAATGGCGGTGCTCGTCACCTTCACGATGCAGTCGCTCGGCAGCAGGATCTCGGGATCCGGAACCTCCTTCACCACTACTTTGGTGACCGATTCATAGCACAGCGCCTTCATGCGTCCTCCTTATAGCGTCCTTCGCCGGTCGACTGACCGATGATCGTCGGGATGACTCCCGACTCAATGAGCGCCTTGAAGCGACGCATGTCTTCGCGGATCTGCATCTTTGGCTCTTCGCCGAAGAGCTTGGCGATGCCGCGGCCGAGTGCGCCGCCGGGTGCCTCGTAGGTGAGCTCGACGAGAAGCTCGGTACCGCGATCGCCCGGTGCGTCGGAGAAGTGAACGGAGCCCGCGTTGTCGATGTCGGCGTCGCCGATGGAGTGCCACGCGATGAGTGATCCCGGCTCATCGGCAGTGATCTCCGCGTCCCACTCGACGGTCGTGCCCGCGGGCGCCGTCGCGACCCAGTGCGAGCGGCGCGCGTCGAGCACGGTGACCGATTCGAGGTGGCGCATGAAGCGCGGAAAATTTTCGAAGTTGCGCCAGAAAGTGTAGACCTGCTCGCGCGGAAGGTTGATCGTCAGCGCGCGGACGACTCCGGTTCCGCTCTGAGGTATCGATTGAACTGCCATGCTGCATTCCTCCTATCACATCAGTGAGGCATTCGGAATTGGTTGAACTCAGCAAGGAGAAAAGCAGGAGACGTACCAGCGCTCCGTGTGCCCACAAATTTCGTGCACGCTTGCCTCGACTTCGATGCGCCGATAGCATCCTGTGATGGCGAGCTCTCATTCACCGGGCACGGCGCTTCGCGCACAATGGGAGCGGCTACGTCCGCTACCGGGCGGACGCGCGATATTCAGCAGACTCCTCGGTTTCATGATCCCGTATTCGGGGAGCATCAACCCGCGCGTCAT
>JACCWE010000019.1 GCA_013697785.1 Gemmatimonadaceae bacterium
ACTCGCGAGCGGTGGCGTGCGGCGCCTTTCGCCCGCTTTCTCCGGGGATCGCGGAGATCAAGCGAATGTTCGTCGAACCCGAGTATCGCGGGCGCGGATACTCGAGGGCGATGCTCGTGATGCTCGAGCGGCTCGCGTTCGAGAGCGGATACACGACGGTGTGGCTGGAAACTCGCCCGCTGCAGCACGCCGCGATCGCGCTGTACGAAAAGCTGGGGTACGAGCGGATTCCGAATTACGGAATGTACATGGGGAAACAGGAGTGCCTCTGCTATGGGAAGGTGCTTTAGCGAGAGGTTTTTTCGGCGCTCGCCGCCGCGTCACGCTCGGCGAGCAGCTTCGCGACGACCTTGTCCTGCTCGTCGTAGCGACCTTCCCCGAAGTTGTAGAATCGCATCTTGCCGGTCGCATCCGCGAAATACGACGCGGGCCAATACTGATTGTGGAAGGCGTTCCAGATCCTGTTGCCGTTGTCGATTGCCACCGGGAATTCGATGCCGAGCCGCTTGACGGCGGCCCGCACATTCTCCGGCACGCGCTCGGGTCCGAGCTCGGGGGTGTGGACGCCGATCACCACGAAGCCGCGATCCTTGTACTTGGCGTAGAGATCCTTCACGTGCGGCAGTGCGTTCAGGCAGTTGTAGCACATGAACGTCCAGAACTCGACGAGAACGATTTTGCCTTTCAGCGACTTCGGCGAGAGCTCGCTCGAGTTGAGCCACTCCGTCGCGCCATCGAAGCCGGGAAGATCGCCGTCGAGCTTGTCGAGATGAATCGCGGACGCGATCGCATCTTCTTCGGCTGCGAACTCGTCGAGCGACATTCCCGGCGGATGCGGCTGCACACTCGCGGGAGTCAGCGTCGCCACCAGCCGCTCCTCTGCGCTCGCGGTCTTCACGATGCCTCCGTTACCAAAGAGCGCCTGATCGAAGCCGAAGAAGATCGCGACGACGGTGACGAGTGTCGCGACGCCGAGCACGCGTCGTATCGCGACGTCGGTTGCGCCCGCGCGTTTGACGCGTGCGACGATGCGCGTTCCGAGGGAGATGACGGCGGCGAGTGACATGGAGGCTCCGAGCGCAAAGGTGAGAAAGAGCAGGGCGGCGCGCGGTGCGGCGGCAACCGCTGATGCCGCGATGAGCACGCCGAGGATTGGCCCCGCGCACGGAGCCCACAGAAGTCCGATCGCCATTCCGACGATGACGTTGCGCGCCGGCGTGGTGGTGCCCTCGTGCTGGGCGCCGCCGAGCAGCGCTTCGCCTGCACGAGTGAGCGGTCGCGCGATGAGCTCCGCGGCACGCGCCGAAATCAACGTGACGCCGACGATTGCGAAGAGGGCGAGCGCAACGTCTCGCCCAACGACGTTTGCGACGACGAGCCAGTGCGCCGTCGCCGTGGCGATGAGCGCCGCAGCTGTGAAGGCGATCGCCAGTCCCGCGAGCATCGGCGCGATCTCGCGCGCGAGGCTGCGGCCCGTGCGCGCGAACACCAGCGGAATGATCGGCAGAATGCAGGGGCTCAGGATCGTGAGCACCCCGCCCAGAAACGCGAGCACGAGCATCGTCATTCAATCCATACGCCTCATTTCGTGAATCAGACGCATTTCGGTGAAAAAAAGGCCGACGCTGAGCAGCGCCGGCCTTTGTCCCTTGCATGTAACCGAGTGGTTACAACGGGAACAGCATCTCGCGGTACTTCGGCAGCGGCCACATGTCGTCGCTCACCGCCAGCTCGAGCGCGTCACAGCATTCGCGCACATCAGCCATCCGCTCTGCACCGTCCGACGTCAGCAGCTTCGACTGCGCCTCCAGTGCCTCGTGCATCCCCTCGGCCTTCGCCGTCACCTTCCCGAGCGCAGTGCGACGTGTCTGCAGAGCCGCAATCAGCGTGCCGAGCTCGTTCGCCGCATCGACCTGCGGGACGATCTTGATGCCGGCCGTCTTCGCATTCGCTGCCGACTCGATGAGCACCGCCGAGTAGTTGAACGCGGCCGGCAGGACCATTGTGTCGACCAGCTCCTCGAGCGTGTGCATCTCGATGAGCATGTCCTTGACGTATCGCTCGAGCCTGATGTGGTAGCGCGACTCGATCTCCGGCTTGCTCAGGATGCCGAGCTTCGTGAGCACCGCGCGCGAATCCTTGGTGAGCAGCTGCGCCAGCGCTTCCGGCGTGCGCCGGAGGTTGAGCAACCCGCGCTTCCCGGCCTCGATCACCCAGTCGTTCGAGTAGTTGTTGCCCTCGAAGCGAACGTGAGCAGTTTCCTTGAACGCTTCACGCACGACCTTGAGTACCGCGTCGTCCACCGACTTGGTCTTCTTCAACGTGTCACGCAGCGTTGCCGTGAGCTCGCCGAGTGCCTCGGCGACGCAGGCGTTGACGAGCATCACCGGGAAGGCGATCGACTGCGACGATCCCACCGCGCGGAACTCGAACTTCGCGCCCGTGAACGCGAACGGTGACGTGCGATTGCGATCCGTGTTGTCCTTCTCGACTTCCGGCAGCTTCGCGACGCCGAGCTTGATCATCGCCTGCTTCGCATCGCTCGGCGACGTCTTCCCCGCGGCTATATCCTCGATCACGCGCGTCAGCATCGCGCCCATGAACACCGACATGATCGCGGGCGGCGCTTCGTTCGCGCCGAGGCGATGCTCGTTCCCCGACGTACCGATGCCAGCGCGGAGGAGACCGGCGTGCTTGTGCACACCCTTCAGCACCGCGGCGAGGAACATGAGGAAGCGGATGTTCTGGTGCGGCGTCTTCCCCGGCTTGAGCAGATTCGTGCCATCGATCGACGAATCGTCGGACGTGATCGCCATCGACCAGTTGCAGTGCTTTCCCGATCCGTTGATGCCGGCGAAGGGCTTCTCGTGCAGCAGCGCCTGGAGCCCGTGGCGCAGCGCGACGCGGCGCAGCACCGACATCACGAGCTGATTGTGGTCGACGCTGAGATCCGTCTCCTCGAACATCGGCGCCATCTCGAACTGGCTCGGCGCAACCTCGTTGTGCCGCGTGACGATCGGGACGCCGAGCTTGTAGAGCTCGTGCTCAACTTCGGCGATGCACGCCTGTACGCGCTCGGGAATGCCGCCGAAGTAGTGGTCTTCGAGCTGCTGCCCGCGCGGGGGCGGTGCGCCGATCAGCGTGCGCCCCGCCATGACGAGATCGGGGCGAAGCGCGAAGTGATTGCGGTCGATGAGGAAGTATTCCTGCTCCGGTCCGAGCGTCGTGTACACGCGCAGCACGTTCTTTTCGCCGAGGAGCTCGAGCATCTCGATCGCCTTCTCGGAGAGCGCGTCAGAGCTGCGGAGCAGCGGCGTCATCTCGTCGAGCGCCTCACCGTTGTAGCCGATGAAGACCGACGGAATACAGAGCGTGCGCGTGCTGCCGGACTCGACGATGAACACCGGCGACGCTGGATTCCACGCGGTGTAGCCGCGGGCTTCCCACGTCGCGCGAAGGCCGCCGGACGGGAAGCTCGATGCATCGGGCTCGCTCTGAATCAGCTGCGCACCGGAGAACGACTCCATCGGCTGCTGCTTGTCGTCGAACGAGAGAAACGCGTCGTGCTTTTCGGCGGTGAGGCCGGTTTGCGGCTGGAACCAGTGCGTGAAGTGCGTGACGCCGCGGGAGATCGCCCACTCCTTGATGACCTGCGCCACGGTCGGCGCGATCTCGGCGTCGAGCTTTTTGCCCTGCCGAATCGCCTCGACGAGCTTCGCATACACTTCCTTCGGCAGGCGCGCGCGCATCTGGCGGGCGCCGAAGGTATTGATGCCGAAGTACTCCGACGTCGGATGCTGACCGTTGCCATTACCGTTGCCATTGCCCCCGTTCGTATTTCGCACGGTGCGGGAAGCGATGTCCTGGATGGCAGCTTTGCGCGGGTTCAGTCCGGTCGCGGGCATGACGCTACTCCTGGTGTAGGCCGGGGGTTCGCCAAAACGTCGAGCGCCCGCGCTGTGTTGCTCAGTCGCGGGCACTGCGGCACGTACTTTCGTTCTGGCTTGTGCGTGTGAATCTACTGGATCCCGACGAACTTTTCCAGCGAAGATTTCCCGCCGGGAACGCCGACTTCGCGCGCGAAGATTAGAGCTTGACCAGCTCGACGCGACGATTGTTCTGGCGTCCTTCGGGCGTTGTGTTGGGCGACGCGGGCTTTGTCGCACCGAAGCCGGCGGTCTTCAGCCTAATCGATGCGATGCCGTATTTGCCGACGAGGTACTGCTTTACGGCGACCGCCCGCTTCTCGGACAACGTCTTGTTGGCCGCCGCGGTGCCGACGTTGTCGGTGTGCCCCTCGATGGTCAGACTGAGCGGTCCATGCGTCTTGAGCATGTCCGCGATCTCGGCGAGCGTCGGCGTGGACTCACCGCGGATGTGGTCGCTCCCCTCATCGAACAGAATGCCCTGTGTCGCCGCGCGCCCCTTCGTCGAGATGAGATCGTAGAGCTTCTTCCCTCCCTCGGCGATGCGGATGCTGCTCACGAGCGTGGGGTCGTTCTTCGTGCCGCCGGGAAGTTGGATGAAGAGTGTATCGGTGCGAACGAAGCTCACGCCGGGCGCGTTCGCGGTGCGCGTGCTGTCGATGTAGCCGCGCACGTAGCGCGTGTCGACGGTGAATCGACAGTTGAAGAATCCGGTGGCGTTGTTTCCCGGCGCCTTCGACTCCGACGTCGCCTCTGCGTGCACGAACGCCGAATTCGGATAACACCCCATCCGGTTCTGGTTACCGCCCGACGTATAGATGTCCATCGGATACGCGACCGTCGGCGTATGCATGTTCATCTCGATCGTGAAGCGGTCGGGAAGCTTCTCGGTGAAGACGATGTAGACGAGCGCCGTCTCGGCGGCGCGGAGCATCTTCTGCCCCTTCACGTTCGCCACCTCGACGTTGCCGTTCTTGAGCTTCATCCGCGCAGGAAAGTCTCCGACATCCTCGCCAGTGAAGTCCTCGAAGAACATCGTGCGACTTCCCGGGACGAAGTCGTAGTTGAGCCACGCGCCGGCGCCCGGTGCGCCGCCCGATGCCGAGGTCGAGCTCACGGGCGCGATTCCCGGATTGCCACCGGCTGCACCGCCCGCGGGCGAATCATCGGCGGAGATCGACGCTGCCTGCGCGACAGCCGCGCTGATCGCCGCGGCGGAATCTGCGCTGGAGACGGCCTTCCCGTTCTTGTCGGTGACCTTCACCGGCTCGCCGGCATCGTGCGCCTTCTTGATGCAGGCCTTATCCGTGATCGCGCAGGACACCGAGTTCACGACCGCGTTGATGGCCGCGTCCTCCTTGCGATCGACTTCCGTGCGCGCGCGATCCTTGATTTTGCCGAGGATCCCCTGAGCGGGCGCGGGAGCGGTGATGAGCGCGAGCGCTCCGAGCGCTCCAGCAACTACGAGACGGCGACGCATGTGCAGCTCCACAGGAGGATGGAGATATCTGTGCTCAATGACGGGGTGCGGCAAGGGCGCCCCTCTATATGTATGGCGTCAATGTGAAGCGGAAGCGGCCGGACGAAGGCGAGCTCGCGGTCATGACGATGATGAGGTGTCCATCACGCAGCTCGCCGATGACGACGCGGCTGTCGCGGTGCTTGAGGTTGACGCCGTGCCCGGACTCGAAGAGCGGTTTGGGAATCGCGCCGTCGCCATCGAGGAACGTTGGATAAGCCTGGAAGGCGTCGCCTATTCCGCCGGTGGCGCTCGCGGCTGCTATAAAGTCGGAAGGAACGAGTCGTGCGCCGCCGCTCGAGTCGATGAGAAAGGCCATCGAGAGCGGACCAACGCCCGGTGGTGCGAGCTCGGTGCCGTAATGGATGAGCCATTCCCACGGCTGCGCGTGCTTGAACTCCTCGGCGTTGACGGCGACGGCGGTCGTGTCGCCGGCCAGATCGATGGTCCACGAGGGATGAAGGTCGCGCCCTGTGCGAGCTGGAGAGCGAAGCGCTGCTCGCTCGGATCGATTTTCACCACGATTAATCGTGTTCGCCAACCTTCGCCGCTCGAGGAGAGCGGGCGCGTGGTCGGCGCTCCACCAGTCGAGCCAGACGCCGTTGACGCGCACGGCGAGCGTGTCGGCAGAGTGTGAGGCGAGTTCGAACGTGAAGGCGAACATCGCGCCGATCGCGCGCATTCCGGGCGTGCTAGCCATCGATGGCCTTGGCCAAATGGCTAGGTGAATTGCGCGGCGCAAATTCCTTCGCGAGCACTCTCTTGACACTGTTCCGGGGTGCCCGTACACTGAAAAATCAATCACCGCCCCGGCACATCCGGGGCGCTTTTCGTTCATGCCAGGGAACCCATGAAGCTCATTACGTGCGTCATTCGTCCGGAGCGCCTCGCGGCGGTCAAGGAAGCGCTCTTTCGTGCGGGCGTTACAGGGATCACGCTGAGCCGAGTCAGCGGACATGGTGGCGAGCGCGAGGTCGTCGAGACTTATCGAGGGTCGTCGGTGGTGCTCGAGTTCCGCGAAAAGGTGAAGGTCGAGATGGCGTGCTCGGAGCCGTACGTCGAGGCGACGATTCGCGCGATCGTCGAAGCGGCGCGCACGGGCGAGGTTGGCGACGGGAAGATCTTCGTGCAGCCCCTCGAGCGCGTGGTGCGCATCCGCACCGGCGAGACCGACAACGATGCGTTGACGCCCGTCACCGCGAACGAGGTGCAGCGGAAGGCGCAGCAGGCCGACGCGGCGGCGGTGCCCGCATGAACGCCGCCGTCGAGATTTCTGCTGGTGACACCGCATGGGTGTTGATCTCCGCCGCGCTCGTGATGCTCATGGTCCCCGGGCTCGCCTTCTTCTACGGCGGATTAGTTCGGCGAAAAAGCTCACTCAACACCCTGATGATGAGCATGGCGGCGCTTGGCGTGATCAGCGTGCAGTGGGTGGCGGTCGGCTATTCGCTCGCGTTCTCGCCTGGCTCGAACCTGCTGGGCGGCTTCGGGTGGGCGGGGCTGCGTGTGGTGGGAGCGAGCGCGAATCCGACGTATGCGGCGACGATTCCGCATCTCGCCTTCGCGGCATTCCAGATGATGTTCGCGGCGATCACGATCGCGCTCGTGTCGGGCGCGGTGGTGGAGCGGATGAAGTTCAGCGCGTACCTGCTGTTCGCGGTGTTGTGGAGCACGCTCATCTATGATCCGCTCGCGCACTGGGTGTGGGGCGACGGCGGCTGGCTGCGCACGCTCGGTGCACTCGACTTCGCCGGCGGAACTGTGGTACACATCAGCGCCGGTGTCTCGGCGTTCGTGGCGGCGGTGATGCTCGGCAAGCGTCGTGATTTCGGCCGCGCGCCGCTCGTGCCGCACAACGTGCCGTTCACGGTGCTCGGAGCGGGGCTGCTCTGGTTCGGATGGTTCGGCTTCAACGCCGGCTCGGCGCTCGCGGCGAATGGCGTGGCGGCAAATGCGTTCGTGACGACGCACACCGCCGCGGCGGCGGCGCTCACGATGTGGATGATTCTCGATCTGCTGCGCAACCGTCACTGCACCGCGGTCGGCGCGGCGACGGGCGTGGTGGTGGGGCTCGTAGCGATCACGCCGGCGGCTGGCTTCGTCACGCCATCGGCGGCGATCGCGATCGGCGTGATCGCGGCGTCGGCGAGCTTCTTCGCAATGCAGGCGCGTGCGCGCACGCAGCTCGATGATGCGCTCGACGTCTTCGCCTGCCACGGCGTGGCGGGAATCGTGGGCGCACTCTTGACGGGTGTGTTCGCGACGAAGGGCGTGAATGCGGGCGGCGGCGACGGCTTGCTCGCGGGGAATTCGCATCAGCTCACGGTTCAGATTCTCGCCGTGCTCGCGACGGTGTTACTCGCGGGGATCGGGACCGCGATTCTGCTCAGCATTGTGAAGGCGTTCGGCGGACTTCGCATCTCGCTCGCGGATGAGATCGCGGGGATCGACGTGACGGAGCACGGCGAGCAGGCGTACCACGGCGGCGATCTGGACGAGCTTGCGGGGGCGGGACTTAGCGACAGCATCGTGCTGCCGCACGGGCCCGATACGCGAAACGCTGCGTAGTCGCGTGAGTTAGACGTCAAAAAGG
>JACCWE010000114.1 GCA_013697785.1 Gemmatimonadaceae bacterium
ATTCCGTGGCAGACGGTCGCCGGCTGCGCGCTGCTTCTCGTGAGCGTCGGAGGCGCCGTCGCATCCGCGATGCGCACCGGTGATCTCTACGCCGACACACTCGCTCGCTCCTCGTGGCCCGGGAAGCACGAGCCCCGGTAGTCGCGTTCGAACGTCATAGAGAAAAAAAATTCGCCCGGCGCGCAACTGCTCGCCGGGCGAATTTTCTTTCCTGCACCATCACTTCTACACCGTCAGAGCTCAGTATCCCGGATTCTGCGTCAGTCCCGGAGCGACATCAATCTCCGACTGCGGGATCGGATACAGCGTCTGCGTCGGGTCGATGTCCAATACCGTGGCAGCAATGCCGAGGCGGACCAGATCCGGCCAGCGATCCCCCTCGAGCGCGAGCTCGAGGCGACGTTCCTTGACGATCGCGTCGATGACCTGCTGCTGAGTGTTCGACCCCAGCGTGAAGATCGGCGCGTTCGCTCGCGCTTCCGTGCGGTTCATCTCCGCGACCGCTTCCGGCAGTCGGTTCAGGCGTGCGAGCGCCTCTGCGCGGATGAGGACGATCTCGCCCAGCCGCAAAACAGGGAAGTGCTCCGTTCCGGTGATCGAGCGGTACTTGCTGCCGTACCGCCGGCTTCCCGCGAACGAGATGTTCCACTGGCCGCGGAGATCGTTCGGATCGTACGCCGCGAGGAGATTCGTCGTCGGCCGCAGCGTGTACGTTCCTCCAAGCGCCTTCGCGAAATAATCGTACGAGAGATAGCTCTGCTGATCGCCGATCGGGGTGGCGATCACGCGAAAGATGTCTTCGCTGGTTTCCGTGCCGTTGACCGTAAAGAGGTCGGGATAGCTGGACACGAGCTCGTAGCTGAAATCGTCTTCGACGGCCGCGGCCTCAGACTCGGCGCCGGCGTAGTCGGCCTTGTAGAAGAGCACGCGCGCACGGAGCGCGCGAACCGCGCCCGCGGACACGGTCGTGGTCGAGGCGCTATCGATGATTCCCGCCTGCGCCGAATCCAGATCCTTGAGAATCTGGTCGTATACGGTCGCCACCGTTGCCCTCGTGAGGCTCGCACCGGCGGTCGCATCGGTGGTCGGATGGAGCTGCAACGGAACTCCGCCGTAGTATTTCACCAGATCGTGATACATGAGCGCACGAACGAAATACGCTTCACCCGTGATCTGGCCGCGCGTATCCGGGTCGAAATTGTTCAGCGCCCCGACCTTGTCGAGGATCTCGTTCGCCCGGTTGATGTTGTCGTACGCCTGAGACCAGATGGCCAGCGCAATGCCGTTGAACGAGTGCATGGCATTGTCATCGATCTCGGCGTACGATGTCGAGGTGCCGCTGTTCTCCGCGTTGTCCGAGCTCAGGTCACCGACTTCGACGAAGTCGGAGCCGTAGCTGCTCAGGCTCTGCAGGCCGTGATACATGCCCGCGAGCGCCGCGCGCGCCGACGTAGAGTCGGTGATCGCGTTCGCCGTGGGAATGGAGTCCTTCGGCTGTGTATTGAGTGGTCCATCGCAACCGGCGGCGACAGCAAGCAATATCGCCGGCACAAGAATACGGGTTCTCATTGCTGATGTCATCCTGGCTGAGAAGTCATGGTGGCGAGTAGTCATTTTAGAACTCGCCGCTGACGCCGAGCGTGAATGTGCGCGCTCGGGGATAGGCGTAGTAATCGGTGCCGAGAGCGATGTTGGATGTGCCGTTGCTGTTCACATCGGGATCGTAGCCGCTGTACTTCGTGAACGTGTGCAGGTTGTGCCCTGACACGTACAGCTTGGCGTTCGAGAAGCCGCGCATGGCGAAGAGGCCTGCGGGAAGTCTCCAGCTGAGCGTGATCTCCTGAATGCGGAGATAGGATCCGTCCTCGATGAAGCGATCGGAGATCTCCCTTCCACCGGACGTGCCATCGAAGCTTGCGCGCGGCTCATTGGTGATGTCGCCGGGATTGCGCCAGCGATTGAGGGCGTAGGTGAACTTGTTGTCGTACGCATAGCCGCCATCATCGGCGAAGATGCGCATGAGGTTGAAGACCTTCGCGCCGTGCGAGAACTCCAGGAACCCACGCAGCTCGAAATTCTTGTAGCCGACCGTATTACCCAAGCCGCCCCAGAACTTGGGTTGCGGGCTTCCGGCATTGATGCGGTCGTCCGAATACATCGCATCGCCGGTCGCGGGATCCACCCCTTTGAAGTGCAGCACGTAAAACTCGCCAATCGGCTGTCCGACGACTGCGCGACTGATGTTGCGATAGTTGTCGCCCGGTACTGGCTGGTCGGAGTAGAGCTTAGTGACCTCGTTGTGGTTGAACGAGATGTTGAAATCGCTCGTCCAGGAAAAGCCGCCTTGCGAGGAATTCTTGAAATTCACCGTGTTGAGACCGAACTCGAAGCCTCGGTTCATCACGTTGCCGATGTTGTCGTAGAAGAAGCAGTAGCCCGTGACGCACGGCAGGGGGCGTCGCGTGAGCAGATCGGAGGTGAGCTTGTGGTAGTAGTCGGCGATGATGCTGATCCGCCCACCGAACGGGTACCAGTCGATACCGCCGTCCCACTCCTTCGTCGTCTCCCACTTCAGGTTCGGATTGCCGAACTGAATCGGCTGAATGCCTGGCGTCGAGCCATAGTTGCCCGATCCGAACGTCGATAGCGTCGCGTAATTCGGAATCGACTGATTACCCGTCTTCCCGTAGCTTCCGCGCAACTTCAGCTGTCCAAATCGGCTGCCGAAGTTCCCCATGAAGGGTTCATCGGAAAGCACCCAGCCGGCCGAGATCGCCGGGAAGTATGCCCAGCGGTTGTTCACGCCAAAGCGCGACGACGCATCCGCTCGCAGGCTCCCCTGAAGGAGATAGCGGTTCTTGTAGCTGTAGTTCGCGCGTCCGAAGAACGACTCGAGGTTGTAGTTGTTCGGAATGCCGCCGAACTCGATCAGGTTTGTGGCGCTGCCCACGTACTGCAGCTCTGGACTGCTGAAGCCTTCGCCGCGCAGGTAGCTGGAATTCTCGTTGTTGTACTCGATGCTTCCACCACCGACGGCCGTCAGGCTGCTCGCGTCCTCCGACCCACTCTGATACGTGAGGAAGCTCTGGAGCAGGTAATGGTTCGTGTTGTCGAACGACGTTTTCGCGACGCCATGCGCGCCGAAGGCGTAGTTCCCGACGACGAGCGGCGATCTCCATTGATCCTCGTGGTCGTGCAGGATGTCCGCACCCGCGCTGCCGGTCAGCGTCAAATGCGAATTGAAGAGATAGTTGCCCTCTACACTGCCGAGGAAGTGATCCGTCGTTGACGGGAGGCGGTCGTACGTCCCGATCGCGACCGGATTCGAGTACACCGGACTGTTGCCGAATGCATCCTCGTCGGCGGTGCTCATGAACGAGCCGTCAGGATTCTTCACTGCATAGATCGCTGGCTGCCCGATCGCATTGGTGACGATGCCGTCGTTGCTGTTATTACCTTCGATGCGGTCGTTGTTCTCTCGCGACACTCCGAGCGATGTCTTGAGCCGGAACTTTGCCGTGGCATCGTAGTCGACGTTCACACGTCCGTTCGCCCGGTTGTATGCCGAACCGATGACGATGCCCCTCTGTTTGAAGAACGAGCCGTCGACGTTGTAGCGAAGCGCATCCGTGCCACCGCTCAAGCCGAGATGCAGATTCTGAATCGGCCCGGTACGGAAGATCGCGTCCTGCCAGTCGGTGCTCACCGCGCCTTCGAGCGACGCATCGAACGGGAGATCATCGCCGTCGTTGACAGCGCCTTCGTTCATATATGTGATGTACTGTTGCGCGTTCATCAGCTTGAGCCTGGTCGCCGCGTTCTGGATGCCCGTGGAGAGGTCGACGGTGAAGCGCGCTTTCCCGGACTGGCCACGCTTTGTCGTGATCATCACGACACCATTCGATGCACGCGAGCCGTAGATCGCCGCCGACGCTGCGTCTTTGAGGATCGAGATCGACTCGATCTCGTTCGGGTCCAGGCCAGTGATGGCAGTCGGGGCCTCACTGCCCGCAGGGTAGATCTGCTGGGAGAGCGGATCGTTGGAGATTGGCACTCCATCAACGACGTAGAGAGGTTGATTGGAGGCAGAGAGCGATGCGGCGCCACGAATACGCACGCTGATACCGGTGCCCGGCTCGCCCGAGTTCTGCGAGACCTGGACACCCGCCGCCCTTCCCTGCAGTGCGGCGTCGACCCCGGCCACGGGCTGATTCTGAACCTCTTCACCAGTGACGTTGGTGACGGCGCCGGTGACTTGGGCGCGATTCTGTGTGCCGTATCCCGTTACGACGACCTCAGAGAGAATCGTCGACACCGCGCGAAGCACGAAGTCCGCCGTCGCCGTACCGTCGAGCGTCGCCGTAACCGTACGCTGACTGGGCGCGTATCCGATGCGCTGGACGCGAATCGAGATATTGCCAGGTGCCACACGCAGGGTGTACGCACCTGCGGTGTCCGTGCGGGCTCCTCTGGTCGTTCCAACCGCGATGACCTGCGCTCCGATGACGGGCGCGCGAGTGGCGGAGTCGGTAACCGTACCGCGAATGATCGCCACGTTCGGCGTCGCTCCCTGCGCATTCGCCTTCGCGAACGTGGCAGCTATGCACGCAGCCAGGGTGATCTTCCAGACCGAACTGGGAAAACGCATGGGCATGTCTCCATCGGGGAGGTGCTGACGAAAGAACCGCCCGAGGCTCCGATATGGAGCGCGGGGGGAGCATCGAGCGGAGTGTGAAACAGCCGGAATGTATACGACGGCGCCTAACTAAATGGAGGGCGGCCCGGCTGGCCGCAAGGCCAGCCGGCGCCTTTCGGACACGTTACCGATGCGCTCGCCAAAGAAAAGCTTACACCGGCCTATACGGATTTCGGCACCAGACCGTTGAGCCTGACGGTGAAAATCGCTCGCTTGGCCGCACTCCAACGCGAAAATCGCCCGACGCGCTTTCGCACGCCGAGCGATTCGTACCGCCTTGTTCGACAGGGCGCCGTTATCCGCCGATTCGCAGATTCACCACGCGGGACTGCTTCTGCTGCGTGTTGTATACAAGAAGGCTCACCACGTCCCCGCTCTTGAGCCTCGAGATCGAGGTGTCGAGGTCAGCCACCGTGCGAATGGCGTGCGGCATCGGATTCAACACTCGCACGATCACATCCGACTCTGCAAACAGCTTCTGGTATGACGGTCCGAGCGCGTCCACGCTCATCACCACCAGCCCTCGCTGCGCATCCGTCACCTCGGCGCGGCTCGCGCGGTCGGTGGTCATCTGCTCCACCGAAATTCCGAGCTTGTCGTAGCTCGCCGGCTTCGCCACTGCGCTGTCCGCCGCAACGTCGCTCTCGTCGCCGCCGCTCGCCAGCTGCGACTCGTTCGGCGCCTCGGTGAGCTTCACCTTGTACGTGTGCTTCTGCCCATAGCGCATGACGTCAACGCTGACCGTCTCCCCCGGCTTGTGCACCCGGATCACGCGCTGCAGCTGCGCAACGCGATCCACCGACGTGCCGTCGATCGCGACGATGACGTCACCGGCCTCGATCCCAGCCTGCTCCGCGGGACTCGACTGCCCCGGCGTTCCGCCGCCGACCAGCGCTCCGCGAATCTCCTTCAGTCCGGCCGCCTGCGCGTCTTCCGGACGCAGATCACTGATCGACACGCCGAGGATGGCGCGGCGAACCTTGCCGAACTGAATGAGGTCGTTCATGACCGTCTTCGCGAGCGTGATCGGAATCGCGAAGCCGTAACCCGAGTAGTAGCCCGTGCCGCTCGCGATCGCGCTGTTGATGCCGATCACGTCGCCGTGACTGTTCACCAGCGGCCCACCCGAGTTGCCTGGGTTGATTGCGGCGTCCGTCTGGATGTAGTCGACGATCGCGTACTGGCTCGCGTAGAGGCCGCGAAGCTGTCCGCTCCGCCCCTTCGCGCTGATGATGCCGGCGGTGACTGTGAAGTCGAGGCCCAGCGGATTGCCGACCGCGAGCACCCACTCGCCGACGCGCGCCTTGTCGTCATCGCCGAAGCCGATCGTCGGGAAGTTGGTCCCGTCGATCTTGATGACGGCGACGTCGGTCGTCGGATCGCGGCCGATCACCTTCGCCTTGAAGACGCGCTTGTCGAGGAGCGTCACCGTCAGCTTGTCGGCGTCGGCGACTACGTGATTGTTGGTGAGGATGTAGCCGTCGGCAGTGACCAGAAAGCCGGAGCCGCTCCCTTCCATCGGCTGCTGCTGTTGCTGCTGCCGCGGATCGAATTGCTTGAAGAAGTCTTCCATGCCCGGCGGAATCTGCTGCTGTCCGTGCGGCGACTTCATCGGGCGCGCCTGCCGCTCCATCTGGATGGAGACGACGGCCGGAGTCACGTGCTCGGCGATCGCGACGAAAGCGTTGCTCGCCTCCGTAACCTGTTGCACCGCAGCCTGCGGTGGCTTCGCGCCGCCGCCTGCCTGCTGCGCATAACCGAATGGAGTGAGGTTGAAGCCGGCGGCGACAACCAGACCACCAATGAACGCGGCGACGGCGACGACACCGACCGTGAGTCGCGTGGAAATTCTAGACGTCATTGCGAATCCCAACCGTGTAGAGGGTTACCCATACTACACCACGCGCCGCCGACAGGTTTCGCTGCCGGCGGCGCGGATGCAGACTCGCTTACTTCTTCTCTTCGTCCACGATCTCGTAGTCGGCGTCGACCACGTTGTCCGATCCCTTCGGGTTCGCCTGGGCGCTGGCCGTCGCCGCTTCGTCCGTCGCGGTCGTGCCATCGGTCTGATCGCCCTGCGCATACAGCGACTGACCCGCCTCGCTGTACACTCGGCTCAGCTCTTCCTGAGCGCTGCGGATCTCGTCGAGATCGTCCGCCCGCAGCGCCTTGCGCGCGCGCTCGACCGACGTCTCGAGCTTGGTCTTGAGCTCGGCAGTGAGCTTGTCGGACCACTCCTTCGCATTCTTCTCGACTTCGTACGTGAGGCTGTCGAGACGATTTCTCGTGTCGATCTCCTCGCGCTTGCTCTTGTCGGAATCCGCGTTCGCCTCGGCATCCTTCACCATTTTCTGGATGTCGTTCTCCGAGAGACCACTCGACGCCTCGATCCGGATCTTCTGCTCTTTCCCGGTCGCCTTGTCCTTCGCGGTCACGTGCAGAATGCCGTTCGCATCGATATCGAACGTGACCTCGACCTGCGGCATGCCGCGCTGTGCGGGCGGAATTCCCGTGAGCTGGAACTTGCCGATCGTCTTGTTGCCGCTGGCGAGCTCGCGCTCACCCTGCAACACGTGGATCTCTACCGTCGTCTGGTTGTCCTCGGCCGTCGAGAACACCTCGGACTTCTTGGTCGGGATTGTCGTGTTCCGCGGAATGAGCACCGTGGTCACGCCGCCCAACGTCTCGATGCCGAGCGAGAGCGGATTCACGTCGAGGAGAAGCACATCCTTCTGCTCGCCGGTGAGCACTGCACCCTGAATCGCGGCGCCGATCGCCACGACCTCGTCCGGGTTGACGCCCTTGTGCGGCTCCTTCTTGAAGTAATCCTTCACAATCTGCTGCACCTTCGGAATGCGCGTCGAGCCGCCGACGAGGATCACCTCATCGATCTCCTCGGGCTTCATGCCGGCATCCTTGAGCGCCTGCTGCATGGGCGGGATCGTGCGCTGGATGAGATCGTCCACCAGCTGCTCGAACTTCGCGCGCGTCAGCGAGTAGTTCAGATGCTTCGGACCGCTCTGGTCCGCCGTGATGAACGGCAGGTTGATGTCGGTCTGCTGCGTGCCTGAGAGCTCCATCTTCGCCTTCTCGCCGGCTTCCTTCAGACGCTGGAGCGCCATCGGGTCCTTCGAGAGGTCGATCGCCTGATCCTTCTTGAACTCGGCCACGAGCCAGTCGATGACGCGCTGGTCGAAGTCATCGCCGCCCAGGTGGGTGTCACCATTGGTCGACTTCACTTCGAACTGACGCGAGCCTTCGACGTCGTAGAGCTCGAGCACCGAGATGTCGTACGTGCCGCCGCCGAGATCGAAGACGGCGACCTTCTCGTCCTTTTTCTTATCGAGACCATAGGCGAGCGCGGCAGCCGTGGGCTCGTTGATGATGCGCAGCACATCGAGGCCGGCGACGCGACCTGCGTCCTTCGTTGCCTGGCGCTGCGAATCGTTGAAATATGCGGGGACGGTGACGACAGCCTTGTCGACCTTGTGGCCGAGATAGTCTTCGGCGGTCTGCTTCATCTTCTGGAGAATCATTGCGGAGATCTCGGGCGGCGAATACCGCTTGCCAGCGACCTCGATCATCGCGACTTCGTTCGGACCGGAGACGACCTTGTAGGGGACGCGCTTGGTCTCTTCCTGGACCTCGGACATCTTGCGGCCCATGAAGCGCTTGATCGAGAATATGGTGTTTTGCGGGTTCGTAACGGCCTGGCGCTTCGCAACCTGACCGACGAGCCGTTCGCCATCCTTGGTGAAAGCGACGACGGATGGGGTGACGCGACCGCCTTCCGAGTTCGGAATGACGACCGGATCTCCGCCTTCCATGACGGCAACGACGGAGTTCGTCGTGCCCAAATCGATTCCAATTACCTTTTCGGCCATGACAAGAGCCTCGAATTGTGTGTGAAGGCGTGGGAGAGGCAACCGTAGCTGTCGCTATGCCACATACTCAACCTATCCCGCGCGGTGCTAGTTCAAGGCAATTGAAATGCCCAAAATATGAGCCTTTTTGGCAGTTTTCATCGCTAGACCAATCGGTATCTCTGTTACGGTGGCGTATTTAGGCGCTTCTCACATTACAGTCGAGCACGCCTTCCCGGCTTAGGAGATGGAATGATTCCGTTAGCGGACAACATCCGTCCGGTGAAGCGGCCGGTGATGACTTGGCTGATTCTGGCGGCGACGTGGCTGGTCTGGCTGCTGGTGCAGCGGGCGGGCTTCGATCCGCAGGTGCTGGGCGAGACGGTTTGCAATTTCGGGATGGTGCCGGGCGAGATCACGCACCGGGCAGTGATCGGCTTCGCGGTGCCGATCGGCCCGGACATGGCGTGCGTCATCGACAACGACCGGGTGAACACGCTAACGCCGCTGCTGGCGATTTTCCTCCATGGAGGATGGGGGCATATCATCGGCAACTCGATCTATCTCTGGGTGTTCGGAAACAACGTGGAGGGGAGCATGGGACCGGGGCGCTTCCTGGCGTTCTATCTCATTTGCGGGCTGGTCGCGGCGGGAACGCACATCGCGCTCAACCCGTCGTCGGCGGTGCCGACGGTGGGGGCATCGGGGGCGATCTCGGGGATTCTCGGCGGATATCTGCTGCTGTTCCCCCGCGCGCGGATCAGGATGTATTTCCCGCCGATCTTCCTCTTCTGGATTCCAGCGATACTGGTGCTGCTCTTCTGGTTCGGCGAGCAAATCGTCGCCGGGCTGCCGCAGCTCTCGGCCGTGGACAAGGACGTGACGGGCGGAGTCGCGGTGTGGGCGCACGTCGGCGGCTTCATCGCGGGCGCGACGCTGGTGCGGCTGTTTGCGAAATCGCCTTCGGCGGGAACGCAGTTCGGGAGTGTGTAGCACGGACTCGTCGGGTCTGGTGCGGCTCGGAACGAGGCATGCGCTCGGCCGAGGTCAAGGGGTTGGCTGACGGGGCAAAGTGCCGGTAGCTTCCTGTCACGATCGCGTCACCACCCCTACCGGATTCATCGACAGCCGTGCGTCTCATCCCACGCGACACCGCGTTCTTCGAGATGTTCTCCGATCTCGCCAAGCACGCCACGACCTCGGCCACCCTCCTTCATCAGCTCTTCGCCGACCCCGCGCATCTCGAGCGCTTCGCGGCCGAGATCAAGGAAGTGGAGCATCAGGCGGACGACATTACGCGCGATGTGATCAATCGCATCGACAAGTCGTTCGTGACGCCGATCGACCGCGAGGACATTCATCTCCTCGTGTCGCAGCTCGACAACGTCGTCGACCTGATCGACGGGACGGCGCGGCGGGCCGCCATGTTTCACATCACCGAGATCAAGGAGCCTGCCAAGCGGCTGTGCGACGTGCTCCTCGAGGCGACGCGGTCGATCGAAAGCGCGGTGATGAACATGCGCGATTCGAAGCACGTCGTGATGCGCGGGCGCGAGATCAAGCTCAAGGAAGAAGAGGGCGACGCGCTGTATCACCAGGCGGTGGGCGCGCTCTTCGCCGGTGCGCCGGATCCGCTCGAAGTCATCAAGTGGAAGGAGCTTTACGACACGCTCGAGAAGGCGCTCGATCAGTGCGAGGACGTGGCGAACGTGCTCGAGAGTATCGCGCTGAAGCACGCGTAGGTCGTGGTCAACTACATCCTGGCGATCGTCGCGGTCGCGTTCCTGTTCGACTTCAGCAACGGCTTCCACGACTCGGCGAACTCGATCGCCACGGTCGTGGGGACGCGCGTGCTCAAGCCGCTGCAGGCAGTGGTGTGGGCGGCGTTCTTCAACTTCGCGGCGGCGTTCATCGTCGGCACGGCGGTGGCGAAGGCCGTGTTCACGGGATTCGTCCCGCCGGCGATCGTAGATCCCAATGTGATCCTCGCCGGACTGCTCGGCGCGATCGCATGGAATGTCGTGACGTGGAGCATTGGCCTTCCATCGAGCTCGTCGCACGCGCTCATCGGAGCCTACGCGGGAGCGGCGGTGGCGAAGGCGGGGCTCGGCGGCCTCGTGCTCGCGAACGGCAAATGGCCGATGACGCTGCTCTTCATCGTGCTCTCACCGATGATCGGCGCCGCGCTCGGCTTCATGCTGATGACGGCCGTGTACTGGATCTTCCAGAAAATGCCGCCTGCACGAGTCGATAGATTCTTTCGAGGGGCGCAGCTGGTGAGCTCCGCTCTCTTCTCGCTTTCGCACGGCGCCAACGACGCGCAGAAGACGATGGGGATCATCGTCGGGCTGCTCGTGGCGAGCAAGGCATCGTTCGCGGGACAGACCGGATGGATGCACCACCTCTATCTCGAGAACGGAAACTCGATTCCGCCGTGGGTCGAGATGGGTGCATACAGCGCGATCTCGCTGGGCACGCTGTTCGGCGGCTGGCGCATCGTGCACACGATGGGGAATCGCATCACGAAGCTGCGCCCGGTGGGTGGCTTCTGCGCGGAGACCGGTGGAGCGCTCAGCATCCTGCTGGCGACGACGCTCGGAATTCCGGTGAGCACGACGCACGCGATCACGGGCGCGATCGTCGGCGTTGGGGCGACGACGCGGTTGAGCGCGGTGAGATGGGGTGTGGCGACGAAGATCGTGTGGGCGTGGATACTCACGATTCCGGCGGCCGCGGCGATCGCAGCCATGATCTACGAGGTGCTGCACACGGTTCACCCGCTGTAATCGGGGGCGAACGAAGGGCGAATTCGGTGTAACGGATCGCTCGTGACTGATTCGTGACGCGATCGCCCCGGCTATCATCCTTATACTATCTGATCGATGTCCCCCCGCCGTCCGTGCGCGTCGCACGGACGGTTTGCTTTCGGTAATGGCGAATGCCCGAATTGACGATATCGCCGCGCGTGTCGCGGCCCGTACAACTGACTCTGACACCGCAGCTCTACATCAATCGTGAGCTGAGCTGGCTCGAGTTCAATTCGCGGGTGCTGCACGAGGCGTTCGACACGCGCAATCCGCTGCTCGAGCGCCTCAAATTCGCGGCGATCTTCAGCACGAATCTCGACGAGTTCTACATGGTGCGCGTCGCCGGACTCCGCCGGCAGCTCGCGGCGAACGTCACCGTCAGCGCGCCCGATGGGCTCTCACCGCACGAGCAGCTCGAGGCCATCTCGACACGCGTGCGCCAGCTCCTCGCGCAGCAGCAGCAGCTGATTCACGAGGAGCTGCTTCCGGCGCTCACCGATCGCGGCGTTCGACTCGTGACGTTCGAGGAAGAGCTCACCGCTGCGGAGCTCAAGCGGCTCGATGAATATTTCGAGAAGCAGGTGTATCCGGTGCTCACGCCGCTCGCGGTGGATCCGGGTCATCCCTTTCCGTACATCTCGAATCTCTCGCTCTCGCTCGCGGTCGAGATTCGCGATCCCGATACGCAGGAGGATCATTTCGCGCGAGTCAAAGTGCCGCGAAGCCTTCCGCGCTGGGTTCCGTTTGGCAGGCCGAACCAGTTCATACCGCTCGAGCAGCTGATCGGAATCAATCTCCGCTCGCTCTTCCCGGGAATGGAGGTGCGGAATTGGTACGCGTTCCGCATCACGCGGAACTCGGACATCGAGCTGCTCACATCGGAGGAGCCGGACGATCTGCTCGAGACGATCGAGGAGCAGGTCTTCCTCCGCCGGTTCGGCGAGGTCGTGCGCCTCGAGGTGCAGACCGGTACTCCGCCAGAGATGCGCGCACTGCTCGTCGATGAGCTGCGCGACGATCGCCTGCCGCCCAACGCGACGCTGACGCAGGCCGATGTGCACGAGATGGGGTCGCTCCTCGAGCTCGGCGATCTGCGAGAGCTCGCATCGCTCGACATCCCCGAGCTTCGCGATCCACCGCTCGTTCCGTCGACGCCGCCGAGGCTGCGTGGCGTGAACGGCGGGATGTTCGATGTGATTCGTCAGGGCGACGTGCTCGTGCATCATCCGTTCGATTCGTTCCAGACGACCGTCGAGCAGTTCATCGAGCGCGCAGCCGAAGACGATGACGTGCTCGCGATCAAGCTCACTCTTTACCGCACGTCAGGTGATACGCCGATCGTGCGCGCGCTCACGGAAGCGGCAGAGAGCGGAAAGCAGGTGGTCGTGCTGGTGGAGCTCAAAGCGCGTTTCGACGAGGCGAACAACATTACGTGGGCGCGGCAGCTGGAAAGCGCGGGTGTGCACGTGGTGTACGGAATGATGGATCTCAAGACGCATACGAAGACGTGTCTCGTCGTGCGGCGCGAGGCAGATGGAATTCGGCGCTACGTGCACGTCGGAACGGGAAACTACAACTCCAAGACGGCGCGGCAGTATACGGACCTCGGGCTGTTCACCTGCAATCCGGAGATCGGCGCCGACTTGAGCGATCTGTTCAACTTTCTCACCGGCTTCTCGCGGCAGCGACACTACCGGAAGCTCATCATCGCACCGGGTGAAATGCGAAACCGTTTCCTGGCGCTGATCGCACGCGAGAAAGAGCACGCGCGCGCGGGGCGTCCGGCGCGGCTGATCGCGAAGATGAATGCGCTCGCCGATGCCGAGACGATCACGGCGCTCTACGAGGCCGCTCAGGCCGGCGTGCAGATCGATCTCATCGTGCGCGGCATCTGCTGCCTGCGCCCCGGCATCGAAGGGATCAGCGACAACATCCGCGTGACGAGCGTCGTCGGCCGCTTCCTGGAGCACTCGCGGCTCTGGTACTTTCTCAATGACGGCAGCGAGGAGTATTACCTGGGCTCAGCCGACTGGATGCCGCGCAACTTCGAGCGGCGCGTCGAGGCGGTCACGCCGGTGGAGGACAAAGTGCTGCACGAGTCGTTGCGCACGCTGCTGGCGACGTACCTGCGGGACAATCGAAACGCATGGATCCTGCAGTCCGACGGATGCTATCTGCAGCGGCAGCTCGATGGCGAGCCGGAGCAGTCGGCGCAGCAGCTCGCGATTGCGGCTACCTGGGGGAGCGCACCGTTCGATCCGTGAGCTTCGCGACCGTCTGAGCGGTGCGCGAGCCGATGATCTCGACGGGTACTCCGGCGAGCTCCTCGAGCAGCTGCGCCTTCCGGCTGCCGCCCCAGATCTCGAGGCGCATGGGCTGGTGGATGTTTCGTGCGATCGGTGTGATGCGAATGTGATCCTTCGTCCAGCGCACCTTCACGCGATCGACGGCGGAGATGTGGCCGCGGTCGAGTCCATCCGCAAGTCGTAGAATAGCGGAGAGCCGGCGCACCTGATCGCGAATCGGCTTCGCGAGCCCGGCGAAGCTCGGATGCTCCTTCGACGGCGGCGCGCCGCGGTGATAGCGCGCGACGTTCGCCACGACGAGCTGCTCCATCGGCGACATGCCCAGCAGCTCCGCGTGCGTGATGAGGTAGTACGAATGCTTGTGGTGCTTATCGTAGCTGATATGGTAGCCGATATCGTGGAGCATCGCCGCGGCGGCGAGAATCTCGCGCTCGCCGGGCTTCGCCCCGAGCCGCGCGCCGACGGAATCGAAGAGCTGGAGCGCGAGCTTCTGCACGTGCATCGAGTGCCGCTCCTCGAAGTGGCACGCCTCCGCCAGTCTCCGCACGGAGCGCTCGCGCGCCTCGCCCGGGCTCGCGACGGTGGGGAGCACGTGCGCGGTCTCGAGCAGAAGTCCTTCGCGAATGCCGTATGCAGAAACCACGAGACTCGGGGAGTCGAGACGCGCCATCACCTCCGCGATGACCGCGAGCCCCGCGACGATGATGTCCGAGCGTCCGGCGTTGAGCCCAGCGACCGTGAGCCGCTCGGTCGGCGTCATGTCCTGCAGGCTGTCGAGGATATGCTCGAGATCGACGCGGGGGACGCGCGTGCCGTGCACACTCTGCGCGGGGCGAATTCCGAGACGTGCGAGCGACATTCCCGCGAGATTCGTGAATGTACCGCCGGAGCCGATCACCTGGGCATTGCGCCACTCGCGCGCGGGAAGATGGCGCAGCAGCTCGTGGCGGACATCCTTCCTGAGGCGCTTCACCGCGCTGCGCGTGATCTTCTTCGGGAAGTAGCGCTCGGTCATGCGGAGCGCGCCGAAGGGGAGGGAGACGAGCCGGTCGACGAGGCCGGCGGCGCTCAGCGCGAGCTCGAGCGAGCCGCCGCCGATATCGACCACCGCCGCACGTCCGGATGCGAGATCGAAGTGCGCGAGCGCGCTGCGGAAGCCAAGGAGCGCTTCGTCGCTTCCCTCGAGCACGCGGAGCTGGAGCTTCGCCGCCTTCCGCACCATCTCCGCGAACTGCCGCGCGTTCGATGCGTCGCGCACGGCGCTCGTCGCCACCGCTTCGATGCGCGTGGCGCCGAGCTGGCGCGCGAGGGTGGCCATGCGCACCACCGCTTCCGTCGCGCGCTGCATCGCGGCCTGCGCGAGCTCGCCGCGTTCGTCCATCCCTGCACCGAGACGCGGCGCCGACTTCATTTCGTCTACGACCCTGATATGTCCGTCGGCCGACACGTCCGCCACGATCGCGCGGATCGAGTTCGAGCCGATGTCGATCGCGGCGACACGATCGAGCGAGCTGGTGGCGTCAGGCCGTAGCGGCGACAGGGCGGTCCTCCAAACGATGTTTGATCGTCTTTCCCTCCGCCAAGTATACCGCGTCTTCCGCGATGTTGGTCGCGAGGTCGGCGACTCGCTCGAGGTTCCGGCTCACGAGGAACAGCTCGAGGGCGGCGGAGATGTTCGTCTGATCCTCGAGCATGTGCGTGAGCAGAATTCGAAAGAGCGAGTCGTGCAGCGCATCGACCTGATCGTCCCGCTTCACGACATCGCGGCCGAGCACACCGTCGCCGCGAACGAACGCGTCGAGGGCGTCGCCGAGCATGTGGCGGGCGCGACGGGCCATGTCCTCGACTTCCGGATCGGGAGTGATGTCGGATCGCATCGCGACGAGGCGCTGCGTGGACTGCGCGATGTTCACTGCGTGATCGCCGACGCGCTCGAGGTCGGACGAGATCTTGATCGCGCTGATGATGAAGCGGAGGTCGCGCGCCATCGGCTGCTGGAGCGCGAGGAGAGAGACGGCGAGCCCTTCGACTTCGACCTCGAGGGAGTCGAGCTCGCTGTCAGCCTCGATGACCGCGTCAGCCTTGCCCGCGTCGCGTTGCAGCAGTGCTTCCACGGACATGTCAACGAGCGACTCGGCGCGCTCGGACATGTCGAGCAGCCGCTGCTTCAGCTGATCGAGCTGCTCGTGGAAGTGGCGGAATCCAGCGGTGTCGGCGGGGCTCATCCAAATCTCCCTGTCACATAGGCTTCGGTCCGCGGCTCGCGGGGACTTGTGAAGAGTCGATCGGTGTTGTTCACCTCTACCAGGCGGCCCAGGTAGAAGAAGGCGGTGTATTCGGAGACGCGAGCCGCTTGCTGCATGTTGTGGGTCACGATGACGATCGTCAACTCGCGCTTCAGCTCGTAGAGCAATTCTTCGACCTTCTGCGTCACGATCGGATCGAGCGCGCTCGCCGGCTCGTCGAGGAGAAGCACCTCGGGATCGTTGGCGAGCGCGCGAGCGATGCACAGGCGCTGCTGCTGCCCGCCGGAGAGTCCCTGCGCGCTCTGACGAAGGCGATCCTTCACCTCGTCCCAAAGTGCGGCGCGGCGAAGCGAGGTCTCGACGACTTCGTCGAGCGCTTTACGCGATGTCGTGCCGTTGATCTTCGGTCCGAAGGCAACGTTGTCGTAGATCGATTTCGGGAACGGATTCCAGCGCTGGAAGACCATCCCGGCGCGTTGGCGAAGAGCGACGATGTCGGCGTCCGGCGAGTAGATGTCCTGGCCATCCAGCTCGATCGCACCGGTGTGTCGGGCGCCGGGGATCAGCGCGTTGAGCCGGTTGATCGAGCGGAGGAGCGTTGACTTGCCGCATCCCGACGGTCCGATGAACGCGGTCACCGAACGTGCGGGTATGGTGAGATTGACGTCGAAGAGCGCCTGCTTCTCGCCGTAGAAGAACGAAAAGTCCTTCGCGACGATCGTTCCCGGGTGCCCCCCGTCCGGCGGCATCACCACCGTCTCCCGGCGCTCGAGCGTGGCATTCGCACTGGTCATCCGAAGCGCCCAGTGATGTAGGCCTCCGTCCGGTCGTCCCTCGGCGTCGTGAAGATCGCGCTCGTGTCGGACATCTCCACGAGCTCGCCGTTGAGGAAGAAGGCCGTCGAGTCGGAGACGCGCGCGGCCTGCTGCATGTTGTGCGTGACGATCACGATGGTCATGTCGCTGCGGAGCTCGTAGACCAGCTCCTCGACTGCCTGCGTGCTGATCGGGTCGAGCGACGCGGTCGGCTCGTCGAGCAGGAGCACGGTGGGCTCCGTCGCGAGCGCGCGTGCGATGCAGAGGCGCTGCTGCTGGCCGCCGGAGAGTCCGATCGCGCTCGTGGAGAGGCGGTCCTTCACCTCGTTCCACAGTACAGCGCGCGTGAGCGCCCTTTCGACGATCTGATCCGTCTCGGCGCGCGACCATTTGGCACCATCGATCACGCGAAGCCCGGCCGCGACATTGTCGCGAATGGACATAGTCGGGAAGGGCGTCGGGCGCTGGAAGACCATCCCGATGTGCTTGCGCACCGCGATCGCGTTGACGCCGCGCGCGTAGATGTCGCGCCCGTCGAGCTCGACCTCGCCTTCGACGCGCGCCGTCGGCACGGTCTCGTGCATGCGGTTGAGGCAGCGGAGAAAGGTCGACTTGCCGCATCCCGAAGGTCCGATGATCGCGGTGACCTGGCGATCGCGAATCTGCATGTCGACGCCCTTCACCGCGTGCACGCTCCCGAAGTACGCATCGAGCGAGCCCACGCGCATGCGCGGTGGCGCTTCGATCGTTGCGGCGTGGCGCGTCATGAGCGACACGTCGTCCTGCAGATTCGAGCGTTCAGTCGCCACCGCCGGTCGCGAAACGGGCGCGCGTTGCGAAACGCGCGACGAGGCTGATGATGAAGATGAGCGCGATGAGGACGAGCGCTCCGGCCCAAGCGAGGGAATGCCATGCGTCATAGGGGCTGATCGCGTAAGAGAAAACCTGCAGAGGTAGCGCGGAGATCGGCTGCTTGAGTGACGTCGACCAGAACTGGTTGCCGAACGCGGTAAAGAGGAGCGGCGCCGTCTCGCCCGCGATGCGCGCGATCGCAACGAGCGCACCGGTCACGATCCCCGCGCTGGCCGTGCGCAGCACCACCGAGAGCGACGTCCGCCAGCGCGAGTAGCCGAGCGCGAGCGCGGCCTCACGCAGCGAAACGGGGACTATTCCGACCATCTCCTCGGTGGTGCGCGCGACCATCGGGATCATCATCGCGCCGAGCGCGACGCCGCCCGCGAGCGCTGAGAAGTGCCCGACCGGACGTACAAGGAATTGCCAGGCGAAAATTCCCATCACGATCGACGGAAGCCCATTGAGCACGTCCGAGAGAAAGCGCACGCCGTTCGCGAGCTTCGCCCCCTTGCGCTCGGCCAGATACAGTCCAGCGCCCACGCCGACCGGCAGGCCGACAGCGCTCGCGAGGCCGATGAGAATGAGCGTGCCCACGATCGCGTTCGCGAGGCCGCCCCCCGTTTCACCCACGGGCTTCGGCATCTTCGTGAAGAAATCCCACGAGAGTGAGCTGACGCCGAGTGTGAGCAGATGTCCGAAAATAAAGATCAACGGGAGAACCGCGAGAACCGCGGCGCCGATAAGCACGGCGAGCATCAACCCGCTGACGATTCGCCGGCGCTTGAGCGTGCGCACCGTGCGCTCGCTGAAGGCGCGCTGGCGGAGCGTAGGCCGAAGCGGCGGCGACATTGGGGGAGTGGCGGTGGTCATGCTGTTCTCCCGCTCGTGTTACGGGAGACCTGCCACACGAGCCACCGGGCGATGCCATTCACGATGAGCGTGATCACGAAGAGCACGAAGGCGACGGCCATGAGCGCGGAGAGGTGCGCGTCGCTCGAGGCCTCGCTGAACTCGTTGGCGAGTAGCGACGCCATCGTGTAGCCGGGCGCGAAGAGTGAGGCCGCGATCTCGGGGCGATTGCCGATCAGCATCGTCACGGCCATGGTCTCACCAAGCGCGCGTCCGAGGCCGAGGATCACGCCGCCCACGATTCCCGAGCGCGCGTACGGCAGGACGGCGCCCCAGATCGCTTCCCACCGCGTGGCGCCGAGTGCGAGCGCGGCCTCGCGCTGAGAGCGCGGAACCGCGAGCAGCACCTCGCGCGATACACTCGCGATGTACGGAAGCACCATGATCGCCAGAATGATTCCCGCGGCGAGCATGCTGGGTCCGTACGCCGGCCCGGTGAATAGGCCGGTCTTGTCGAGATGCAGCGTATCGCGCAGGAAGGGCATCACCGGATCGCGCAGCACGGGGAGAAGCACGAATATCCCCCACAGTCCGTACACGACGCTCGGAATTGCCGCGAGCAGGTCGACCAGAAAACCGACCGGCTGACGCAGCCAGCGCGGCGCGAGCTCGGAGAGAAAGAGCGAGACACCGATCGCGAGCGGCGTTGCGAGCACGAGCGCGATGATCGACGAGACGATGGTGCCGTAGATCGCCGGTGCCGCGCCGAACTCTCCCTTTACCGGATCCCAGTCGCTCGAGGTGAGAAAACCGAAGCCGAACTTGTGCAGCGTTGGCCAGCCCGCGACGCCGATTTCCCACGCGATCGCGAGTAGCAGGAGCGGCACGCAAAGCGCGAAGAAGGTGATCGCGCCCGTGTAGACGCGATCGCCGATCGCAGCGCCGTGAATGCTGAGCGTCGCACCGTCTCCCTCGCGAGCCTCGACCACGGCCCGCCCGTCGGGGAGGGTCACGGAGCAGTTCCGGCAGCGATCGAGTCGATGCGAGCGGTGAGCGTGGCGATCAGCGACTGTGGGAGCGGCGCGTAGTCGAGCGATGCGGCGCTCGATTCACCCTGCGTGAGGTACCAGCGCAGGAAGTCGGTGAGCTGCTTCTGCTTCTTCGCGCTCGGAATCGTCTTCGGAATCAGCAGCCACGTGAACGACGTGATCGGGTATGCGCCCGCGCCCGGTGCGTTCACGATCGAGATGCGGAAGTCGGTGGTGGGCGGAAGCTTCGAGCTGATGCCCGCGGCAGCAGCCGTTGCCGATTCGATCGAGGGCTCGACGTACTCGCCAGCCTGGTTCGCGATCGCCGCCGTCGCGAGGTGATTCTGCTTCGCGTAGGCGAGCTCCGTGTAGCCGATCGCACCCTCCGTCTGCTTCACCTGACCGGCCACACCTTCGTTCCCCTTCGCGCCGATGCCGACGGGCCACGAGAGCTCCTTCCCCTTGCCCGGCGCGGCCGCCCATGCGGTGCTCACCGCGCTCAGGAAGTCCGAGAAGATGTAGGTGGTGCCGCTGCCATCGGAGCGGTGCACGACCAGAATGTCCTTCGCCGGAAGCTTCACGCCGGGGTTGAGCGAGGCGATCCGCGAGTCGTTCCACTTGGTGATCTTGCCCGCGAAGATATGCGCGACGGCGTCCCCGCTCAGCTTCAGCGCCTTGTCGATCCCCGTGAGGTTGTACGTGATGACGACGGCGCCGAGCACAGTGGGGAAGTGGAGGATCGGGCCCTTCGCCTTGGCGAGCTCCGCGTCGGTCATCGGCGCGTCGGAGGCGCCGAAGTCGACGGTCCCCTCCGTGAGCTGCCGAATCCCTCCGCCCGAGCCGATCGACTGATAGTTGATCTTCACGCCGGCCTTCGTGGCGTAATCGCTGAACCACTTGCTGTAGATCGGATACGGGAAGGTTGCTCCCGCGCCCGTGAGGTCTGCTCCGCTGGTGGTCGACGCAGCGGCGGTTGTGCCCGAATCCGCGCCGCCGGCCTTCTTGTCTCCGCCGCAGGCGAACGCAGCAAGGAGGGGGATCGCGAGGAGAATACGACGGTTCACGTGTGTGCTCCGGGGAGGGCGAAGTGTGTTACGAGAGGAAAGATGCGAGTCCACATTCACAGAAAGAGGCCGGGCCTGTAACAGCATCGTCACAGGCCCGGCCCGAGGTTCTATCGCGTTACGGAACCGCCTAGAAAACGAGGTTCCAATGCAGGAACACGGACGACGCCTTGGCGCCGGAAAGTCCGCTCTTGGGGCTCTGCTGCTGGTAGTCGAGCGCCAACGTC
>JACCWE010000128.1 GCA_013697785.1 Gemmatimonadaceae bacterium
GGTGACGATGGCTCGCCGCACCCCGGGGCGCAGCGGCCGATCGATCGCTGCTAGAAGTTGAACTTGCTCTGGATCAGGAACGTGACGACGATCGCGAACAGCGCCGCGCCTTCGATCAGCGCCGCGAGGATGAGGCCCGCCGTCTGGATCTGCGCCGCGCGCTCTGGCTGACGCGCCATCGCTTCGGCGGCCTGGCCACCGATGCGGCCGATGCCGAGACCGGCACCGATCACCGCGACGCCTGCGCCGAGACCGGCACCGAACATCGCCCATGCGCCCGTATACTCCTTCGTGTAGCCGGCTGCAGCCTGAAGCATTGGAAGAAAAGCGTGCATTGTGTTGCTCCGATAAACGTGGTTCCTGCTGCTCCGCGCCCGATGTCAGCTGCGCTGCTCGTCAGCGAGACCCGGGTCTCAACGAGCTTCCCCGGTCGCTCGACCGGGTACGATATCCCGCGCGCGGAGCATGATGCGCGGGAGGGATGTGAAACGAGGGAGCGCTAGTGCGCGCCCTCGCGGATCAAGCCGATGAATACGCTGGCGAGCAGCGTGAAAATGAACGCCTGCAGAAAGGCGACGAAGATTTCCAGCATGCTGATCGCGACGCCCATCAGGAGCGGCGCCGGCAACACGAGCCAACTTCCGAAGGTGAAGACGAGACTGATCAGCGCGAGCAGCACGACGTGCCCCGCCGTCATGTTCGCGAACAGTCGAATCGCGAGCGCGAACGGCTTGGTGAACTTTCCGATGATCTCGACCGGCGTCATGATGAACGTCATTGGGAGCTTCATCGCGAGCGGCTGATCCGACGGCCAATAGACGATCGTCTTGATGTAGCCCGCGCCCTGCGCCTTGATTCCCGCCACCTCAATCACCACGAAGGTGATCAGCGCGAGCGTTGCCGTGACGGAAATGTTTCCCGTCGCCGTCGAGCCGTACGGGATGAGGCCGAGCAGATTCGCGAAGAGAATGAAGAAGAACAGCGTGAGCCCGAACGGCACGTAGGCGTTCCCGTGGTGCCCGACGTTCGGAAGAATGACTTCGTTCCTGATGTAGAGCACGATCGACTCGATCGCGCCGGCAAATCCCTTCGCGTGTCCCTCGTGCGCCGTCTGTCGCTGGTTCGACGCCGCGGCGGGGATCATCACACCGATACAGAGTACCGCCGTCAGCAGGAGAAAAACAACGTGCTTGGTCGGCGACATGTCGATCGCGAGCCCGCCCACATGAAATGGCTTCCAGCGCGGCAGCTCGAATTCGTGACCGCCGGGAAGCTCCAGAAAGTGCGAGTCCGTGATGTGCGGCGTGATGATGTCGACGTTTTTCGAGGCGGGCTGCGTGAGATGGTCGCCTGCAGCGCCGAAGGTCGACGAGGACTCCTGCGCGCGCAACGGCGCAGCGAAGAGGAGCATCAGCGAGAGGAGAAGCGTGCCGAATTTCATGACTTGAGCAGCACCGGTTCGAACAGCGTGGAAACGAAGAAGAAGGCAGCGAGGCTCACGAGGGCGGCGCTCATCGGCAGCCCGAGAACCTTCACGAACACCAGCGCATAGATCGCGAGCACACCGAATCGAAGCAACATGCCGAGCCCCCACCCTGCCACCACATTCGTCGCTGCCCAGGCCCGCGCAACGATGAACGAGATCAACTGAACCACGAACGCGATACCGCCACTCACCACTAGTGCATGCCGATCGGCCGGCGTCGGAAAAGCGAAGGCGAGGATCCACCCCAGCAGCGCGATCGCAGCAAGCGATGCCAATGCGAAGATCGCGATCTTCTTCATCCGTCGCCATGGCTGCGGCTCGCAGCCATGATTTTCCGGTAGAAGCTGTAGAAGCCCGCGCCTGCGCCGACGAATACTCCCAGCATCAGCAGCCAGGGCGCCGTTCCGAGCTTCGCGTCCGCCCACTTCCCGATGTATAGAAAGAGCAGGATCGAGACGACGAACTGCACTCCAGCGCCCGCAAATGACGCAGGTGACGGGCTTTCGTGGCCACCGTTCGCAGAGATATTGTCGTCAGCCATTTCGCGAGGTGAATTTACCCGCTTGTGAAATATTTCGCAAGGAATTCAAGGGGCTTCCCGAACGCACGCCGAAGCAAGCGGTCTCAACGTGAAAGCCCTTCAATCTTCACGACTTAGCGTTGCGGAAACAGTTGACCCGGCGTCGTTCTATTGATAACTTGGCTCGCGTCACATTTGTGACCTTCCCGCTCACGCCTTTCGTTCAGCAGACCAAGAAATGACTCGCCGCTCGATTACCTGGATTCTCTGCATCGCCGCCATCGCGCTCGCTTGCGGACCGCATTCGCGACACGGGGACGGAGACGCACATGCGAGTGTGCCGAGCGCGAACCAGCCCGCTGAACATCCGATGTCGGATACGTCGCTCGCAGCATCGGCAAAGGTCGCCGTCGGAAACGACGTGAAGCTCTCGCTCCAGGTGACGAACCTCGCCAGCCACACGGTCGAGGTCAACTTCCCGAGCGGCCAGACGCACGAGTTCGTGATCCTCGACGCGCTTGGCGCCGAAGTCTGGCGCTGGAGCACGGGGCGCATGTTCACACAGGCGCTGCAGAATCGCGAAGTCGAGGCGAAGGAGACGCTATCGTTCCGCGAGCAGTGGGACTCGCGCGGGCATCACGGCAAGTACAGCGCGGTCGCGACGCTCAAGAGCAGCAACCATCCGGTAGAAGAACGAGTCGAGTTCGTTCTCCCGTAAGCTGCGTCAGTACCCCTTCTCGAACAGCAGCGCGAACGACGTACGATCGGAGTCGACGAAGCCGCCGGGAAGCGTCACGGTGAAGCTGTCGGTCTTGGCACTCGCGCTGTAGGTCGCGCCGCCGAGCGTCGTCGAAGTGAAGTGGAGCGTCGCTCCGGCCTGCGTGTACGTTCCCGCGTCGTTGATCACCGTGCTCGCGTTTCCATCCTCGGTTCCCGTGCCCGCCACGGCATACGTGCCATTCGCGTTCAGCGTCGCCGTGACCGAGTTCACGACGATGACGTGCTCACGTCCCTCGGGCACCGAGAACGGAAGCGGCGACTCGTCGATGGTGCGCAGAAGGTAGGTCCCCGGCACGTCCTTCGGGCCGGTGGGCGTGTCGCTCCCGCACGCCGATGCGAACGACAGCGATGCGCCGATCACGATTGCGAGCAGCGCTCGCGACCGGCGTGTGCGCTTGAAGCGAAATGAGTGCGGCATCGATGGTTCCTCTCGATTCGTGGCCGGTAGCTATCAGGAGCCGAGGAAGCTCCTGACTCACTACACGACCTGTGCCGCTCTCGTTCCCCCCAGCTACTGCTTCGCGAAGACCACGTCGAAGTTCGGGTCGCCCGAACCAATGATCTCTCCCGGGATCGACGCGCGAAAGGTAGATCCTACCAGCGCCGCGATGTAGTCGCCGCCGCCCGAGCGCTGGAACGTGAACGTCGAGTGCGATATCGACCAGTGGCCGTGATCCTCTCCAACCTGCGCCGACACGCCGTCGACCGTTCCGGTGAAGGTGACCGTATACGTGTTGTCGTTATTGAGGTCGGCGATTCCCGAGATGATGACGGGATCATGCGAGGCATTGGGAACCGTGTAAGGAAGGTTGGTGTCCTCCACGGTCTGAAGCGCCCACTGCTGATCGAGATTGAGGAGGTCGCCACCGCACGAGGCGAGCGACAGCGGTAGAAGCGCGGCTGCGAAGAGCGACAGTGCGAAGTGTGACATCGTACGGGGCATGGCTCATTCTCCGGTGTTCAGGACGTGGCGCGCGGGCTCGAGCTCGCTTCCGAAACGGTGTCACGCGTCACTGGCAAATGCAACAGCGAATGCCTCCGCTCGGCCTCGCGATGCTAGTGCTCCCGGACCCACCTCAGCGTAACCGTCCCCGAAAGTCCGTCGACGGTGACCGGAGGCGCGAGCGTCGTCATGGAAGAGAGGGTTGCCGTCCCGAAGTAGTTGACGCTCGCAAAGCCCACCAGGCTCGCAAATGCAACTTCTGCGTCGGAAGACATTCCGTACGCACCCTGGTCGAAGAGAATCAGGTTGTTCACCTTCGGAGCGGAGATGCCGATGGTGATGTCGGAGCTCGATTGACCCCACATCTGCTCGACGTACGTTCCCCCGTCACCGAGCTCCATTAGTGCCGAGTCGATAACAAAAGCGTGCGGCGATTGCGGCACCACGATCGGGAGCGGTGATCCGTTGATCGAACGCAACCGATAGTTCCCCACGATCTGGCTCACCCGCGTCGGTGCGGCCACATCCGCACCGCAGGATGCGAGCAGGGCCACCTGTGCGAAAGCGAGCAGGATCCTGGTGATACGAATGCCGGGCGCGAAGCAATTCGAGATCATAGTGGTGAGTCTCCGGAAAGATGCGAGCGACGGTCCGAGAGCGCCCGGCGGACGGGACAATGCCCTTCGCCTACCATGCAACGTGGGTTAGTTTCGCACAAGGTTTTCCCCGCTCACCCCCACGCAAGCGCAATGACCCACGCGACTTCCGGCAACGACGATCTCGCACTGCTCGATGATCTCGGGCGCGCGCACAAACAGCTCGTCGCGCAGATCGGCCGGCGCATCATTGGCCAGCACGCGGTCGTCGACAACATCGTCGCCGCGCTCCTGAGCGGCGGACACGCCCTGCTCGTCGGCGTGCCGGGTCTCGCGAAGACGCTGCTCGTTCGCACGGTGGCCGAGGCGCTGGATCTGACCTTCTCGCGCGTGCAATTCACGCCGGATCTGATGCCGAGCGACATCACCGGAACGGAGATGCTCGAAGAGGATCAGTCGACGGGACGACGCAGCTTCAAGTACGTACAGGGCCCGATATTCGCGAATGCGGTGCTCGCCGACGAGATCAACCGCGCGCCGCCGAAGACGCAGGCCGCTCTGCTTCAGGCGATGCAGGAGCACGCGGTGACCGCGAGCGGACAGACGCACGCGCTCCCCGAGCCGTTCTTCGTGCTCGCGACGCAGAACCCGATCGAGCAGGAGGGAACGTACCCGCTCCCCGAGGCGCAGCTCGATCGCTTCATGTTCGAGCTGCACGTCGGCTATCCGACGCTCGAGGAAGAGGAGCGCATCGTGTCGACGACGACGGGCGACGACACGCTGACGATCAAGCCGGTGCTCACCGCGGCGCAGCTGGCGAAGCTGCAGCATCTCGTGCGTCGCCTCCCCGCGCCGCCCACTGTCGTGCGCTACGCGGTGAAGCTCGCGCGTTCCACGCGCCCCGACACGCCCGAGGCAACGGCGGACGTTCGCAAGTACGTGAGCTGGGGCGCCGGGCCGCGCGCGTCGCAGTACCTCGTGCTCGGCGCCAAGGCGAAGGCCGCGATGGATGGACGCTCCGTTCCCGATCTCGATGATGTGCGCTCGATCGCGGACTCGGTGCTGAGGCATCGGGTGGTGCTCAACTTCCAGGGAGAGGCGGAAGGGCTGAGCGTGAGCAAGTTGATCAGGCTCGAGGAGTAGACAGGTAGACCAGCTCAGGGCGGAAATGAAATCGGCGCCTCGCGAGTTGAGCGAGGCGCCGATTTTCATTTTCGACATCGTGCAGCTACGAGGTGCTAGTTGCTCTTCGAGAACAGGAAGCTGAACGACGTGTTCGACGACGACACGAACGCACCGGGCGCGTTCGCGGTGATCGACGTCGATGTCGCGGCGGCGGTGTAATGGGCGCCGGGGAATGTGGTGCTCGAGAAGCTGACCGTCGAGCCGGACAGCGAGTAGGTGCCGGCATCGGCTATGACGTTGTCGTCGGCGCTGCCGTTCGCACTACCGGCGGCCGATACCGAGTAGCTGTGGTCGGTGTTCAGGTGAAGCGTCGCGGACGTCACGACGATGTTGTCGCTGCTGTTCGGGAACGCATACGGCAGCGGGTTGCCGCCAACGCTCTGTAGTGTGTAGTCACCGCTCACATCGCCGGGTCCTGTGCTGTTGTTATCGCTGCCGCACGCCGCGATGCCGGCGACGAACGCGAGAGCGAGAAGAGGACCGACAAAGCCGTGGCGAAACGAGGACGAGATCGACAGCATCGAGTCTTCTCCGGGCGGAATGGAAGTTGGAATCGGGCGAGTCACGTGCGCAAACGATGGGGGTAGGATGACGGACCCACCACTTCCCGACAAGCATTTCGCGCGAGCGAATGTTCGTACGATTTATTCCTCGCTCAGCTGTCGCCCGGCATGAGATGCACTTCCGAGGTGAGCCATCTCCGCCACCACGGCGCGTGCTCCTCCGCGGCCATCGCCTTTTCCGCCGCAACGCGCCACGCGTCTCGCATCGCCGTCGCATCCGCGTACCGATCCTCCGGCACCGCGGCCAATCCCTTCTTCAGCCACTCGGCGACATCCGGCGCGATCCCCGAGAGATCGACGTCGCCCGAGAGCTCGCGCGCGAGAATCGCGCGGCCGTCACCCGTGCCGAACGGCGGCTTCCCCGCGAGCAGAAAGTACGTGATCGCCGCGATTTCGAAGCAGTCTACAGGTGAGCCCTGCGTCTCGCCGAGCAATTGCTCGGGTGCCGCGAATTCCGGAGTGCCCGTGGTGCCGCTCAGCTCCTCGCCCGGAATCTTCGCGACGCCGAAGTCGGCGATGCGCCAGCGACGGTAGCGGTCGATGAGAATGTTCTCGGGCTTGAGATCGCGATGGATGATGCCGCTCGCGTGCGCGGCGGAAAGTCCGTCGAGCACCTGATCGATCTGCACCGCGATGTCGGCGATCGAGCGCGGACCCGAGCGCGCGACGAGATCCGCGAGCGAGCCGCCCTCGGCCAGCTCCATTGTGTACCACGCCACACCGCCGCTCGAATCCCAATCGTAGATGGGCACGATCGACGGATGCGCGAGCTGCGCGGCGAGCTGCGCCTCGCGACGGAAGCGGTGCACGGCGTTCTCGTCGCGCGCGACTTCGGGGTGGAGCATCTTGAGCGCGACCTCGCGCGCGAGCGAGAGATCGCGCACGCGCCACACGGATCCGAAAGTTCCGGAGCCGAGTCGCCCGATCACTTCGTAGTCCTCGCCGGTCGCCCAGCGGAGACGAGCCTCTTCGCCCTCGCCCGGTCCGCGCATCGCCGCCTGCATCGAGCCGCTCGTGAACATAGACGTGTGGCTGCCAACCGCGCGATCGAGCTCGCGCAGCATGGCGGCTATCGAGTGGAAGCGCTCCGACGGCTCGCGCTTGAGCGCGCGCGCGAGAACCTTCGCGACGGACACCGGAATGTCCGGGCGCACGAGGGTGAGCGGCGGCAGATCGGCCGGCGGATATTCCTGCGTGAACGCGGCGAAAGCGGTGGCGGCGAGCTGCCACTGGTCGCTCTCTGGCGTCGGAGCCCAGATTACGCCGTCCGACTCCGGCGGCGTGGGCGTCCAGCGCGGATTGGGCTCGAGCCCCGCGGGGAGCTCGGCGCGGACGCTCCACTCCCAGCCAAGGAGCCAGATGCGGCCGGTGGGGGTGACCCAGCTCGTTTCGGCCGAGAGCGCACCGTGGACGGCGCCGCCCGAGTGCATGTACGCGAGCGCCGATCCTGCCGAGCGCAGATACTGCAGCACGAAGGCGAGATCTTCGGCACCGGTTCGCGACAGGCGGGACCAGAGCGTTTCGCCTGCGATCCAGCGGCGCAGATAGCCCGGCCCGCGCTGCAGCTCGGCGTTGCGGGGCCAATAGTAGTAGGTGGTGGGGATGGACGGGTGGTTCAGATGCGCCAGATTGCGCGCCTCGGCGTGGAGCCAGTCCTCGTGATCGCCGTCGAGGGAGCTCACGAGCGAGAGCGAGCGGCCCAGGTTGTCGACGACTTCCTGGTAGTGACGATGCTCGCCTTCCACGCCCTCGGTGCCCCAGCGCCAGTCAGCCGGCAGTTGCCAGTTGGCGAGGTGCGAGGGCAGCTTGTTCGTGACGCGGTCGCGAAAGGGGCGGTCGGTGGTGGCCATGTCTGCAGAAACGAAGGGCTTACGCATCGCGCACGGGATTCCGGCGATCCGGACCGGCGCGAAAGGAGATGCACGGGAATGTCTGTCGGTACGCCTACAATAACATACGAGACTCTTTACCAGGACGTTCCAACTCCTGCTCGCGCCACCGGGGAGTCGGCCGGCTACGACGTGTGCGCGTACCTCATAGGGCGCTCGGTGCGGATCTCGGATGGCGTGCACGTGCGGGAGCGCGCGAGCGATGAGGCGCACAGGCTGCATCTTCAGCCCGGCGAAGTCGCGCTGGTGCCTCTCGGCTTCAAGGCGCGTCTGCCGGATGGCTACGAGGCGCAGGTGCGGATCCGGAGCTCGATCGCGTTCAAGCGGGGGCTGATCATTCCGAATGGGCCCGGGACGATCGACGCAGACTATCCGGACGAATGGATGGTGATGCTGAAGAACGACTCGCCGAGGAACGTGGTGATCGAGCATGGGGAGCGGATCGCGCAGATCGTGCTGGCGAGGTACGCGGTGTTGGAGTGGGCGCCCGGAACGGTTGGGCCGAGCACGAATCGCACGGGCGGAATCGGCAGCACCTGAGCAAATTGCGCGTTGGCGCCGGCGACGATTTGCGCGAGCTCGCTGAGTTGAGCGCGCACACTAAGGGAGAACACATTTGCGAGCAATTGTATCCACACGGGGGCGGCACGCACTGAGCTGCGCCGTCGCCGTGTTTTGCGCGACGATGATCGCGACACCGTCTCGCGCGCAGGGTACGCGTTCACGCGAGACCAGGTTTAACGCCACGGCCGATACGGCGACGGCGGCGCGCGTGCGCACGGAGTTCGTGCATGCGTGGAGTGGATACAAGCGCTACGCGTGGGGGCACGATGAGCTCCTGCCGCTTAGCAGGAGCTACCGCGACTGGTACGGCGATGGTCATTCGCTGCTCATGACGCCAGTGGATGCGCTCGACACGATGATCCTGATGGGGCTTGTAAGCGAGGCGCGCGAAGATCGCGAGCTCATCGCGACGACGCTTTCGTTCGATCAGGACATCTACGTCAAGAATTTCGAGATCACCATCCGCCTGATGGGTGGCCTGCTGAGCGGCTACCAGCTGAGCGGAGACAAGCGCCTTCTGGTTCTCGCGGACGATCTCGGCGCTCGACTGCTTCCCGCATTCAATTCGCCGACGGGAATGCCGTACATGTTCGTGAATCTCAAGACCGGCAAAGTGCGCACTCCGCGCACGAATCCGGCCGAGGTGGGGACGCTGCTGCTGGAGTTCGGAACACTCAGCAAGCTCACGGGGAAGCGCGCCTACTATGACAAGGCGAAGCGCGCCGTCGTCGAGATGTACGCGCGACGCTCGAAGCTCGGCCTCGTTGGCTCGTGGATCAACGTGGAAACCGGAGCGTGGACGGACAGCAGCAGCCACATCAACAGCGGCATCGATTCGTACTACGAGTATCTGCTGAAGGCGTGGCTGCTCTTCGGCGACGAGGACTGCAAGCGGATGTGGGAGGCGAGCGTGAGGTCCGCGAACAGATATCTGAGCGAGGAGACTCGCAGCGGTTTTTGGTATGGCGAGGCGAATATGAATAGTGGCGCGCGGATGAGCACACACTTCGAGTCGCTCGCGGCGTTCTTCCCCGGCACGCTCGCGCTTTCGGGCGATCTGGTTCGCGCTCGCCGGCTGCAGACATCTACATACAAAATGTGGACGACATTCGGCGTCGAGCCGGAGACCATCGACTATCGCTCGATGACGATCGTGGACGACGGCTACGAGCTGCGCCCGGAGATCATCGAGTCCGCCTACTATCTCCACCACTTCACCGGCGACGAGCGATACCGGGAGATGGGGCGAACTTTTCTGCGCGATATCATCGCCTGCTGCCGGACCGATGTCGGGTATGCGTCTTTGAGCAGCATCCCAAAGCATTCGCAGCGGGACGCCATGGAGAGCTACTTTCTGGCTGAGACCCTCAAGTACCTGTACCTGCTCTTCGCGCCGCCGGGCACGGTGGATCTGCGGAGTCACGTCTTCAATACGGAAGCGCACCCCTTGGCGAGGTCCGGGCGCTGAGCAAGCGGCGGCCGGACAAGGACTTATGACTGGGCCCCTCCGAATCGCTAATGACGCCTCTTCCCTGAAATGCGGAAACAGATAGCGTAGACGTCAAGATTCCTTGATGACGGAACGCTGACGCGAAGGCCTAGCCATGTCGGAGGCTGGTCGGGCGGGGCTCGTTTACTGGGAGAATGGCGCATGCTTCGGCTGAGAAGCTTGGGACAGTGCGTAATCGAAGCGGGGGATATAAGCCTGGTTCCAGCGGCCGAGACCCTCTTTGCGTTAGCGCTCTTTCTCATCATGGAAGCCGGACGAGAAGTGGGCCGCGATGAGCTGGGCAGGCTTCTCTGGCCGAACGTGTCGGACGTTCAGGCCCAGCATGGGCTGCGACAGGCGCTGTACAAGCTGCGTTCTTATGGCGCAAAAATCACGACGCAGCGGTCCGCGGTGAGGTTATCGCCGGGATCTTTTGCGACCGATTTCGCTGAGCTGCTCACCTCGCAGACTCCAGCAGCGCAGGAGGACCTCGCCGAGCAAATCTCCGGCACTTTCTTGCCGGGCTATCGACCGCAACTCTCCGAGGCATTCGCGACCTGGGTCGAGCGACAGCGCGACGTCGTGCACTCCGCAGTGGCACGCACACTCATGGCCGGGATGCAGGCGAAGAAGCGCGTAAGCGATTGGAATCGCGCGGAGAGGCTCGCGACGATGTGCCTCAGCATCGACCCGCTGAACGAGGAAGCGACGCTTACCGTGGCAGAGGCCGCGGCGTTAGGGGGGAGTAAGACGAAGGCGTTGTCGATATTGAACCGCTATCTCGAGGATATCGGCGAAGACGCGGGTGAGATCAAGCTCCCGGCGGTGTTGTTGCGTCGACGGATTTCCGAGGCGTATCAGGACAACAACTCGCCGATTCGTGATGCCCCGTTGGTGGGTCGAGAAGAGGAAATGGCGGAACTAACTCGCGCGCTGGCGGAAGCACGGGGCGGGCATGGGAGTGCGTACGTAATTGCTGGCGAGTCTGGGATTGGCAAAACTCGGTTAGTGACGGAATTCACACGAGTCGCGGCGTTGCAGCGCGTGCATATCGTGCGCGTCATCTGTCAGGCACATGATGTGAAGCGACCGCTCTCGGCGTTCGTGGATCTCGTACCGAAGCTTCTCACACTACCAGGGGCTTTGGGCTGTTCGCCGGAGTCAATGGGCTACCTGCACAGGCTTACCGCGCTAGAAGAAGACGCTGCGGGATTTGAAACGTACGGAATGAGCACGGAAGGCCTCTTCGCACACGTGCAAGCGGCCGTTGCCGATCTCGTCGACGCGGTTGCAGGTGAGTGTTCGCTGATCATCCATATCGAAGACGCTCAGTGGTTGGATACCTATTCTCATGCACTTCAGAGTACACTCTCAAAACAAGCGAACTCTCGTAGGCTATTGCTGCTGAGCACTGTCACGCCAGTGGTTGGATCAGAACAGAAAATCGAATGGCAACCGCAAATCCTTCTCAACATCAAGCCGCTCACAAGAGAAGCGAGTGCCGCGCTGGTCGATGCATCACTTTCCAAGCGCAGCGCGACATCCCCTTCGTTTCGCGACTGGTGCATTCGCTCGGGGTGCGGCAATCCAATCCTCATCGTCGAACTATGCTCTCGCGCATTGGATGATGGATCATTCAGCGCACCGGCCTCGCTCGCCAATCTTATCGACGCGCGGCTCTCCACCTTGTCTGCTTTGTCACGCCGCGTTCTGCAAACCCTGTGCATTTTAGGCCGCCATTCCAATCTCGCGACCATAGAGACTGTCTTAGGCGAAAGAAGGGTGCTGCTGCTCGAAAGTCTAGATGAGCTGCAAGATGGCGGATTCATAGATCACAACGCCGAGGCGATTTCGAGCAGACACGCTTTGATCACGGCGGCCGCACTCCGACAGGCGTCGAGCTCCTCGAGAGCGCTTCTTCACCGACATGCAGCGCAGACTCTCGAAGATATCGCGAAGAACAATTCGACCGTCCTCTGGGACTGCGCGGAGCATTGGCGACAAGCTGGCGAGTTCGCCCGTGCGGTAAGACTGATGGCAGACTGCGCGCGACACTCACTCAAAATGGGATTGCCGCTGGAAGCAGCGACAATGCTTGAAGCCGCAGCAAATTTCGCTGACGACCACGCGCAGATCGAGTTACTGAAGGATTGCACGACTGCATATCGAACTGCGGGCGTCTGGAGCGATGCAGGTCGGCTGGCAAAACGGACACTGGAAGCTATGACGCGAGCCTCGGTGACCGCCGCAGCCCTCATGGAAGCGGAGTTTGTTTATCTCTACACGACAACGAGACAAAGTCCGCCAACTCGAGATACAGTAATGAAGCTACTAGGCTATGTGGCATCAAGCGAAGTAAGCACGTCGCTGCGCCTGCAGGCTGGAACCACGCTTCTTATGCAGTCCGATGACAATCAGAACAAGACACTTGCGAAGAATGTCTACTTGGCCGTGCTAAAGATTGAGATTGACTCTCCGGAGGAGGCGGCGCGCCTCGATCACTTCCACCTAATTTATCATAGCTCCTTTGGAGACCCACGAGATGCGCTGGCCGCCGTCGAGCGGCTTACAACATTTGCAGTGAAAACGTCTGATTTTGCACTTGGCGCACTTTACCTTCTGCACGCCGGGCACTCGCGCCGAGTTAGTGGTGACCCTGCGGACGCACATGACTTGTACCGTCAGTCGTACGACATTTCGCGAGCACACTATCTCTATTACACCGCTGAAGCAGCCGCGGGTGCAATCGTCGGACTTGCACTAAGTGCAGGCGACTTAATTCTCGCAAGACAGTGGTGCGACCTCGCGAAAGCGGAGTCGACGAAGAGCGGGCGGGGAATGTCCTATCCAGAATCGATGAGCTACGAATCAGAGCTCTATCTTCGGGAAGAGAGATACGAGGAAGCTCGAGTCCGTATTCACACACTGCGTGAATATTCGTCGCAGCTCGGATCAGTGCGCGCGCGCGCGCGACAGCTAGCTCTCGAGGCTGATTTAAAGATCACCTCCGGACACGCACTGAGCGACCGCGAGTGCCGCGCCATGTTGACGATATTAGCTAAAACTGCCAACGCATTTCGCAACGATTACTTCGTCGCGCAGTTGGTACGGGGCTTGGCTTCCATGAAACGGAAATCACAAGCCTCTCAGATTCTGAGTCGGTATCTTCGCATCGATCGTCCTTCGCGCGAGAAGCTTTCCGTCGACATTCTCGAGTTACGACACACTCTGAAGGCGGGCGAATGTAGTATAGCTGATGAGTGATTCGACCTCGCGACTTCAGAGTCTTTCTCTCAGACTCAAGAGATGAGCCGACGCGGGCGCAATCGAATCGACTTATGGAATCCGGCGCGCACTCACTAGAGGCCAGATAGCACATCAAATAAAAAAAGCGCCACTAATTTAGTGACGCGCTGAAACAACAACCTGAAGCCGACTTTACATCGCTCGCAGCGCACGCGGCTGCCTTGACACGTTCGCGTTGGCTTGGGGCGTTGGAATTCTTTGCCCGGGGGCGAAAAGCAACCCGAACATCGGACTCGCAAGCAACTTGTCGCAAATGTAAGGATCAAACTGCTTAGCGCGGTATTTCGTAAGTTCGGAGCGCACCTGAACTTCGCCAAGAGCCTTTCGGTATGGTCGATCCGTCGTCATCGCATCAATCGTGTCGGCAAATAGCACGATTCGCGAGGCAAGAGGGATTTGCTCGCCGGAGAGTCCGTCAGGATATCCGCTGCCGTCCCAATTTTCGTGATGATGGCGGACAGGAAGTACGATATCCGCTAGGTGAGATACGGTCATCACTAATTCTGCGCTCTTGATTGGATGGCCCTGCATAACCTCCCATTCAGCGGGAGTGAGTTTCTCGGGCTTTTGCAGCAGCGGTGCGTATATCTCATGAATTTTGCCAACGTCGTGTAACAGGGCCGCGATTCGAACCCGCTCCACCTGTTGCCCCCCTAAACCGATCGCACGTGCAATCAACTGGGAATAGTGCGCGACGCGGCGGGAATGGCCTGAGGTGTATGGGTCGCGCGCCTCGATCGCCTTTACCATCAGCTCCAGCAATTCCTGGTTCACCCGCTCCAGTTCGGAATTTGTCTTATAGAGCTGGCGAACTCCGATCATCGGTATGCACAGAGCTATTGCGCCCATTGCGCCCGATGTCACATACACCCACGCAAGAAGGTAGACAACCGGTGCTGATAAGAGATCGTACGGAAGACTTGCGATCGTATTCTTGCGCCAAATATACAGAAACTCGACTTGCTCGCTTAGCGAGATGACGCCTGAGACCAGGACGGTATTTACCGCGAAAAACACGGCGATTAAAACAAAAAGAGCAAGCGCTCCGACTCTGGCGCCTTGAAGAAGTCTGACTTCGGGCGTTTGGAGCAGGGAAGTTCCGCCTACCATGCGAAAGACAAGAGTCGCAGCGCCGATCGCACAAGCGGTTTGCAGAATGTTGAACAGCGCCTTGGGGCGCGAGCTCTTTTGAGCAACCTCGGCGACTACAATCGAACTGATCGCAGTTAGCGCTGCAATCCAACTTGGTACGATGATCGCGGCCGCTAGAAACGGAATAAAAGCTATGGATCCGTGGCTACTTCGGGGCAACCGGAACGTGAGAACGTGCACGAACATGCCGATCGCGGCCATGCATATAACTGCGCGCAACTCTTCGGGCTTCACGTATTGGTCATGCAGAAACAATACGCCGTTCAGAAGAACGGCGCATATGCCAACTGCAGTGATATACATGATTGTGCGCTTTGACATAGAAAAAATGAGTCCCCCGACCCCCGGCTTATCGCCAAACCTGAAACGCTGCTGAAACCAATCCGCCGGTGATGAACCCGATGAACTTCAATAGAGCTGACATTCGCGTCACCCCCCTTTGAACTACATAGTCGCGAGACCACTGTGGTACTCGCGCAAAGGTCGGCTCCGCTCAATTTCTGTCATGCCCGCTCAACTCCGCTTTTCCAGAG
>JACCWE010000140.1 GCA_013697785.1 Gemmatimonadaceae bacterium
GCTTAAACTCGGCACTGAACCGCCGCCGTCCATCCGATCCCCGCTGCTGTGGTGCCATTGGAATGTCCTCCTCTGAGAAGTGATACTACTCTTCCCAAAGTGCCTCGTCCAATCGGGGTACACAGCACTCCCGTTTAAGACAATTCTAATCTAACGCCCTCACGGAAATTCGTCAACTAAATCCTTACGGGGCATATACTTACCCCCCACCTGGCCTCCTCGTGACCGTCCGCGCAGGGGTGGCTTTGCAAGGGGCGTGGAGGCCACGTGCACCCGCGAAGATAATGAGCAAGCTCATCATTCTCTTGGCCATTCTTGGCCAAAATCGGGATATGCGGGCGCGAAAAAGGGTTCGCCCCGAAGGACGAACCCTTTCCGAATTAGCTATGAAAACCGAGGAAAACCGATCCCACTCCCGAGGAGGGACTCGAACCCCCGACCCGGTGATTAACAGTCACCTGCTCTACCACCTGAGCTACTCGGGATCAGCACAGCATTTTACCCGGTCCGCGCCGCACGGTCAAGCGAACCGCGCTCTGCCACCGCCTCCGCCACGCGCCTCGACGCCGTCGGCTGTCGCACGACCCCCACGTCCACCGGCGCGTCCATGTGCAACAGCGGACGGAGCCACCGCCCCGTGTGCGAGGCCGCGACCTCCGCGACCTCCTCCGGCCTCCCCATCGCCACGAGCTCGCCGCCGCCGTCGCCCGCCTCGGGGCCGAGATCGATCACCCAGTCGGCGAGCTTGATGACGTCGAGGTTGTGCTCGATGATCACGAGTGTGTGCCCCTGGTCGACGAGCCGCTCGAACACGCGCGCGAGCTTTCGGATGTCCTCGAGATGGAGCCCGGTCGTCGGCTCATCCATCACATAGAGCTTCCGCGTCTTCGTCTTGCCCGCGTTCGAGAGCTCACGAGCGATCTTCACTCGCTGCGCCTCGCCGCCACTGAGCGTCGGCGCGGGCTGCCCGAGTCGCAGATAGCCGAGCCCGACCTGCTGCAGCTGCCAGAGCGCCTGGCCGAGCTTCTCTTCGCGCGGGAAAAATCTGATCGCCTGATCGATGGTCAGCTCGAGCACATCGTAGATGCTCTTGCCGCGCACCTTCACCTCGAGCACCTCGTTCTTGAAGCGCTTCCCGCCGCACACGTCGCACGGCACGTACACGTCCGCCATGAAGACCATCTCGACCTGCAGGAAGCCCGCGCCTTCGCAGTTCTCGCAGCGGCCGCCCTTCACGTTGAACGAGAAGTGCCCCGCGCCGAAGCGTTTCTGTCGCGCGAGCGGCTGGTCGGCGAAGATGCGACGGATCTCGTCGAACGCCTTCACGTACGTCACCGGATTCGAGCGCGGCGACTTACCGATCGGGCTCTGATCGATGCACACGACGTCGGCGAGCGGCTCCCATCCCGTGATGCCGTCGAAGCCGCCCACGCGCTCGCCGAGATGCCGCTTCGCCGTGTGCTCGCCCGTCAGTCGCGTCTCGAGCGCCCGGAGCAGCACGTCGTGCACGAGTGTGCTCTTTCCCGATCCCGACACTCCAGTGACGACGGTGAGCGCGCCGAGCGGGATGCGGATGTCGACGCTGCGAAGATTGTGCTCCTTCGCGCCGGTAAGCGTGAGCCAGCGCGGCCCGAGCGTGCGACGCGCCTCGGGCAGCGCAATCTCCTTCGCGCCGCTCAGATACGCGCCCGTGAGCGGGCTTTCGTGCGCGCGGGCCATAGGTCCCGCGAACACCACCTCTCCGCCGAGCTCACCGCTGCCGGGCCCGAGCTCCACCATGTAATCCGCGCGCCGAATCGCCTCGAGATCGTGCTCGACGACGAGCACCGTGTTCCCCCCGTCGCGCAGGCGATGCAGCAGCGAGAGCAGGCGATCGACGTCGCGCGGATGGAGCCCGATCGACGGCTCGTCGAGCACGTAGAGCGTGTCGACGAGCTTCGAGCCGAGCGAGTTCGCGAGTCCGATACGTTGTGCCTCGCCGCCGGACAGCGTGCGCGTCGCGCGATTGAGCGTGAGATAGCCGAGGCCGACATCCAGGAGGAAGCGTGAGCGGCTCCGCGCCTCGCCGAGGATGTTCGCGGCGATCTGCTGCTCGTAGTCGGAGAGTGGCAGCGTCTCCAACCACGGCACCATCCGCTCGATCGGCATGTCGCTCGTGTCCGCGATCGTGCGGCCGGCGATGCGCACCTGCAGCGCCTCGTTCTGCAGCTTCGCGCCGTGACACGTCGGGCAGTCCTGCGCCGTCTGATACTGGCGGAGGAAGATCCGAATGTACTGCTTATAGCGCTTTTCCTCGAGCTCCTTCAGGAAGACCATGATGCCGCGGAAGCCCTTTGTCTTCGCGTACATCAGCTGATATCGATCGGCCGTCGGGATTTCTCGCCATGGCACATCCATCGAGATCTTGTTCTTCTTCGCAAACTCGGCCAGCGCGCGCCGCTTGCCGTCGTAGCGCGGCTTCGTCCACGGATCGATCGCGCCCTCGCGCAGGCTGCGATCACGGTACGGGATGACGAGCACTTCGTCATACTCGAGCACGGCGCCGAAGCCGTTGCACGTCGCACATGCGCCGCGCGGATTGTTGAACGAGAAGAGCTGTGGCGTTGGTGTCGGCGCGCGCGTGCCGTCGTACGGGCACTCGAAGCGCTCGGTGTACATGAGACGCGAGACAGGCGTGTCGTCGTTGCCCTGCGTGCCCGAGCCCGCGAGCCGCGCGGGGATCGCCGTCGACAGCAGCACGAGACACTCGCCGTCGCCGTCGCGGAAGGAGGTACCCACCGCGTCCGCGAGTCGCTGGCGGCTCTCGGGCGCGACGACGAGCCTGTCGACGACGACCAGCAGCTCCGCCGCCTTCGTGACATCGGTGCCGGCGGGGAGCTCGTCGAGATGCACGAGCGTTCCCTCGATCACCACGCGCAGGAAGCCCTGCGCCCGGAGATTCTCGACGACGACATCGTGCGTCACGAGCTCGCTCAGGCGCAGTGGAAATGCCACCGAAAATCGCGTTCCGGCCGGGAGCGCGAGCACCTCCTCGGCCACCGACTGCACGGAATCGCGCTTCATCTCGCGGTCGCACACGTGGCAGAAGGTGTGGCCGATCCGAGCCCAGAGCAGGCGCAAAAAGTCGTAGATCTCGGTCGCGGTGCCGACCGTCGATCTGGATGTTTTCGTCGGATTCGACTGCTCGATCGCGACTGCCGGCGAGAGCCCGTCGATGAAGTCGACGTCGGGCTTCTCCATCCGCTCCAGGAACTGCCGCGCATATGCCGAGAGCGACTCGACGTACCGCCGCTGCCCCTCGGCGTAGATCGTATCGAAGGCGAGGGAGGACTTTCCCGAGCCGGAGGGGCCTGTGACCACCGTGTAGCTCCGGCGCGGAATCTCGAGGTCGAAGCCCTTGAGATTGTGCTGACGCGCGCCGCGAACCACGATGTGAGACTTCATGAGTAAAGCTAACGGCTGCGGTGCCTGTTCGGGGCTACGCGCGGCGGCGGAAATGCACGACGACTCTGCCGACGAGAAGCAGCACGATCGCTCCGAGCGTGGCGAGCGCAATCGAGCGGATGCTGAAGCCCGTCTCGCTCACGTTACCCCAGCCGAGATGGGAGCCGATCCATCCGCCGAGCAATGCGCCGACGATGCCGAGGGCGACGGTGATGAGGCAGCCGGCGGGATCGCGGCCGGGCATCAGATATTTGGAAAGCGTGCCGGCGATGAGGCCGAGGACGATCCAGTGAAGCCAGAGGGGCATGGTAGAACGTAATGGGCGAGGCAATCCCCGTGCTTGCCCGGCCCGAGGGCCGGGCATAGTTTCGTGTTACGACGATCTCGACCGGATAATGAGGCAGCTCGTCGAAGACGCACGCTGCCCACGCGACTCTTGCCTGCCTTCCTATCTCAATGCCCTACATTCAGTTCGATGGTCAGCAGTATCCGCTGATCGCGGGTGAGAATGAGGTGGGGGGAAGTGATGGGGCACGGATTCGGCTGAGCGGGAATGGAAGCGATGGTGTTTTTGCATCGCTGGACGTCGGCGCAGACGGCGCGACAGTCGTGCGACGGTTGGACGGAACGGTGAAGGTCAATGGTGTTGCGCTGGGCGCGGAACCGGCTCCACTGCTCCATGGCGACAGGATCGACGTCTCCGGCAGGGAGCTTTTTTTCGGCGATGACCTTCGCGCGGGAAACACGCAGTTCGTACAGCCCGTACGTCTGCCGGAGAGCGCTGCGCCTGCAGTGGGCGGGAAGCCGACGGCGGCGACCGGCGGGCGAGTGATATCGCTCGTGGACGGTCGCGAATACCCCGTGCCTGCGGCGGGACTGGTGTTCGGACGCGATCCGACGTGCGATGTGGTCGTCGGCTCGACCGAAGTTTCTCGCAGACATGCCTCGCTCTCCCCGTCACCCGAGGGCTACCTTCTTCGGGACACGAGCACGAACGGCGTGATGGTGAACGGCGAGCCTGCGGTGTCACCGGCGCTGCTGGGCCGTGGCGATGTGGTGACGATCGGTGACGATGAGTTTCGCTTCTACGCGGACAGTGCACCGCCGCCGCGAGCGCCGCTGGCGACGCTCGAGGTGATGAGCACGGGACTGCTGAAGGGGACGATCATGGAGGTGCGCTCGCCGCTCGCGCATGTGGGTCGCGGTGCGCACAACGACATTATCGTCTCGGACGAAAGCGTCTCGGATTCGCACGCGAAGCTGCAACGGCGCGAGGACGGCTGGTACGTTGTGGACATGGGGTCGACGAACGGGACGTACGTGGGCGGACGGCGCATCGAAGGGGAAGCTGCTTTGATTGGTGCGCCGGACGTGCGCTTTGGCGGCGTCAAGTTCATCTTTCGTGTGCCCGATGGGGCGAAAGCCGGAAGCGCGAGTCAGACGCGAGCGATTGCGGCGTTCAAGGTCGATCCGAAGAAGGCGGCAGCGGCGGGCGGGATGAAGACACCGGTGGTATCGCAGCCGGGGCAGCGCGCGGATGCACCACGCCCCGCGGCGGCTCCGGCGAAGAAGGCGTCGCGTGCGGTGCCGCTGTTGTTGTGGCTCGGAGTGCTGATATTGATAGCAGCGGGAGTACTCATACTGATGACAGGTCACTAGTGCAGCTCGAGGTCGGTCAGGCAACGCATACGGGGATGGTCCGCTCCGGGAACGAGGACAGCTTTTTCGCTGACCCTCCGGCAGGGCTGTTCGTGGTGGCCGATGGCATGGGCGGACACGCGGCGGGCGAGATCGCGAGCGACATGGCGGTCCGGATCGTGTCCGACGAGCTCAGGGTGATACGCGACATCACGACGGACGACGTGAGCACCAAGGTGTCGGACGCATTGAAGCGCGCGAATCAGGAGATCTACGAGCGCACGCTGACTGAGGTCGACAAGCAGGGGATGGGAACGACGGCGTCGGTTCTCATCGTGGGCCAGGACCGATATCTGATCGGGCAGGTGGGCGACTCGCGGATCTATCTTCTGCGCGACGGGAAGTTGACGCAGCTGACGAAAGATCATTCGTACGTGCAGGAGCAGGTCGACGCGGGCTTTCTGACGCCGGAGCAGGCGCGCTACCATCCCTACAGCAACGTGATCACGCGATGCGTTGGCGCGGGATCAGATGTGGAGCCCGACACGTACACGGGGGAGCTCAAGCGCGGCGATACGTTCCTGGTGGCGAGCGATGGGCTGACGGGGATGGTGGATGATCGTCGGCTGCACCATCTGCTCTCCTCGCGCGCGACGGCGCAACGAGTGGTCGAGGCGCTGATCTCGGAAGCGAATGGCCGTGGCGGATTGGACAACATCACGGCGATCGTGGTGCGCATCGTGGCAACCGATGCGGATCTGGCGAGTGGAGCGGGGACGGGAGTGGCGGCGGGGAAGTAGCGTGAGCGAGGAGACGGTCGGCAGTATCGCGGAGCTCTACCTCGGGAATTTGCTGTACGCGCTTGAGCTGGCGGCGCTGGCGCTCGAGGAGCAGGGGAAGGGAAGCGACGCGGGTTTTTATCGGGGGATCGGGCGGAAGCTGGCGGAGGCCCGGGGAAGGGAGGTTGGCGAATCGCGATGAGCGCGTCGTGGAAAAAACCGCGCTCTCCGAGCCGATGAGCCGATCGCTACCGCGCTGACGGCTCCTGAAGATCACCTTCCGCCCACTTCGGCAGCCCGCAGTGCACGCAGTATCGCGCGAAGATGTTGAGGTTGTGAGTCCAGCGTCCGCGCTTCACGAAAAATTGCTCGTGGCATCGCGGACAGCGCCAGTACAGGGCGCCGGAGCTGGTGACGAGCGTCGACACGATGGCAGCGAACAGCGCGAGCCCAGTCACGGAACGCGTAGCGCCGATTGGCACGTTCGAGAACAGAAGCGCGAAGACGATCGTCGCGACCTGACTCACGCGGTAACGCCTGCGCTTGATCCGGAATTCGCGCCATGGCTGGGGGGTATGACGGGCGTGCGTGTGTCATCGCGGCAAATGCGGGAGAGGAGTGACCCAGCTAATTCGCCAACAGCTCCATCACTCGCGCCCTCGGCACCCGCGTTCCCTCAGTCGCGAACACCCGCATCACCCGCGTCGACTCGTAGAGCTCCTGCGACAATAGCGGAAGATTGATCGCCGCCGGCCATCCCTTCGCGCCAAGCCGCTTCACCTCTCCGCCTCGCATGCGCACCGGGAGATCGAGGCCCAGCATGCGCGGCTTCTCCGGATAGTCGAGCAGCACCGCGCCAGGCTCCACGCCAAGCTCGCTCGCCAGCGCGTCCTCGACCTCGATCACCCGCGCACGGTCGTTCGCGATCCAGTCGCCCTGTCCCGCATCGAGCTCCGTCGACGAGCACTCGAAGGCGCGCTTGTGCAGGTGGCGGTTGCGCAGCCCGTCGAGCAGCGCCGAGGGCGCGCGCTCATCGAGCCGATGCAAGAGCCCCTCGTCGGTGAAGCCCGCGAGCTCATGCTCCTCGATGGCGCCGCTTCGGAGCGCATCGTCGACGAGCCGCTTGTACATCGCCGTCGCGCTCCGCACTGCGTGATGCCAATAGACGTTCCGGTACATCTGATATTTCGCGAACAGCAGCGACTCGAGCGCCGCGAGCCCCTTCTCCACGATTCCGATCGCCGGCGCGCCGCTCTTCGGATCCTCGACGATCGTGAGCGAGTGCAACAGCCGCTCGACGTCGATCTCGCCGTACGGCACCCCGCACATCAGCGCGTCGCGTTTCAGATACTCGATCTTGTCGAGGTCGAGCGAGCCTGAGATGAGGCCCTGCAGCGGACTCGCGCTCTCGCCCGCGATGATCGCGTGCACGCGCATCGCTGCGTTCGCGCCGATCGTGCTCGCGAGCACAGCCGCAAGCTCACCACCGGTGATGAGCGTTCGCGCTACCGCTTCGTGGTGCAGCGCCCCGATCTCCTCGAGCGCGTGCGAGAACGGATAATGTCCGACGTCGTGGAGCAGTGCCGCTGCAAGCACTACCGCGCACTCGTCTTCAGGAAGGCGGGCGAGCTCGCCGCGCTCGCGCAAGAGCGCCAGTGTGCGCCCGGTGAGATGGTGCGTGCCGAGCGCGTGCTCGAAGCGTGAATGCGTTGCGCCAGGATAGACGAGAAAGGCGAGCCCCAGCTGACGAACATAGCGCAGGCGCTGAAAGACGGCGGTGTCGATGAGCCGCATCGCGTCCGCATCGAGCGGAATGTTGTTCCAGAGCGGATCGCGAACGATCGTCATCGTCGCGCGCGTCTCATACGCGCGGACCCGCGCTCCGCACCGCGGAATTGACTCCTTCCGCGAATTGCTCGAAGTTCTTCGCGAACATTTCGGCCAGCGTACGCGCCTGCGCATCGTACGCCTTCGGATCCGCCCACGTGGTGCGCGGCGAGAGCAGGTTCACCGGAACGTCGCGGATCGAGTTCGGCACCGAGAGTCCGAAGACGGGGTCGGTCGTGGTCGCGACTCCGGTGAGCTCGCCCGACAGCGCCGCGCGGATCATCGCGCGCGTGTGACCGAGCTTCATTCGCGATCCGACACCGTAGGCGCCGCCCGTCCACCCCGTGTTCACCAGCCACACGCGCGCATCGTGTCGCTCGAGCAGCTTGCCGAGCATCTCGGCGTAGCGCGAAGGGTGCCACACCAGGAAAACCGCGCCGAAACACGCGCTGAAGGTCGCCTGCGGCTCCTTCACGCCGCGCTCCGTTCCCGCGACCTTCGCTGTGTAGCCGGACAAAAAATAGTACATTGCCTGCTCGCGAGAGAGCGCCGCGATCGGCGGCAGCACGCCGAACGCGTCGGCCGTCAGAAATATCACGTTCTTCGGATGTCCAGCTCGCCCGCCGGCCACATGCCGTTTGATGTAGTGCATCGGATAGCTGACGCGCGTGTTCTCCGTGATCGACTGATCGGCGAAATCCACCTGGCGCGTCTGCGGATTGAGCACGACGTTCTCGAGCACCGTCCCGAACATCTGCGTCGTGCGATAGATCTCCGGCTCCCCATCGGCCGAGAGATTGATCGCCTTCGCGTAACAGCCGCCCTCGAAATTGAAGATGCCGTCGTCGCTCCAGCCGTGCTCGTCGTCGCCGACGAGAAATCGATGTGGGTCGGCCGACAGCGTCGTCTTCCCCGTTCCTGACAGTCCGAAGAAGAGCGCCGTGTCGCCCTGCTCGCCGACATTCGCCGAGCAGTGCATGGACAGCACGTTCTGCTTCGGCATCAGGTAGTTCATCACCGTGAAGATCGATTTCTTGAGCTCGCCCGCGTAGCGCGTGCCGCCGATGAGGATCGTACGCTTTGCGAAGCTCAGCACGATGAAGGTCGACGTGCGCGTGCCGTGACGCTTCGGATCCGCCTGCATCTCCGGCGCGTGAAGCACCGTGAAGTTCGCCATGAAGCCAGGGAGGTCCGCCGACGTTGGACGCAGGAACATGTTCCGCACGAACTGCATGTGCCACGCGTTCGGGCTCACGAAGCGCACACTCAAACGATGCGCCGGATCCGCGCCGGCCCACAAATCCTGCACGAACAGGTCGCTGCTCCCGTTCAGGTACGCCTGCACATCAGCAAGTAGCACCCCGAAGTTTTCGGGTGACACCGGCTGATTCACCTTCCCCCACCACACATCCTGCGCCACATCCGGATCCATCGTGACGAACTTGTCGTTCGGCGATCGACCGGTGTGCGGCGAGGTCACCGCGACGAATGGCCCCATGTCGGCGAGCATTCCCTCGTCGCGCCGGACTGCCTGCTGTATGAGCTCGGGTGAAACGAGATTCCAGTGAACACACCCGGCGGGCCGGATGCCCTGCGCTGTGAGGCTGCGATTATCCATTTGTTCGCTCAGGTTAGTAACGTCAACGCGCCGCCGGCTTCATGATGCTGCGCGTCGATGACGGCCACGGCCGCCATATTGATGATGTCCTGCACCTCGGCGCCCTCTTCGAGCACGTGCACCGGAAGGCGCATCCCGACGAGAATTGGTCCAATCGCCGTCGCGCCGCCCAGATGGTTGAGCAGCTTGTAGGCGATGTTGCCCGCGCTCAGGTTGGGAAAGATGAGGACGTTCGCGCGCTCCGTCAGGGTGCTGAACGGATACATCGTCTTGATCTTGCGTTCGTCCACCGCGGTGTCCGCCTGCATCTCGCCGTCCACCATCAGCGTCGGATTCCGCGCACGCAACAGCTCCACCGCGCGCGCCACTTTCGTCGTCTCGGCGTGCTGCACCGATCCGAAGTTCGAGAACGACAGCAGTGCGACGTGCGGCTCGATCCCGAATGTGCGCACGAGCCTCGCCGCGCCCTCGGCGATCTGCGCGAGCTGCTCCGCAGTCGGATCGATATTCACCGTCGTGTCCCCGCAGAACACGACGTGCCGCTCGAACACGAGCATGTACAGCCCGCTCACGATGCCAACATCGGGCTGAGCGCCGATCACCTGGAGCGCCGGCCTGATCGTTTCGGGATAGTGCATGTTCACACCGGAGACGAGCGCATCGGCGTGCCCCAGCGCGACCATTACGCTTCCGAAGTAATTGCCGTTCGAGAGCCGCTGGTGCGCCTCGGCCAGGCTCATGCCTTTCCGCTGCCGTCGCGCGAATAAAAATTCCGCGTACTCATCGCGGCGCGCCGATGAATACGGATCTTCGATCTCGATGTCCTCCATCGAGATGCGGCTCCCCGCTGCCACTTGCTCGATCGTAGCACGATTGCCGAGCAGGACTGGCTGCGCGATTCCCTCGTCGAGCAGTATGCGCGCGGCCTCGATGATCTTCGGCTCTTCGCCCTCCGGAAAAACGACACGTTTCGGGCTCTGCATCGCACGGCTCATGATACCGCGCATAATTCCGCGTGCGCGGCCGAGCCGGGTCTCGAGCGAGACCCGGTAGTCGTCGAGGTCGATGAAGTGTGTCGCCACGCCGCTCGCAACGGCCGCCCACGCCACGGCCGGCGCAACCCAGAGCAGCACGCGTGGATCGAAGGCGTATGGAATGATGTATTCCTTCCCGAACGTCACCGATGAGAGTCCGTAGAGTCGCGCGACGCTGTCCGGCACCCCTTGCTTCGCGAGAGACGCGAGCGCGCGCGTCGCCGCCATCTTCATCTCCTCGTTGATCTGCGTCGCGCGCACGTCGAGGGCGCCGCGGAAGATGAACGGAAAGCCGAGGACGTTGTTGACCTGGTTCGGATAGTCCGAGCGACCCGTCGCGATGATCGCGTCGTCGCGCACCGCGCGCACTTCGTCCGGCGTGATCTCCGGATTCGGATTCGCGAGCGCGAAGATGATCGGGCGATCGGCCATCTTCGCGACCATCTCGCCCGTGATCGCACCGCCCACGGACAACCCGACGAAGACATCGGCGCCAACCAGAGCCTCGGTGACCGTGCGCATCGCGGTCTCGCGCGCGAAGCGGGCCTTGTACGGATCCATCGCTTCGGCGCGCCCTGCGTAAACGACACCGTGCAGGTCGCACATGGTGATGTTCTCTCGCTTCACTCCGAGCCGCACGTAGTGCTCCGCCGTCGAGAGCGCGGCGGCGCCGGCTCCGGAGAAAACAACTCGCACGTCCGCGATGCTCTTCGTCACCAGCTCGAGCGAATTCAGCAGCGCAGCGCCGGAGATGATCGCCGTGCCGTGCTGGTCGTCGTGGAAGACCGGGATCTTGAGCGCTTCGCGGAGTGTCTGCTCGATGTAGAAGCAGTCCGGCGCGCGGATGTCCTCGAGGTTGATCCCGCCCACCGTCGGCTCGAGCAGCTTGCAGAAAGTGATCAGATCATCGGGCACTTCGGAACCGACCTCGATATCGAAGACATCGAGGTCGGCAAACTGCTTGAAGAGATTGGCCTTTCCTTCCATCACGGGCTTCGACGCAAGCGCCCCGATATTTCCGAGTCCGAGCACGGCGGTGCCGTTGGTAACGACCGCGACGAGATTGCCCTTGGCGGTGTACTTGTACGCGTCCTCAGGAGTCTTCCTGATCTCGAGACAGGGTTCGGCGACGCCAGGCGAATACGCCAGCGAGAGATCACGCTGATTATCGAGCGGCTTTGTAGGGATGACGGCGATCTTGCCGGGCCGTCCACGAGCATGATAGTCGAGCGCATCCTCCCTGTCGTAACTCATGCAGGAAGGTAATGACGGGGCTTCTACGATGTCAGCAGCAGGCGTAGGTTAACCGCACCGGCGGTATCCACTACCACAACGCGGAGCCAAGTGTCGCCATCGTCCAGCGCCCCGGCGCGCGCCGTCAGCATCCGAAGTGTGCTCGTCGCGATCGTGCTGATCGGATTGTCGATGCTCGCCGACGGCTGGGTCGCCGACAACGTGCGCTTCGGTCGCGTCTACGAGACGGACTGGGGCCGGATGCTGCGCAACTTCGGCTACCTCCCCTTCTGGCTGCTGGCGGCGGTAGCGCTTGCGCTCCATGATCGCGCGCGAGAGAACAGAGAATGGTGGAGGCGCGGCGCGTTGCTCGCGGGCGCGCCAACCCTCGCGGGGATCGTCGGCGAGCTTCTCAAGATTCTCGTGCGGCGGATGCGTCCTCCCGATGTCGGCACCGCCTACGAATTTCGCGCCTGGAGCGATCACCCCTTCAGCTCGCGCGGCTTCGGCTTTCCGAGCAGTCACGCGGTCGTTGCCTTCGCCGCAGCGGTGCTTCTCGCGCGCCTCTTTCCGCGAGCGAGTGTCGTCTGGTACGCGGCGGCGGCGGGATGCGCAGTCAGCAGGCTGCTCGCGCACGCGCACTATCTCAGCGATGTGGTCGCGGCGGCATGCATCGGGATCGGAGTCGCGGCGCTGCTCTGGCGATATGCCGCGCCGCAGGAGGTCGCACTCGCCTAGCTGGAGTGCGCCGGTTGCGGCGCAAAGCCGATGGTGAAAGTCGACCCTGAGCCGAGCTCGCTCGCCACGGTGAGCGTGAAGCCCATTTGCTCACACAGTGAACGGGAAATCGCCAGCCCAAGCCCGGTTCCTCCAAATCGACGCGCAGTTCCCGACTCTGCTTGCTCGAACGAATTGAAGATCGCGTCGGCGCGGTCCATTGGGATCCCGATTCCCGAGTCGCGCACGTCCACGCTGAGCGGCGAGCCTGTGCTGTCGCACTGGACACTCACGACAATCTCACCCCTCTCGGTGAATTTCATGGCATTGGAGAGGAGGTTGAGGATCACCTGATGCAGGCGCACGTCGTCGGCCCTCACGCTCATTGGCCCGGATGGAAAAGTCGTGCGCATGCGGACACCCGCCTGGAGCTGGCCCTCGCACTGCGCGACGCTCGCGCTGATCAGCTCATCCAGCCGCACGATGCTGAAGGTGAGCTGCATGAGACCCGCTTCGACCTTTGCAATGTCGAGCACGTCGTTGATCATGCGAAGGAGATGGACGCCATTCGCCTGGATGCGGTCGAGAAAGGTGAGGTCCGTGTCGTTGAGGCGGCCGTCGCGGTTTTTCCGCAGGACGTTCGCGAATCCAATGACGGCATTGAGCGGTGTGCGCAGCTCGTGACTCATATTCGCGAGAAATTCGCTCTTCGCGCGATTGGCTCGCTCCGCTTCCTCTTTGGACGCTCGCAAGGCCTCCTGCGCCTCCTTGCGATCGGTAATGTCGGTCGACGTTCCCGCCGCCCTCACGGGTTTCCCGGTGGCGTCGCGCTCGATGATTCTGCCCTTCGACGAAACCCATCGCCACTCTCCCGCGGCATCGCGCAAACGATACTCGGCCTCGTGGAACTCGATGCCGCCCTCCATGAACTTCCGAAAGAGCTCGAATGCCAGCTCCTGATCGCCGGGGTGGGCGATCTCGGTCCAGTGCTCGGGTGAGGAGTCGAAAGCCCCCTCATCGTAGCCGAGCATCGACATCCAGCCGGAGCTTCGGAAAACCACGCCTGTGCGGCAGTCGTACTCCCACACAAAATCGCGTCCTCCGTCGAGGGCGCCTTGCAGCTGTTTCTCGCCGGCCCTGGCGTCGCGCACGGCCAGCGTGAGCGCGACCTTCTCCTCTTCGAGCTTCGCGAGCGCCTGCTCGAGCTCGTGCGTGCGCCGGGCGACAGCGGATTCGAGCTCGCTCGCCGAAAGCATCATCGACTCCCTGCGTCGATCGTGTCGTAGCGTCCCGCCATTGCCGGAATCGAAATCACGGGCACGGCGGCGGCACCGCCCAGAGGCGCTACCGGGTGGGCAACGATCTCGGGTACGAGCCCGATGATGAATGTCGAGCCTGTGCCCACCTCACTCTTCAACGTGAGCGTGAAGCCCATCTGCTCGCACAGCGCGCGCGAAATCGCGAGCCCGAGCCCGGTGCCGCCGTAGCGCTTCGCAGTACCCGTGTCCGCCTGCTCGAACGAATTGAAGATCGCAACTGCGCGGTCCGGTGAGATGCCGATTCCGGTGTCGCGTACCTCGATCCGGATGGGCTCGTGCGCGTCGTTGCACTCGACGGCTACCGTGATGCTCCCGCGCTCCGTGAACTTGATCGCATTCGAGAGCTGATTGAGCAGCACCTGCCGCAGGCGAAGGCCATCGGCGCAAATGAAGATGCGATCGCGCGGCAGCTCGGCGCGCAGGAGGACGCCAGGGTGCGTTTGCCCCTCGCACTGCGTGATGAGGTCATGAATCAGCTCATCGAGGCGCACCGTGGAAATGTCCATCTCCATGCGTCCCGCCTCGACCTTCGCGAGGTCGAGCACATCGTCGATCAGGCGTAGAAGGTGAACGCCGTTCGCCTGGATGCGATCGAGGTATGAGAGCTCCGCCGACGAAAGATTGCCCGCGCGGTTGCGCTTGAGCACGTTCGCGAAGCCGATCACCGAGTTGAGGGGTGTCCGCAGCTCGTGGCTCATGTTCGCGAGAAATTCGCTCTTCGCGCGACTCGCCCGCTCCGCCTCGTCTTTCGCTGCGCGCAGTGCTTCTTCCGCGTGCTTACGCTCGGTAATGTCGGCCGAGGTCCCGGCGGCCTTGAGCGGCGTGCCATCCTCGGCGCGCTCGGTGATCTTTCCCTTCGAAGCTATCCAGAGCCAGGCTCCCGACACGTCGCGCAGACGATACTCCACCGAATGCGTCTCCACCTTGTCGTCGAGCAGATCCTGAAAGCTCTGTAGCGCCGCAACCTGATCTTCGGGGTGCGCGATCTCGTGCCAGTGTTCGATCGACGCGTCGAACGGCGCATCCCCGTAGCCGAGCATCGAGCTCCAACCCTTGCTGCGATAGGCTACACCGGTGAGGCAGTCGTAGTCCCACACGAAATCGCGCGCGCCATCGAGCGCCGACTGCAGCCGTCGCTCGCTTTGCTGCGCCGCCTTCTGTGCTCGCAGCGTCGCGTAGGCCTCCGCTTCGAGCTCGCCGACGGTGATCTGCAACTCGCGCGTGCGCCGCTCGACGAGCGACTCGAGCTCGTCGCGCTGTGAGGCGAGGGCCGACTGCGCCATCTTCTGATCGTGAATGTCGGTGGACGTGCCGAACCAGCGGTGCACCTTGCCGCTGTCGTCGCGAAGGGGAACGGAGCGCGACAGAAACCAGCGATACTCGCCGTCCGCCCGACGAAGATTACATTCGTGCTCGAACGTTTGCCCGGTCGCGAGGGCGAGCGCCCACTTCTCGATCCACTCCGCGCGTTCGTCGGGATGCAGAATCGGCCGCTCGGCAATGAGCTCGAGATCTGCTTCCGTCAGACCGAAGTATTCGTACCAGCGCTTGTTGGCGTATTCGATACTCCCCGGAGCATTGGTCAGCCAGACGAGCTGAGGGATCGACTCCGCGATCGTCATGTCGTAGTGCGAGAAGCTCACAGCGGGATGGCCAATCGCGGCACTCTCGCTCGTGACGGCAGTGATCGACCCGAGCACGCATGTGCCCTCCGACACAACCCACCACCGAAGCGACAGGTCGAAGAGAAAGGTCGTTCCGTCCTTCTTGAGTCCGAGCCAGCGGCGCGGTCCGCCCGACAGCTCCCTCGGAAGCTTCGAGCCGCGATTCCACATCCCCTGCTCGTGCGCGGGCCGGTACTTCGGCGGCACGAGCACCATGTACGAGCGCCCGAGAATGTCGTCCGCCGTGTAGCCGAACATCTCGGCGGCCGCGGCATTCCACACTGTGACTCGTCCCTTCCGGTCGCAGCCGATAAGCGCATCGACCGCGACGGATGGCGCGAATGGAGTTACGGGCGGCGGGAGAGTAGAAAGAGCCATCCACTCTAGCGTCGGTGGAGTGACGAAAAACTTGAGCGGCGTGACAGTCGTCAGCCGGCCGCAAACCCTCTCAGCAGGTGGAGCATGCAGCTGTCCGTAAGCATGTCGTTGTCCAGTTTCGGCGTCTCGAGCACCTTCGCCACCCGGGTAAGCCTCGGGTCGGTCATGATCCGGCGGAACGGCTCCTCGCCCAGCGAGCCGAATCCGATCAGGGCGTGACGGTCGCGGTGCGAGTTGAACGGCGTCTTCGAGTCGTTGAGGTGCATCACGCCGAGCCGCTCCCACCCGAGCGCGCTGTCGAAGCTCTTCCAGACGTCGTCGTACGAATCGACGAGATCGTAGCCGGCTGAATAGACGTGACACGTGTCGACGCACACGCCGATTCGCGAGCGATAGGGCTCGGGGACGCGGCCGATGATGTCGGCGAGCTCCTCGAAGGTTGCGCCGAGTGATGTACCCGAGCCAGCGGTCGTCTCGAGGCAGAGGGTCGTTTCTCCGGGAGCGCGCGCGAGCGCCTCGGTGATCGAGTCCGCGTTGCGCGCGATGCCGCTCTCACGTTCATCCATATAATTGCCCGGATGCGACACGAGATACGACAGGCCGAGCGATGCGCACCGCTTGAGCTCGCACACGAACGACTCGATCGACTTGCGTCGCAGCGTGTCGTCTGGGCTCGCCAGGTTAATCAGATACGAGTCGTGCGCGATCGTGACTTCGACGCCCGTGCGCGCAAGCGCCGCGCGGAACTCATCGCGCTCGCAATCGTCGCACTCGCGCTCGGCCCAGCGATTCCCCTGTTTGGTGAAGATCTGCATCGCCGTCGCCTTGATCGAGCCAGCGCGCGGCGGCGCAGCCGGAGTGCCGCCGGCGGCGGAGACGTGCGCACCCAGGAGATCATTCATCAGGGATTCGCGCGGAGGAAGTCCATCGGATCGACGGCGTGACCTTGCGGGCGGAGCTCGAAGTGCAGATGCGCAGGGAGGTCCGGGTCCGCGGTGCCGACGTAGCCGATCACCTCACCCTTCGCCACCACTGCATCCTTTTGCGTCGTGATCTTGCTGAGCGAGCCGTACACGGAATAGTCCCCGCCGGGATGCTGCACGATGACGGTGAGCCCGTAGGTCCCGAACTGATCGGCGACGAGCACCTTCCCCGCCGCGACCGCGTGCACTTCCGCACCCGACGAAGCCTTGATGCCGATCCCGTTCCAGCGGACGGTCGTGTTGTTCGGATTCACGACACGGCCGAAGCTGTACAGAATCGGCCCCTGCACGGGCCAGTCCATCATGCCGTTGCCCTTCCGGATCGTGCTCGCCGCGCGCGGCGCACTCGGCGACGAGCGCTCGGCGCGCAGTCGCTTCGATTCGAGCGAGGAGATCACATTCGTGAGGCGCGACTCATCGCGCGAGATCGCCTGGAGTCGCGCGTCGGTGTCCTGCGCGCGGCGCTTTGCGGTGGCGAGGCTGCGCGTCTGCTCCAGGCGCAGCGTCCTGAGCCGATCTTCTTCCTCTGCCTTCTCGTCGAGGTTGAGCTTGATGCTCTCCTGAAAGCGCACGAGGTTCGCGCGCTGATGGTTGATCTGGTTGCGCAGATCCTGCACGCGATGCACGAGCGTCTGATCGCGGACGGCGAGCAGGTGCAGATACTTGTAGCGCGCGAGCAGCTCACCAAAACTTTGCGCGGAGAGCAGTACCTCGAACGAGAAGAGCGGCCCGCGCTTGTCTATATCGACGAGTCGGCGACGCAGCGTCGATTGCTTGACGGTGATCTCGTCCTGCGCGCGCACGAGGTCGGATGTCGTTGTGCCGACCTCGCTCGAGATCGCTTCGAGCTGCGCGTCCAGCGAGTGCATCACACGCGCAGTGACGTCGGCCTCGCGGTCGAGCGTCTCGACCTCCTCGGAAAGGTCGTGTACGGTGTTCTGCAGGCTCGTGCGACGGCGCTGCAGCTCTTCGCGCTCATTCTTGAGCGCCTCGAGCCGGGCCTTCTCGTCTTTCAGCCGTTGCTCCGCACTCTTCTGATCGGCGTTCTGCTGTGCCCCAATTGCGGGAGCCGCGGACAGCAGAAGCGCGAGAACGAGAGCGACGCGCGCGCTCAGACGCGGCGTAGGTGCCTCCCTACGGAAAGCGCGCTGCCGAGCAGTCCGATGATTCCGCCGCCCAGCACACCGAGGAAGGCGATACCGGGGTCGAAGAAGAAGGTCTGGATGAGGTTGTGGCTGATGAGCCAGTTCGCGCCCCATGTGAGCAGGAGTGCGAGCAGCCCGCCAACGAGCCCCTTGAGGAAGCCGTCGATGAGGAAGGGGAGGCGCACGAAGCCGTCGGTAGCGCCGACGAGGCGCATGATCGAGATCTCGCGCGAGCGCGCGAGCACCGTCATGCGGATCGTCGTGCCGATGATGATCACGGCCACCGCCGCGAACAACAGTCCGAGTGCTATGCCGGCGGCGCCCGCGATGTTCCGGATGTCGTAGAGCTTCTTCACCCAGTCCTCGCCGTAGCGCACGTCGTCGACGAATGGATAGGTCTGAATGCGCTGCGTGACGTCCTTAACCGTTCCCGGGTCGCGATGACCTTCCTTGAGGCGGATCTCGAGCGACGGCGGGAGGAAGCTCGCGTCGAACACATCCTGGAATTCGGGAAGCTCCGCGCGCGCGCGCGCGAGCGCCTGCTCGGGCGACACCTGATCGACGCGCGCGACCTCGGGGAACGCCGAGATGTCGCCCATCGCCGCGCTGATCGACTCCGGCAGCGTGCCGTCCGCGAGAAAGGCGACGATCTCGACGTGCTCTTCGACGCCGCGCAGGGCGCGATCGACGTTGAGCACGAGCAGCCCGAACAGCCCGAAGGCGAACAGGCTGAAGGCGATCGTAACGACGCTCAGGGTGCTGAGCAGCGGCGAGCGTCGCATCCCGAGCATGACTTCGCGAAGGGTGAGTCGCATCAGGTCGGGGTCGACGAAGTGACGGTGGCCGCGCCGCCATCGCCCTCCGCGGAATCGAAGACGAGCTGTCCGCGATTGACTTCGATCACTCGATACGTGTTCCGCTTCACGAGATCGAGATTGTGCGTCGCCATGAGTACGGCCGTTCCTGCGGCGTTGATATCGCGCAGCAGCTGGAAGACGCCGCGCGTCGCGCGATCATCGAGGTTGCCCGTAGGCTCATCGGCCACGAGCAGCACCGGGTCGTTCACGAGCGCGCGCGCGATCGCGACGCGCTGCTGCTCGCCGCCGGAGAGCTCCTTGGGGTAGCTCGTTCCCTTGCTCGCGAGCCCGACCTGCGTGAGCAGCCGGCTCACGCGCGCCGGAATTCCCTCACGCGGCGCGCCCGTCACCTCGAGCGCAAACGCGACGTTCTCCTCGGCGGTGCGATCCTCGAGCAGACGAAAGTCCTGGAAGACGACTCCGATGCGCCGGCGCAGCCGGGGAATCTCCGCGCGCGGGAGGCCGCTGGTGAGACTGCCACTCACGCGCACCTCGCCGGCCGTCGGCGTCTCCTCCACGATGACGAGCCGCAGAATGGTCGACTTCCCCGCGCCGCTCGGGCCCGTGAGAAACGCAAACTCACCCTTGTTGACGCGGAAGGTCACGTCGTTCAGGGCGAGGCCGGTGCGCGGATATTCCTTTACGACGTGTGAAAAACGGATCATCGGCGGATCGCGCTCGGTTCGAGTTCGCGAAAGTTGAGGTGCGGTGCGGCTACGGGAAGATACACGATCGTCCGCGTCGCGTGCCTCGTCGCGCGCGGATCAGCCGCGCAGCGCCTGATCGAGATCGGCGATAATGTCGTCGGGATCCTCGATTCCCACGCTGATGCGAAGGAAGCCGTCGGGGACGCCGAGCTTGGTGCGCTCGTCGAGGGAGAGATGCTCGTGCGACGAGAAGCGCGGCTCCGACACCAGCGTGTCGAGGCCGCCGAGACTCGGCGCGTGCGTGATGAGCTCGAGCCTCCGAATCACCTTCGTCATCGCGTCGCCGCCATCGCGGTGCACGATGGCCATCATCGCGCCGAAGCCATCCAGCGTCGCGAGCGCGGTCTCGTGATCGGGATGATCGGGCAGTCCGGGGTAGAGCACCGCGGCGAGCTCGGGGCGCGTAGCGCACCAGAGCGCTAAGCGCATCGTGTTGTCGGTCGCGCGCTTCACGCGCACGTCGAGCGTCTTGAGTCCGCGCTCGAGGAGCCAGCATGAGAATGGATCGGGTGCCTGACCCCACACGGTCATCTTGCGGCGCACCTCCTCGATGTACGTCGAGGTGCCGAGCACCGCGCCGGCGATCACATCGTGATGGCCGTTGAGGAATTTCGTGGCCGAGTGGATGACGACGTCGGCGCCGTGCTCGAGGGGGCGGAAGGCGATTGGCGTCGCGAACGTCGAGTCGACGACGAGCGCGAGCCCCAGCTCCTTCGCGAGTGCGGTGATCGGCTTCAGATCGAGCACGCGGCAGGTCGGATTGACGGGCGACTCGACGAAGATCGCACGCGTGTTCTTACGCAGATGCTTTCGCCAGCCGCGCGACTCGGTCGGATCGACGAGCGTGCACTGGATCCCCATTCCCGGGAGCTCCTTCGACACGAAGTCGTGCGACCCACCGTAGATCCAGCTGCTCGCGAGCAGGTGGTCGCCCGAGCGGAGCAGCGCGAGGAGCGCGCACGCCGTAGCTCCCTGGCCGCTCGCGAGCACCAGTCCCGCTTCCGCGCCCTCGAGCAGCGCGAGGCGCTTCTGCACGATCTCCGCGTTCGGATTGTTCCCGTAGCGCGGATAGCGCATCCCCGCGCCCGTGCCGACTTCCTGCACGAAGTTGACACTCTGATAGATCGGGGAGCCGACTGGCTCGCCCGTCTCGTGCGAGTCACGCCCGCCGTGCACGGCGAGCGTCGCCAGCGACGGCACGGCCTGCGTCTTCGAAGGCTTGCTGCTGCTCGTTGTCACTGAGTGCTCCGAAAGTCTAGACGAGACCTGGATTGCGCGGGGTGCCGTATGCCGCCTTCACGAGCGTGATGATCTCCGATGGCGACGCGCCGGCGACGTCGCGCAATATGACATCGCCGCGCGGCAGCGTGTCATCGACGCGCACCGTCGCGAGCTCCTGCCGCCGCGGGCCGTGAACCCAGACGAGCTCTCCGTCCTCGATCAGCCGCATGCGCGCGTCGTCCGCACGCATCCGCACCTCCGTTCCGCGCTCGGCGTCGCCGGCGCGCGTCGAGATCAGCCGCGCGACGCGGAGCGGGGCGTTGTGCTGGCCACTCACGTCACTGCGCCTACAACTACGTAGCCGCCGTCGAGCTCCATGGCGAGCCGGCGCCGGCACAGCGCGCCGAGCACGCGCTCGACCTGCTCCGGCGCGATTCCCGCCTCGCGCGCGAGATCCACCGCCATCGCGCGGCCGAGTCGCGACATGGCCTCCCACGCGCGGCGCTCGGGATCCTCTATCGTTCCGACGAGCACCACCGTGCCATCCTCCGCCTGCGCCACGATCGCGAGGTTGTGCCGCTCGAGCACGGTCTCGATCGCATCGAGATGCGAATCGCTCACGCCGCGGAAGAGGAAGTACGCATCGCGCGGCGCCGATGCTTCGGCGTAGCGCATGAGCAGCTTCGCGACGATCTCGTCCGCACACGAATAGTCGAGCAACCCGACGTGCGAGAAGTCGATGACGGTGAGCGAGCGGTCGCCGAGCTCTGAAAGCTGTTTCTCGATTCCGTCGCGAACGGCGGCGCCGGTGGGGCGCGTCACCAGATCGGAATAGAGATCGCACACGGTGCGGCGAAGCACGGTGCTGAGGTCGATGTGATTGATCACCGGTCGGTAATCCGCTCCGGTATGGTTATCTGCATCTGTGCACCTGGAAACGGCGGAAGCTTCTCTTCGAGCGGGACATCTTCATCCCAGCTCGGTACGATTGCGATTCGAGCGGTGCCGGAGCGAACGGAGAGCTTGCCGTCCCACCGGCCGATGTAGCGACGGACGCCGGCGAGTCCCTGCCCGCGTCCCGGATCACGAAAACGGCTCACGCCGCGAATGACGGCCTCTTCGAGCGCCATCCCATCGTCCCAGCGATCGCTCATGCGCCGGCCCTGCGCGCTCTCGAGCGATTGCCGGAAGCCGACGCCGGCATCGCACACGGCGATGACTACGACGCGGCGGCCCAGCCGCTTCTGCCAGCGATACGTCTGCACGGCGACCCATCCGCCACGGCCCGCGTGCTCGACGATGTTCTGGCATGCCTCACTCAGCGTCATCGCGAAACCCATCGTGGCCTTCGCGTCGATGTTGAGCTCCTTCACGAGAATCGATGCCGACTTCTGCTGGATGCGTCCGACGACCTCGTGCACGTCCTCGCTCTTGGCGACGGAGGTGATCTCGAGAAGGACGTCGGACTCACCGCTTGCGCGCGCACGATGCACGGCGCCGTGCATCTCGAACAGATCCTCGGCGTGCTTGAAGAATCCGGTGCGTGCCCAGTACGAGCCGGTCTCCTCGGACTCCGGAGAGACGAGCGCCGGCTTCTCCGCGCGCGTCTGCGCGACGGTAAGAAGCGCAGTGAGCCCGTACGGCGACGCCCATCTCGTGTGCCGGCCATCGAGCAGGACCTTCTCGTCGATGGGGATCGGCGCGAGTTGCTCGAGCACGGTTTCGAATGTGCGTTCGTCGAGCGACGGCGGAAGATTGATGACCGTTGTCATTGTGTGATCAGCTCCCCGCGTAGATGACGGGTGAGTCCCGATGCTCCGCGAAACATGACGTTGCGCGCGGCCGCGCCGTGCGCCGCACGCATCGCGACAGTGATGTCCTCACCGGCGAGCAGCCGCGAGAAGAACGTCGCGCCCCAGACGTCGCCGCATCCCGTAGGATCGCCGCTGTCGAACGAAATGGGCGCGGGCACGAGCGCGGTGCGCAGCGGGCCGACGTCGATGGCGGAGGAGGTCGCGCGCAGATCCGCGAGCGAGTCGAATCCCGGCGCCGCGAAATAGACCGCGCCGCGCGAGCCGAGCGTGACGGTGAGACAGCGCACGCCGGCCATCATCGCGGTTGCGGCCAGCTCCATCGGATCGTGCGCGACCGTCGTCACCTCATCCTCGTTCATCTGAAGCAGATCGAAGCAGCGACACCACTGGTCGATGTTCGGTAGCGGCTGCAGCACGCGCCATCCATCGGGCTGCACGGCGTGCACTTTCATGTGCAGGTCGCAGTAGATCGGCCCTGAAAAGTTCTGGCGTATCAGCTGACACGTCTCGAGGTCGAGCTCCCAGCCGCTCATGAAGTTGATGTACAGCGCGTCGAGCTCGCGTAGCAGCGGCTTGAGGCCGAGCCAGCTCCACCCCGGCAGCCCTCCCGTCAGCTTCTCCGCGCGGCGCTCGCTCGTCTCGTAGCGCAGCTCGACGCGATTGTTCGGATACGGAACTCCGATCAACGCGGCATCGGGCGCGACGTGCGAGAGCGTCGAGATGAACTCGCGCGCACGCGGTGCGAGGTCGTCGCCGACCTTCACGAGCGGCACGATCTCCCAGTCATTGGCGAGGCTCGCGTCGAGCGCGCTGAGCGCGTACGCGCATCCGCCCCACTCGGTGACGGGCTCGGAGCGCGGATCGCGTCCGTAGATCGTGTCCCACACGAAGGTGCTGATGACGCCGAGTCGCTTGCGCCGCATCATCAGACCGCTCCGAGCTTTTGCTGCTTGAACGTCGCGACGGCGCCGACCATGCCGGCGCTCGAACGCAACGTCCCCGCGACGATGCGGCACGCATCCACCGCCGGCCGAAAGGCGCGACGCTTCACCTCAGCGCGCAGCGGCTCGAACAGCGGCTCGCCCGCCTCCGTCACGCCACCGGTTATGACGACGACATCCGGATTCAGGATGTTGAGGAGATTGCCGATGCCGGTGCCCAGAAAGCGCGCGGTGTCGCGCACGACTTCGAGCGCGAGCGCGTCGCCCTCGTTCGCGGCGGCGTAGATCGTCGCGGCAGTGAGCTCATCCAGGCGGCCGTCGACCATGCGCCGGAGCGTCGACTCCTCGTCGCGCTCGAGCGCCTCGCGCGCGCGAAGCGCAATCGCCGGTCCGGACGCATAGGCCTCGAGGCAGCCGTAGTTGCCACAGCGGCAGTATCGCCCTGTTGAATCGATGGTCGTGTGCCCGATTTCGCCCGCGACATCCGACGAGCCGTGATAGAGCACACCGTTCATAATGATGCCGCCGCCGATGCCGGTGCCGATCGTGATTCCGACGACGTTCTTCGCACCCTGCGCCGCGCCCTTCCACCACTCGCCCATCGTCGCGCAATTCGCGTCGTTGTCGAGTGCGACGGGAAGCCCGACTCGCTTCGAGATCGAGTCGCGGAGCGGGAAGTCGCGCCATCCGAGATTCGGCGCGACGACGACCATGCCGCGCTCGCGATCGAGCGGGCCCGGCGCGCCGACACCGACGCCGAGGAAGTCGCCCTTCTTCGCCTTCTCACTCGCGGTGACGTCGCCGATGACATCGCCTACCATCGCCGCGATGCGATTGACGACCGCCTCCGCGCCCTGTTCGGCGTGCGTCGATGCCTGGCGCACGGCGAGCTGGCGGCTCCCGTCCTCGGGCATCGCACCGACGACGATGTTCGTGCCGCCGAGATCGACGCCGACGATAAAGCGTTCACTCACGGTGAACCCGTTCGCTCACGCGAGGGTTAGCAAGCACTGAGCACCTCGTCCACCGCGAGCGCGACCGCATCAACCCCGAGCTCGCGCATGCAGCGCCAGTGCCCGAGGGGACAGTGCGGTGGGCCGTGATGATGGCAGGGGCGGCAGGCAAGTGCGTCGATTCCGAGGGAGATGGAGTGAGGAGCCAGCGGACCGAAGCCAAAATCTTCGACCGTCGGCCCAAAAATAGTGACTGTCGGCGTTCCCATGGCCGAAGCCAGATGCTGCGGTGCGGAGTCGTTAGTAACCATCAACTTCACACGTCCGATCAACTCGGCTGAGGCAAGCAACGACAACGAAGCCGTGCCGTCAACCACCCCTTGCGCCCCGGAAAAATTCGCGATAGATGCGGCCTCGGAACGGTCCCCCAGGCCACCGATGATCGCGATTCTGAAGCGCGTGGCGAGTGCCTTCGCAAGCTCGGCGTAGTAGGGCCAGCGCTTCGTCGCCCACACGCTTCCGGGCGCAAGCGCGATCAGCTCGCGATCGTCGCGCTCGCCGCCGAGCAGCGCGTCGACGGCGGCTCGCTCCGCATCGCCAGGGTAGAGCCGCGGGGCTGGAACTTCGCGAGTGTCGAGCGCGTCCACCTTCGCACCGGCGTCGCGATCCGGAAACGCCAGCCGCCACAGTCGTTCCGCATGATGCCTGTCCTCGCGATACGGCACGCGCTTCGAGTACAGCGTCTGACCGGCCGACCCCTCGAAGCCGACGCGCTCCGTGTAGCCGGCCGCGAGCGCGAGCGCGCCGCTACGCACCGAGCGCTGCGCGAGATACGCGACGGCGGGCGCTGCACCCTCGCGCGGCTCCGGCGCGCGCAGCTGCTGCGCGAGGCGACGAAAGCCGCGCAGGCCGCCGTCGGCGCCCCGCTTGTCGTACACGAAGAGCTCGTTGATGTCCGGATTGCGGGCGAGCAGCGGCGCCGATGCCGGAGTCACCACCACATTCACCGGGCCGCGCTTTGCGAGCTCGGTGATGAGCGGGGTGGTGAGAACGGTGTCGCCGAGGAAGCTGGTCTGCACGACCAGCTGATGTGTGCCCGTCGCAGCAGCGAGGGGCATCAATCCACCTGCAGCACGGCGAGAAATGCTTCTTGCGGTATCTCCACGGAGCCGACCTGCTTCATGCGCTTCTTTCCTTCCTTCTGCTTCTCGAGCAGTTTGCGCTTGCGCGAGATGTCGCCGCCATAGCACTTCGCCAGTACGTCCTTGCGAAGCGCCTTCACCGAGCTGCGCGCGATGATCTTGTTTCCGATCGCCGCCTGGATTGCGACCTCGAACAGCTGTCGCGGAATCAGCTCCTTGAGCTTGTCCGCGATCTTGCGCCCCCAGTCGTACGACTTGTCGCGATGGATGATCACGGAGAAGGCGTCGATAGGATCGCCGTTGATCAACATCTCGAGCTTGACGAGGTCACTCGTGCGATAGTCGAGCATGTCGTAGTCCAGACTCGCATACCCTCGGCTTATCGTCTTCAGCTTGTCGAAGAAATCGAGGATGATCTCGCCGAGCGGAAACTCGAAGTCGAACTCGACACGCGCCGTGTCGAGGTAGGACATGTTCTTGTAGACGCCACGGCGCTCGGTCGCGAGCGTCATGATCGGCCCGATGTATTCCGACGGTGCCATGATGCGCGCCTTCACGAATGGCTCCTCGATCTTCGAGATCGTTCCGGGGTCGGGGAGCTTGGCCGGGCTCTCGAGCAGCTCCATCGTCCCGTCGGTGCGCCAGACGTGATACTCCACACTCGGCACCGTCGTGACGAGATCGAGATCGAACTCGCGCTCGAGTCGCTCCTGCACGATCTCCATGTGCAGCAGTCCGAGGAAGCCGCAGCGGAAGCCGAAGCCGAGCGCGGTCGACGTCTCGGGCTCGTAGTTCAGCGAAGCATCGTTGAGCTGGAGCTTCTCGAGCGCGTCGCGAAGACCCTCGTACTGCGTGGTATCCGTCGGGTACAGCCCCGAGAACACCATCGAGTGCACGTCCTTGTAGCCGGGAAGCGGCTCGACGTCGGGCTTCGACGCATCGAACACCGTGTCGCCGGCGCGCGTCTCCTTCACCGTGCGGACGTTCGCGACGACGAAGCCGACCTCGCCGGGCCCGAGCGACTCGGTCTCGACCTGACGCAACTGGTTGTAGCCGACCTGCGCGACCTCGTACGACAGCCCCGAGCCGGCGGCGAATCGAATGTGCATCCCGGGCTTGAGCGTGCCATCGATGACGCGCACGCTCGGCACGGCGCCTCTGTACCGGTCGTAATACGAGTCATAGATGAGCGCGCGGAGCGGCGCATCGGCGTCGCCGACCGGGGCAGGTACGCGGCGCACGATCGCTTCGAGGAGCTCGGGGATGCCGAATCCCTCCTTGGCGCTCACGAGAAGAATGTCGTCCTTGTCGGCGCCGATGAGCTCGTGGAGCTCCTCCTTCCGGCGCTCCGGCTCGGCGCCAGGGAGATCGATCTTGTTCAGGATCGGGATGATCTCGAGCCCCGCATCGAGCGCGAGGAAGAGATTCGAGAGCGTCTGCGCCTGGATTCCCTGCGATGCGTCGACGACGAGGATCGCGCCCTCGCACGCGGCGAGCGAGCGCGAGACCTCGTACGTGAAGTCGACGTGCCCCGGCGTGTCGATGAGGTTGAACTCGTACGCCTCGCCGTCCTTCGCGTTGTACGTCATGCGGACGGCGTTGAGCTTGATCGTGATGCCGCGCTCGCGCTCGAGATCCAGCGTGTCGAGCACCTGCGCCTTCATCTCCCGCTTCTGCAGCATACCCGTGGCTTCGATCAACCTGTCGGCGAGCGTCGACTTGCCGTGGTCGATGTGCGCGACGATGCAGAAATTGCGGATGTGATCGAGCTTCAACGGCGATCCGGGTCGTGGGGGCGGGGAATCGGAAAATATAACGGGCTCGGCACCTTACCGTCGGCTCGATCACAGTTGGAAATGACTTAAACGACGCCTAGCTTCCTCTCCTCAATGGATACGGCACGCGCGACGCGCGCCGATCTGCTCGACCCCGCAACGATCGCGGCGCTCGGACGGATCGAAGTGACTGCTCGGTGGATCGTCGACGGCTTCCTTTCCGGGCTGCATCGTTCGCCACGGAAGGGATTTTCGGTGGAGTTCGCCGAACACCGTCCGTATCAGGCGGGTGATGAGCCCCGTCACGTCGATTGGAAGCTCGCGGCGCGAGCGGATCGCTGGGCCGTGAAGCAGTACGAGGAAGAAACGAATCTGCGGGCGACGATCGTGCTGGATGTGAGCCGGTCGATGGCCTGGAGCGGTGCAGCGGCCCGCCTCACCAAGCTCGCGTACGCGGAACGACTCTCCGCTGCGATCGCGCTCCTCTTCCTCCGCCAGCGCGATGCCGTGGGCCTCGTTCGCTTCGATGACGTCGTGCGTTCGTCGGTTCCGCCGCGCGTGCGCACGGGGCAGTGGGTGCGGCTCGTGGCGGCACTCGAGGAGCCGGGATCGGGGCGCGCGTCGCACGCGGCGAGCGCGCTCGAGGCTGCGGGGCGGCTGATCGCGCGGCGCGGGATGGTCGTGCTCATCTCCGACCTGCTCATGGATCCCGCGGATGTCGTGCTGACGGTGCGCGGGCTCCGGCACGCGGGGCATCAGGTGGTGGTGATGCACATTCTCGATCCGGCGGAGATCGACCTGCCGCAGTCGAGCGAAGCGCTCTTCGTCGATCCCGAGAGCGGAGTGGAGGTCGCCGCGACCGTCGCCGATGTGCGCGCGGCGTACCAGGCGACGGTGCAAGAGGCGCTGGTGGAATGGCGGCGCGCACTCTCCGCGTACGGCGCGTCGTACGAGCCCGTGATTACCGACGCGCCCTTCGGTGTCGCCCTTCGGCGCGCATTCTCTGCACGGCAGGAAGCGCCCTAGTGGCCACGCGCTGATGGGATTTCTCGCGCCACTCTGGCTGCTCGCCGGTGCCGCCGCCGCCGTTCCGCTCCTCATCCATCTCATGCGCCGCCGCGCCGGCCTCCGCATCGACTTCCCCGCGGTTCGCTATCTCGTGCGCGCCGAGCGAGAGCACTCGCGCGATCTGCGCCTGCGCAATCTGCTGCTCATGATCCTGCGCGTGGCCGCCGTGCTGCTGATCGCGCTCGCCGCGGCGCATCCGATCGTGCGCATGGCCGGCGGCGGACATGCGCGCACAGCGCTCGCCGTGGTGCTCGACAACTCGCTCAGCACCTCGGCCGTCGTCGGTGGGCGGCCCGTGCTCCAGCAGCTGCAAGCGCGGGCGCGAGAGATCATCAGGCGCGCCTCGTCATCCGATCGTGTCTGGCTCGTCACCGCCGACGGCGTCGTTCACGGCGGCAGCCGCGATGCGGTGCTGGAGGCCGCCGCGCACACCGAGCCCTTCGGCGGCGCCGGCGATGTGCGCGCCGCCACCGCGCGCGCCGCACTGCTCGCGCGCTCGGCTGCGCTTCCGGCAAAGGAAGTAGTAGTGCTCACCGATGGGCAGGCCGCGAGCTGGCGCGACCCACTCTCGCTCGCCGACGTGCCGCTCCACATCTATCTCCTCGCGGCAGCCGCGCCCGCGAATCACGCCGTCGTCGCCGTGCGCGCGATCCCGACGCGCTGGACTCCGCGCGGCGCCGTGCGCGCGCGGCTCCTCGCATCCGACTCCGCGACGTACCGCATCACGCTCGAAGGACGCACGGTCGCGCGCGGGATCGCCGCACGCGACGAAGAGATCGTGCTGCGCGCCGAGCCGCCGGAGCGCGGATGGAGCTCGGGGACGGTGGAGCTCGAGCCCGATGAGCTGCGCGGCGACGACGTGCGCCACTTCGCCGTGTGGATCGGACCCGCCCCCGCCGTCTCGCTCCATCCGCTCGCGGGCCCGTTCGCGCACAGCGCCCTCGACGCGCTCGTGCAGAGTGGCCGCGCGAGCATCGGCAACGAGATCTCCTTCGCTCCCGCGGATGAGGCGACGAAGCTGCCCGCTCTGTTGATAGCGCCCGGCGACCCGGTGAAGCTCGGCGCAGCGAATCGCGCGCTCGAGCGACTGGGTGTGCCGTGGCGATTCGGCGCCGTCGCGCACGGCGAATCCGTGGTGCGCGCTGCGGACAGCACACGCGCGCTCGATGGCGTGAGCGTGTCGACCCGTTACGCGCTGACACGATCCGCGGGCGCTGGGGGCTCCACCGGCGGCGACACCCTCGCCACCGCCGGCGGCGCGCCATGGATCGTTGCCGGACCGCGCTACGTGCTCGTGGCCTCGCCGCTCGCTCCGCCCGCAACGACCTTCCCGCTCCACGCCAGCTTCGTCCCGTGGCTCGACGACATGCTCTCCCAGCGACTGAGCGGCGAGGGCGGTACCCCGCACGAAGCGGCGCCAGGCGAACAGCTCGGGCGCCCCGCCAACGTGGATGCGCTCGAGCTCCCTGAAGGCGGCGAGCTCACGCTGAGCAGCGACTCATTCACGGCGCCCTCGCGCGCGGGCGCCTACTTCTATCTACGCGGCACCACGCGCGTGGGTGCGCTCGTCGTGAATCCGGAGCCTGGGGAATCCGATCTCGCGCGCCTCACGCCCGAAGCGCTCGCCGTGCGTCTCGGCACCCGCGCATCGAACGTCTTCACCGACAGCACCGCACTCTCGCGCAGCATTCTCACCGCTGCGCCCCAACGCCCACTCCTCGCTCCGCTCCTTCTCATCGCTGCTCTCACGCTTCTCGCCGAAACGCTCATCACGGCGCCTGCACGCAGGAGGGCTGCGTAATGGCACTCCCGCAGCTGCTCGACGCTATCGCCGCGCTCCCGGCGTACCGCGACCTCATCGCTCGCCTCCCTCAGCTCGGCGACACGATCACGATCGGCGGGCTCCCCGGCTCCAGCGACGCGACGTTGAGCGCCGCGCTCGGCCGCGAGCTCGCCTCCACACGCTTCCAGGTCATTCTCGCCGAAGCGCTGCCCGAAGCGGAGCGCTGGCTCGCGGATCTCGATGCGCTCGCCGTCGATGGCGCCGTCGCGCTCTATCCGCCGCGCGAGGGATTCGGCGAGGTCGAGCCGCATCTCGAGGTCGCGGGCGAGCGCGTCGAGACGCTCGAGCGGATTGCGCGCGGTCAGGTGCGCACGCTCGTAACCACCGCGCGAGCGATACTCGAACGCACGCGACTCCCCGCTGCCGTGCGCAACTCTCGCCTCGAGCTCAAGCCCGGGCAGACGCAGCGGCTGGACGCGCTCATCGATCATCTCGAGGGCGTCGGCTTCGAGCGCGTCACGCTCGTCGACGATGTCGCACAGTTCAGCGTGCGCGGCGGCATCGTCGACATCTACAGCTTCGGGATGGCGAACCCGGTGCGTCTCGAGCTGTGGGGCGACGAGATCGCATCGCTCCGCCACTTCGACCTCGCCACTCAACGCTCGACGCGCGACGCCTCGAGCGCCGTGATCCTCCCCGTGGACGGAAAGAAGGGCGACGAGGATGAGACTGCCGCGCGCGGCACCGTTGCCGATCTCTTCCCTCCCGACACGCTCATCGTGGTGCCCGCGCGCTCGCATCTCGACTCGGAGATGCGCCGCACCTGGGACGAGGCCGCCCACCACATCGACCTAGCCCGCCGTCGCGGCGAAGACGTTCCGAATCGCGACGAGCTCTTTCAGACGCCCGAGGATGCGCAGCAGCAGCTCGCGCGCTTCGGCCGCATCGCGATCCTCCATCGCGACGCCGCTACCGAAGGCGGTGCGCGCAGCGCCGACATCGTCTTCCCGATTCGTCCGCCGGATTCGATCGACCGCGACATCAAGCGCCTCCGCCGCCTCGTGTCCGACGGCACGCCGACCGTCATCCTCTGCGACAACGTCGGCCAGTGCGAGCGCCTCGACGAGATCCTGAACGAGGACGCGCGCTCACCGTCGCCCGCCGCGCTCACGGTCGGCGTCGTCGATGGCGGTTTCATCGTGCCGGGCGCGCGTGCGTCCGAGCCCGGCCTCCGCATCCTCACCGACCACGAGATCTTCCGCCGCGAGCGGCGCATCCGCCGCCATCGTCGCTACGGATCGGGATCGTCGCTCGAGAGCATCACCGCGCTCAAGCCCGGCGACTACGTGGTGCATCTCGAGCACGGCGTCGGCATCTATCGCGGCATCGAGCAGGTCTTCGTTCGCGAGAGCACGATCGAGGTCGCGGTCATCGAATACGAGGGCGGCGATCGTCTCAACGTTCCGCTCTACCGCATCGACCAGGTCGAGCGCTATCGCTCGGCCGACGACGTCTCGAGCGACGCGCCGCCACCGCGCCTCCACAAGCTCGGCGGCAAGCGCTGGGCGCAGCAGCGCGACAAGACGCGCGCCGCGCTGCAGGAGATGACGCTCGAGCTCCTCGACCTCTACGCGCGCCGCCGCGTCGCCGACAAGATCCCCGCGTTCCCCGACACCACGTGGCAGCGCCAGCTCGAGTCGTCCTTTCTCTTCGAGGACACGCCGGACCAGCGTCGCGCGACGGTCGAGGTGAAGGCGGACATGGAGTCCACGCGCCCGATGGATCGGCTCCTCGTCGGCGACGTCGGCTACGGCAAAACCGAGATCGCCGTTCGCGCCGCCTTCAAGGCCGTCCAATCCGGTCGCCAGGTGGCGGTGCTCGTGCCGACGACGATTCTCGCCGAGCAGCATGGACGCACCTTCAGCGAGCGTCTCGCGGATTTTCCCGTCACCGTCAGAACGCTTTCGCGCTTCCAGAGCGCAAAGGAAACGACCCAGACACTCGTCGACATCGCCGAGAAGAAGGTCGACATCGTGATCGGCACGCACCGGCTTCTGAGCCCCGACGTCAACTTCGGAAACCTCGGCCTCGTGATCGTCGACGAGGAGCACCGCTTCGGTGTGAAGCACAAGGAGCGGCTGAAGCAGCTGAAGCTCGAGACGGATGTGCTTACTCTCACGGCCACGCCCATTCCGCGCACACTGCATCAGTCGCTTGCGGGGCTACGCGACATGACGGTGATTCAGACGCCACCGCTCGACCGCTCGCCGGTGCTCACCTTCGTCGAGCCGTGGGATGAGGGACTGATCGAGGAGGGAATCGCGCGCGAGCTCGATCGCGGCGGGCAGGTCTTCTTCGTCCACAATCGCATCGAGACGATCGTCGCGATCGCCGATCACATCCAGCGTCTCGCGCCGCGCGCGCGGGTAACGGTAGCGCACGGCCAGATGCGCGAGCGCGAGCTCGAAGAGGCAATGCGCAAGTTCGTGAGTGGCGAGGTCGACGTCCTCGTCTCGACGATGATCGTCGAGTCGGGGCTCGATGTCGCGAACGCGAATACGATGTTCGTCAATCGCGCCGACCATTTCGGACTCGCCCAGCTCTACCAGCTGCGCGGCCGCGTCGGCCGCTCGTACCGCCGCGCCTACTGCTACCTTCTCGTCCCCGATTCCGTCGACATCGACGCCGAGCGCCGCCTGTCCGTTCTCGAGCATCACACCGAGCTCGGCTCTGGCTATCGCATCGCGCTCAAGGATCTCGAGTTCCGCGGTGCCGGCAACCTCCTCGGCTCAGAGCAGTCGGGGTTCGTGCAGGCGGTTGGCTTCGAGCTTTATCTCCGGATGCTCGACGAGACCGTCAACCGGATGATCAAGGGCGACAACGCCCCCAAGCTGCGTCCGGCCGATGTGTCGATGGACATCGCCGCCTTCCTTCCCGATGACTATCTGCCGATTCAGGAGGCGAAGCTCGACGTCTATCGCCGGCTGTCGACCTTCACGAAGGCCGACGAGGTCGAGGCGCTCCGCGACGAGCTGCGCGATCGCTTCGGACCGTTGCCGGCGCCCGCCATGGCCTTCCTCTCGAGCGCGTTGTTGCGCGTGAGTGGCGGCGCGCTGGGCGTAGAGGGAATCCTGGTGCGCGGCGATGAGGCGCGTATTACCTTTCGTGACGATGCGGTACCCCGGCTCAAGGGGCTCACATCGGCGTTCCACGAAGTGCAATTCCAGGCGGAGGTGCGTCGCGCGCATCCGCTCTCGCTCAAGCTCACGCGCCTCGGCGGCGCATCGCTTCTCGACGGGCTCGTACGCGTTCTTCGCGGAGCCACGCGCGATGCGTGACCGCGCGGGGCTTTCTGCCGCGCGCAGGCCACCTATCTCTCGCCCACTCAATCTCCGCCAATGAAACGCTCTATTGCCATTTTAATGATCGTCGGCGTCCTCGTCGCCTGTGAAGGATTCAAGCAGGCCATGGGCGCCCACGCTGACGTCGTTGCGAAGGCCGGCTCACAGGAGCTCACAGTCGGCCGCCTTTCGGCGCTGCTCTCGCAGGCCAAGGTCCCCGTGACGGGCGAGATTGCGAAAGCGATCACCAACATCTGGGTCGACTACGAGCTGCTCGGCAACGCCGCCGCGCACAACGACTCGCTCAACGATCCGAAGATGGTGAACGATGCGCTCTGGCCGATCATCTCGCAGATGCGAGCGGGCAAGTGGCACGATGTCGTGGTAAAGACGTTCCACATCGACACGGCGGGCTCGGAGGCGAAGTTCAACGCCGGTGAAGTGCTCGCGGCGCGACACATTCTCTTCCTCGTTCCGCAGGGCGCAACGCCCGCGCAGTCCGATTCCGTCCGCAAGGTCGCCGAGGGCGTTCGCGCGCAGGTGACGCCGGCGAACTTCACGGAGATGGCGACGAAGTACACGCAGGAACCGGGCGGGGCGCAGCGCGGCGGCGATCTCGGGGTGTTTACGAAGGGCGCGATGGTGCCGCAGTTCGAGCAGGCGGTCGAGGCGATCAAGCCGGGGCAGGTCTCCGCGCTCGTAAAGACGCAGTTCGGCTACCATATCATCCGCCGCTCGACCTACTCCGAAGTCGCTCCCGAAGTCGCGTCGCGCCTCAACGGCCCCGCGCTCCAGACCGCCGACAGCGTCTACATCACCCAGCTCGAGACAGCCGGCAAAATTCAGTTCAAGCCGACGGCCGTCGCGACGATCAAGGAAGCGGCGAAGGATCTCGATGCCCACAAGAACGACAAAACGGTCATCGCGACATCGAAGGCCGGTGACTTCACCGTCGCCCGGCTGACACGCTGGCTCGAGGCATTCCAGCAGCGCGAAGACCTCGGCAAGAAGCTCCAGACCGCGCCCGACAGCGTCGTGCTCAGCTTCGCGAAAAACGTCCTCCGCAACGAGCTCGTGCTGCACCAGGCCGACAGCGCGAAGATCGAGCTGACGCCGGAAGAGAGCAAGCAGCTCCAGACGCGCTTCACGGAAGTGATCGTGCAGAGCCAGGAGCAACTCGGTATAAGTGCGAAGTCGCTAGCCGACAGCGCGAAGACGGTCGCCGAGCGCGAAAAGCTCGCGAGCGCGCGCGTGAACACGTACATCGACAAGCTCATGCAGCAGCAGGCGGGCTTCGTGCAGATTCCGCCTCCGCTCGAAGAGCTGATGAAGAAGAAGTACACGGTGACGATCAATCAGGCGGCAATGGACAAGGCAGTGACCGCGTCCGCCGCGCTCAAGGCCAAGGCCGATTCGACGCGCGCGAAGAATGCGCCGCCGACGGAAGTGCCGATGGGCGGAATGCAGATGCCGCAGGGTGCGCCCGCACCGGCCGCTCCGGCCCCCGCGCCGAAGTCGACCAAGAAGACGCCTTGATCGAACCACTGAACGCGTCGAGGGTACGTTGAGAATGCGCACTTCAATGTTGCTCACCGTGGCGGCACTGTCCGTCACGGTAACGGCGCTCGCCGCGCCTCTTCGCGCTCAGACGGGTGACAATCCGCAGGTCGACGGCATCGTCGCTGTCGTCGGAACAACCGCGATTCTGCGCTCCGAAGTCGAGGAGCGCGTCGCGCAGGCACGCGCGTCCGGTCAGAAAATGCCCGCCGACTCCGCGAGCCAGCAGGCGATGATCAGACAGCTTCTCGATGCGATCATCGACGAGGAGCTCCTGGTTCAGAAGGCCAAGGATTCGAAGGTCGAGGTCACCGACAACGACGTGAATGCCGATGTCGACAAGCGCATGCAGACGATCCGCACGCGCTTCACGACCGAGAAGGAGTTCCGCGACGAGCTGCGGAAGTCGGGCTTCGGAACGGTGGACGAGTTCCGTCGCTGGCTCGGCGATCAGTCGCGTCGCAGCCAGATGCAGCAGAAGCTGTTCGAAAAGCTTCGCGCCGACGGCAAGATCGCTCCGGCTTCGGTGTCACCTGCGGAAGTCGATGAGTTCTTCGCAAAGAACTCCTCGCAGCTCCAGAAGCTTCCCGCGACCGTGACGCTGAGGCAGATCGTGATCGCACCCAAGGCGAGTCCGAAGCAGGACTCGGCCGCGGTCGCGAAGGCGGAATCACTGTACGTCGAGATCCAGAAGGGCGGCGACTTCGAGCAGATCGCGAAGCGCGAGTCGATGGACCCGGGCACCAAGGATCTGGGCGGCGATCTCGGCTGGCGTCGCCGCGGCGACTTCGTTCCCGAATTCGATCGTGTGTTCTTCGGCATCAAGCCGGGCGTCGTGACGCCGCCGGTGAAGACGGTGTTCGGCTACCATCTCATCAAGGTCGATCGCGTACAGCCGGCGGAAGTGAAGGGAAGACACATTCTCATTCGCGCCGCTATCGATTCCGCCGACGTAGAGACCGCGCGCGTCGAAGCGAACGACGTCGCGAAGCAGTGGCGCGCCGGCGTGTCGTTCGACACGCTCCGCGTGAAGCATCACGATCCATCGGAAGAGTCGTCGATTCCGCAGCCATTCCCGCAGGCGCAACTGCCGCAGGCGTACCAGACGGCGATCGCGGGCCACAAGGCGAACGACATCCTCGATCCGTTCCTGATCGAGGATAAGACGCGCGGCACCCCGAAGTTCTTCGTGGTGCAGATCACGTCGATCGCGGCGGAGCACGAGCCGACGGTCGCGGACTGGCGCGAGAAGATTCGCGATCAGCTCGCGGAGGAGAAGGCGATCCGCCGCTACCTCGACGGGCTGCGCAAGGAAAGCTACGTCTCGATTCGCATCTGACCGGTGCGCGTCGACCTCGCGCTCAAGCGGCTCCTCCTCGTGAAGAGCCGCACCGAGGGAAAGGAGGCGTGCGACGTGGGAGCGGTGGCGGTGAACGGAAAGCGCGTGAAGGCCTCGGCTGAAGTCGGTGCGGGCGACCGCCTCCGTCTCGACTACGCGCACCGCTCGCTCGAGATCGAGCTTTTCGCCGACATCGGGAAGAACGTCAGCCGCGCGGACGCGAAGACGCTCTATCGCGTGATCAGCGATGAGGAAACGCAGTGACGAAGCCTCGTCTCGCGATCACACTCGGCGACCCTCGCGGCATCGGACCCGAGATCGTCGCGGCAGCGATCGCCGACCCGCGCGTCCGTGCGCGCGCCGATCTGGTCGTCGTCGGCCCCTCCGGCACCGTGGTGCCCGCCTCCGAAGAGATCGGCGAGTGGGCGAGCGGTGGCAGCGCCGAGCAGGGCGGGCGCCTCGCGGGCCTCGCGATCGAGCGCGCGGTGAAGCTCGCGCTCGCCGGCGAGGTGCAGGGAATCGTCACCGCACCCATCGACAAGCACGCGCTCTTCGCCGGCGGCTACGACTTCCCCGGCCACACCGAGATGCTCGCCGAGCTCACGGGATCGCATGTCGCGATGATGCTGGCGAGTGATCGTCTGCGCGTGGTGCTCGTCACCACGCACATCGCGCTCGCCAACGTGCCGCGTGAGCTCACCCGGGAACGCATCATCGAGTGCTCGGAGATCACGCGGCGCGGACTGCAGCAGCTGTACGGCATCGCCGAGCCGCGTATCGCACTCTGCGCGCTCAACCCTCACATGGGCGACGGTGGCCGCTTCGGCGCGGAGGACGACACGCTACTCGCGCCGGCCGCACGCGCAGCGCAGATCCTTGGCCCATTCCCCGCCGACACCGTGTTCGTGCGCGCGATGCGGGGCGAGTTCGATGCGGTGCTCGCACCATACCACGACGTAGGAATGACCGCGATCAAGGTCGCGTCGTTCGGCAAAGCGGTGAACGTGACGCTCGGCCTCCCGTTCCCGCGCACCTCCCCCGACCACGGCACCGCTCTCGACATCGCGGGGCAGAACCGCGCCGACCCTTCGAGCATGATTGAGGCGATTCTGGAGTGCGCGCGATTTTCTGGACTTCGGGCGGCAGAGCGCTCTGAGTGACGGCGATTCTCTCCGGCACCTAGCCCCACCCGTTCGCCCGGTGAAGCTTTCACTCATGTCTCACTCACACGCGGGCCACAGCCACGCCGGGCACTCGCACGAGCACTCGCACGCGGGCCATTCGCACGGCGCCGGCAGCTCCGTCAGCCGGCTCCGCATCGCCCTTACGATCACCGCCGTTATTCTGGTGGCCGAGGCTGTCGGCGGGTACATGGCGAATTCGCTCGCGCTGATCGCCGACGCCGGCCACATGCTCACCGACGTGGCCGCGCTCGCGCTGTCGCTGTTCGTCGCGTGGTTCAGCCAGCGCCCCGAGACCGACAAGCGCACCTACGGCTACCTGCGACTCGAGATTCTCGCCGCCTTTCTGAACGGCGCCACGCTTCTGCTCATCTCCGTCTGGATCATCTGGGAGGCGATCAACCGCCTGCGCTCTCCGGAGCCGGTGCAGAGCGGGCTCATGCTCGGCGTCGCCGTCCTCGGCCTCGTCGCCAACGCCGTCTCGGCCTGGGTCCTCCACCCGAGCGGCGAGGACAATCTCAACGTCCGTGGCGCTTACCTCCACATCCTCGGCGATCTGCTCGGCTTCGTCGGGACCATCGTCGCCGCGCTCCTCATCAGGCAGCTTGGGTGGCTGGCCGCGGACACGATCGCCTCGGTCGTGGTGAGCGCGCTCATCCTCCGCGGCGCCTGGACGCTCGTGCGTGACTCGACCGATATCCTGCTGGAGTCGACACCGGCCCACATCTCGGCGGCCGCCGTGCGCGACCAGCTCACGCAGATCCCCGGAATCGAGAGCGTCCACGATCTCCATGTGTGGACCGTGACCTCCAACGTCATCGCGATGAGCGTTCACGCGATCGTGCGCGAGCCGGAGCGTCACCAGCACGTCCTCGAGCATGTGCTGGACGCGATGCGACTGTTTGGAATCCAGCACGTCACAGTCCAGCTCGAGCGGCAGGAGATGTACGAGCGCGAGCTGCACCTGCACGCCTGATTCTCCCGAAATCGGTCGCCCGGGGGGCATTTCGGGCATATTGCCGCTCAGAATGCTTTCATGTGCGATCAGAGCAGTAAGAGCCGTGACGGTGAGCATGAAAGGCTCGTCTCCCCACAGACAATCGTGAGGAAACTTTCGTGGCCCCGTCGCAGATGTGGAACGACGTTCGGATCGAGAAGGAGCGCGTCGCAGTCTCGATCACGATGGTGGGCGGCGAGACGCTGAGCGGATCTCTTTTCGCGCCGCAGATCTACCCTCCAGGCGGTCTCGAAGACCCGCTTCAGCTCCTCAATGAGCTCGAGCCCTTCTTTCCGCTGGGGCTCTCGACCGGCGAAGTGCTGCTCATCGCCAAGGACCGGGTGCTCGAGATCAGCCTCGACGAAGCCCAGGCCGACGAGGAGCTCCCCGGCAGCGCTCCCACAGCCTTGCTACAGGTCACTCTCGCGGGCGGAACGTCTCACGTCGGGTCCATGCGGCTCGAGGTGCGTGCGGCGCGTCCCCGCGTGCTCGATTACATGAATCACTGCACGGCGCGCTTCATGGCGCTCCGAACCGATGAGGGTGTCCGCCTGATCAATCGAAAGATGATCGAGCGCGTACGCCCACTGGACTGATCATGGCTCAACTGGATCGCTTTCTCGCCGCCCTCGTCTCGCATCGCGCGAGCGCCCTCATGCTCGGCTCCGATGTGCCTGCGCAGCTCGACATGCACGGCACGCCGCGCGCGATCACGAAGACCGCATTCAACGAGACGCAGCTGCTCGGATTGCTGCAGGAGCTGGCGCCGGGTAACGCGCGCATGGCTCTCGAGGGCGGGGCCGCGACCGACTTCGCCTACACGTCGGACGATGGCACCTTCGAGATTCACGTCACGGCTCGCGCTGAGGGGCTGCGTGCCACGGCACGCGTGCAGGGCGCGTCTCAGAGCGCGGCGCCGGAGAAGTCGGCGCCCGTGACTGAAGCGGCGCCGCTCGCGCACGATGCAGCGACCGCAGCGCCCACGCGGACGTCGGCGCCCTCGGCCCACGTCGACGAATCGCACACCGAGGTCGGGATGCCGGGCGCGAGCCCGGAGCGCGATCGGATCGAGGGGATGCTCCGCATGATGGTGCAGCGCGGCTCGTCCGATTTGCATCTCCGCGTGGGCGAGCCGCCGATCGTGCGCGTCGACGGTGAGATGGTCCGCATTCCGGACACCGCTGTTTTGCAGGCGCGCGAGCTCGAAGCGCTCGTCAAGTCGATCATGCCCGAGCGCAATCGCGGCGAGTTCGACAACTCGAGCGACACGGACTTCGCGCACGACATCCCGGGCACGGGACGCTTCCGCTGCAACGTGATGCGCGAGCACAAGGGCACCGCCGCGGTCTTCCGCATCATCCCGGCGAAAGTCGTCAGCGTCGAGCAACTTGGCATCTCGGAAGAGGTCCAGAAGCTCTGCTATCTCACGCGCGGCCTCGTGCTGGTGACGGGACCGACCGGCTCCGGAAAGTCGACGACGCTTTGCTCGCTCATCGATCTGATCAATCGAAAGCGCAGCGAGCACGTGATCACGATCGAAGATCCGATCGAGTTCGTGCACGAGAACAAGCAGTGCATCATCACCCAGCGTCAGGTGGGTGTGCACACCGGCTCGTTCAAGACCGCGCTCCGTGCCGCGCTTCGCGAGGATCCCGACATCGTGCTCGTCGGCGAGCTCCGCGATCTGGAGACGGTATCGATCGCGATCGAGACGGCCGAGACGGGGCACCTCGTCTTTGCGACGCTGCACACGACGTCGGCGGCCGGTACCATCGATCGCCTCATCGATCAGTTTCCGCCCGACCGGCAGGAGCAGGTTCGCGCGATGCTTTCGGAATCACTGCGCGGCGTGATTTCGCAGACGCTGTGTAAAAAGGTGGGCGGCGGACGAGTGGCTGCGCGCGAGGTGCTGCTCTCCATTCCCTCGATCGCGAACCTGATCCGCGAGGGGAAGACCTTCCAGATCGCATCCGTCATTCAGACGTCGAAGCGCCTCGGTATGGTCACGTTGAACGACGCGTTGATCGACCTCGTGGATGCAGGGCAGGTCGAGGCGAAGGAGGCCTATATGAAGGCGAACGACAAGACCGGCTTCGCGCACATGCTGCGCAATCGCGGCATGGAAGTGAGCTTCCTCGACCCCACGGCGGAGCCACCGGCAGTTGCGGCTCCTCCGGGCAAGCCCGATCTCGCGGGAAAGGCGAAGGTCGGCGCGCGGTAACGCTCGCGAGACAGCAGTGATGCGATCGACTACGAGGTAGCCTCGAATAGCCGTGAGTAGCTATATTTGACGGCTATGGAAATTCGCAACGTCGCTATCATCGCCCACGTCGATCACGGCAAGACCACGCTCGTCGACAAGATGCTCCGCCAGTCCGGTTCCTTCCGTGAGAACCAGGTCGTGGCCGAGCGCGTGATGGATTCGAATCCGCTCGAGCGTGAGCGCGGGATCACGATTCTCGCGAAGAATACGTCCATCCGCTGGAAGGGCGTGAAGATCAACGTTGTCGACACCCCGGGACACTCGGATTTCGGCGGTGAGGTCGAGCGGATTCTGCGCATGGTCGACGGCGTGTTGCTCGTCGTCGATGCGTTCGACGGCCCGATGCCGCAGACGCGCTTCGTGCTTCGGAAGGCGCTCGCGCTGGGGCGTACGCCGCTCATCGTCATCAATAAGATCGATCGCCCGGGCGCGGATCCGATGCGCGTGCACGACGAGGTGCTCGATCTCTTCATCGAGCTCGAGGCAACGCCCGAGCAGCTCGATGCGCCGGTGGTGTACGCCTCTGCGCGGAACGGCACATCGACGATGGACCTCGACGGCCCGCTGGGCGACCTCTCGACGCTGTTCGACGCGATCGTGGAGCACGTACCACCGGCAGTAGGCGACGTCAATGGCTCGTTCCAGATGCTCATCTCGACGATCGACCACTCGCCGTATCTCGGACGTCTGGGAATCGGCAAGATCGAGCGCGGCACGGTGAAGGTCGGCGATCAGGTGGCGCTGCTGCCGGTCGAGACGACGCGAACTGCGGCGATCGCAAAAGTCACTCGGCTGTTCGGCTACGAGGGGCTCGAGCGCATCGAGATCCAGGAAGCGTCCTCGGGCGAGATCGTCGCCATGGCGGGGCTCGATGGCGTCGAGATCGGCCTCACGGTGACGGACGTGGAACATCAGGAGCGGCTCGAGGGAATCGCCGTGGAGGAGCCCACGATCTCGGTCGACTTCATGGTGAACAATTCCCCGTTCGCGGGTAAAGAGGGGAAATTCGTCACGTCGCGGCAGGTGCGTGAGCGGCTGTTCAAGGAGCTCGAGCGCAATGTCGCGCTGCGTGTGGCCGATACGGAAACCACGGAGACGTGGACGGTGTCCGGGCGGGGCGAGCTCCATCTGTCGATTCTGATGGAGACGATGCGTCGCGAGGGCTTCGAGTTTCAGGTGTCGCGCCCGCGCGTGATCACGCGCGAGGGGCCGAATGGCGAGCGGCTCGAGCCGTACGAGGAGCTGTCGATCGACGTGCCCGAGGAGTTCCTCGGGGCGGTGATCGAGAAGCTGGGGCCACGTAAGGCAGAGATGATCGAGATGAAGAATCCGGGGCAGGGGCTCGTACGGCTTCTGTATCGGATTCCGGCGCGCGGATTGTTCGGGTACCGGTCGGAGTTCTTGACTGATACGCGGGGAACAGGGATCATCCACCATCGCTTCCTGGAATACGGCACGTGGGCGGGCCCGCTGGCGGGACGGAAGCGCGGAACGCTGGTTTCCATGGAGCTCGGCAACGCTGTTGCCTTCGGCTTGGCTAACCTTTCAGAACGGTCGACGCTGTTCGTGGCGCCGGGCACAGCGGTGTACGAGGGGATGATCATCGGAGAGAGTGCGCGTCCGGGGGACATGGACGTGAATCCGACGAAGGAGAAGAAGTTGACGAACATGCGGACGACGTCGACGGACGAGAACATCCAGTTGGAGCCGCCCCGGGAGTTGACATTGGAAGGCGCGCTCGAGTACATCGAGGAAGATGAATTGATTGAGGTGACACCTCAGTCGATCCGTTTGCGTAAGAGGTTCCTGAACGCGAACGATCGGAAGAAGTTGTCACGTGAGGCGAAGCGCGAGCGGGCCTCGTTGTAGGAAGCAGCTCGCAGAGGCAGCCCCCTACCGTCAGGAGAAGTACGGTCATGCTGGAGGAGCTCGAGTCGCTGCGCCTGGCCCCACGGTCGCGCAACGAAGATGATGTCGACGATGAAGCGCTCGACGACGAGCTGGACGACGAGGATCTGGACGATGATGAGCTCGATGACGAAGACGACGAGGATGATGATGACCTCGACGACGACGACCTCGATGCTGATCTGGACCTCGTGGACTTGGACGATGAGTACGACGACACGGACGAGATTCGTCCGAAGCCGCCGGGACATCCGCATCGCTACGACGACTGAGCGGTGGGTGTCATCCTGAGTTGTGCTGTGGTGTGAATACGGCGCTATTTGGGGTTGACTCGTGTGTCTTTAGCCACTAGAATGACTGCTCCCCGCGAACTTCGTTCGTGGGGATTTTATACGACGCTGTTTGACAATCGAGAGTGACAATTTTGTGTGATGGCTCTTGTTGATCTGTTGCGCTCGTGCGCGACAGGGAGAGAACAAATTCACGAGATTGATTCCGGACGCTGTCTTTTAGACAAGCGTCTGAAGGACGGCGTTCGGAGAGCTGTTCAAACTACCTATTGGAGAGTTTGATCCTGGCTCAGGACGAACGCTGGCGGCGTGCTTAACACATGCAAGTCGAGGGCACTTATGCAGCAATGTGTGAGTGACCGGCGAACGGGTGCGTAACACGTG
>JACCWE010000021.1 GCA_013697785.1 Gemmatimonadaceae bacterium
TGGCCGTGCTCCAGCGCTTTTTTCCTGGCGGCGCCGTTCACCTTCGACCAGATGAAGTGGCCCGCGGCGACCAGCGTGTTAGTCGAATGCGCCGCCTTCTCCCTCATCGCCTGGTGGTACCTCTCCCGCAAGCGCTCCGTGGTTGGCTACTACGAGGCCCTGAAGCAAGCGAAGCGGGAGCCTTCCCGTGACGCGAGCGCCCCCACACTCCCAACGTCCACCGCGTGAAAACAGCCACCGTTGGACGAACCCCGTCGTCCGTGCTAACCTTACGGGCCGCGGGCACACGTTTTCGGCAGCACCGGCGATCATATCCGCACACGCGGGTGGAATCGCAGCACGTGGGGTAGCAACACACTCGCCCGAGTGGCGGAATTGGTAGACGCGCTGCACTCAAAATGCAGTGGCTTTCGGGCCATGCGGGTTCGAGTCCCGCCTTGGGCACTTCGTTCGGAGCATCTTCGATGGAATTCCGGGTCACCGCACGCCGCGCGCAGCCGGACACGGCCGACGCGCCACTCCTCGTTCTCGCGCTCACCTCAGGCGCGACTCTCACTCCCGCCCTCACCGCGGTCGACGCCGCCCTCGGCGGCGCACTGAAGCGATCGCTCGACCGCAAGGATTTTCGCGGCTCCCGCGACGAGACGCTCTTCCTCGCCGGCGGCGCCAAAGGCCCCCAACGCGTTCTGCTGATCGGGCTCGGCAAGCCCGCGAGCATTCCGACGGCGCTCAAGCGCGCTGCGAGCGTCGCATCTCGACAGGCGCGCAAGGCCGGAGTGACATCGCTCGCCTGGTTCGCGGACGACCAGAGCGACGTCGCTCTCGAAGCCGTCGCCGTCGGACTTACAATGGGGTTCTGGGAGTACACCACCACGCGCAGCGCGCCGCCCGAAGACGAGCGAAGAGCGCCGCTCGAGAGCGCGCAGATGCTCGTGTCCGATGAAACCGCCGCCAACGCCGCCATCCAGCGCGGCACATCGATCGGCGACGGGATCAACCTCGCGCGTCAGCTCGGCATGCTCCCCGGCAACATCTGCACGCCGGACCATCTCGCCGACACCGCTCGCGAGATCGCCAAGCGCCGCGGCATGACCGCCACCATCCTCGGCCGCGCCGAGATGAAGGTGGAGAAGATGGGATCCTTCCTCGCTGTCGCGCAGGGGACACCCCAGGATCCCAAGCTCATCATCCTCGAGCACAAGAAAGGACCAGCGGGGAGCAAGCCCGTCGTCCTCATCGGCAAGGGACTCTGCTTCGACTCCGGCGGCATCTCGATCAAGCCCGCGCAGGGGATGGAGTACATGAAGTTCGACATGTGCGGCGCCGCCGGCGTGCTCGGCGCGATGGACGCGATTGGCGCGCTCAACCTCCCGATAAACGTCGTCGGCCTCGTCGGTAGCACCACGAACATGCCGTCGGGCGAAGCGATGAACCCGGGCGACGTCGTGCAGAGCCAGCTCGGCAAGTTCATCGAGATCGTCAATACCGATGCCGAAGGCCGCCTCGTACTCGCCGACGTGCTCTCTTACGCGCGCCGCTACGATCCCGCCGCCGTCATCGATGCTGCGACGCTCACCGGCGCATGCGTCGTCGCCCTCGGTCACGCGGCGAGCGGCGTATTCGGCAACGATCAGGCGCTCATCGATGAGGTGCTTGCGGCAGGCAAATCGTCCGGCGACACCGGGTGGCAACTCCCGCTCTTCGACGACTACAAGGACCTGATTCTCACCGACGCCGCGGACATCAAGAACACCGGCGGCCGCGCAGCGGGCGCGATCTCGGCCGCGATGTTTCTCAAGGAATTCGCGGAAACCTTCCCGTGGGTGCACCTCGACATCGCCGGCACCGCGTACTCAGAGACCGATCTCGGCTTCATCCCCAAAGGTCCAACGGGCGTGCCGGTGAGCCTCTTCGTTGATTTCGTACGGGGGAGGGCGCACTGACCTCCGGTGCCGCGCTCCGGCGCGGCTGCGTCACCGGGGCATTGATCGCAGCGGCATTCGCGCACGGCGCGCGCGCGCAGCAAGTGCAGCGCGACACTACGGCGTACCCCGACTCCGTTCAATCTCGGAAGCCGCCCGCATCTACCAGGGCCGCAGGCGACACGATCACCGCGCGCCCGGACTCCCTCCATCCGCGCCCCGATTCGCTCAAGGCCTCCACCGACACCGTCGTCGGCGACAGCATCACCGTCCTCGGCCTGCATCCAGGCGACACGACCACCAAGATCCCGAAGGACACGATCAAGGCGCCGATCGCGCACGCAGAGCTGCCTCTCGTGCTCGGCGTCGGCGAGCAGTACACGTGGAGTCGTACGGAAATGTTCGCGACGGGCGCGCTCACGCTCACGCAGCTGCTCGACTACATCCCGGGGCTGACGTCGTTCACATCGGGAACGCTCGCCTCGCCGCAGTACGGCGCGTACGCGGGAAACCCGGGACGCGTCCGGATCTTCCTCGACGGCATGGAGCTCGACAATCTCGATCCGCGCTCCGGCGGTGCGCTCGATCTCGCCGAGCTGCAGCTCTGGTCACTCGAGCAGGTCACGGTGGAGCGCGGCGCGGATGAGCTTCGCGTCTACTGTCGCAGCTGGACCGTCGACCGCACGACGACCTCGACACGCATCGATGTGCTCGACGGCGATCAGCGCACGCATCTCTATCGTGCGTTTTTCGGCAAGCGCTACCAGCATGGTGAAGTGCTGCAGGTGGGCGGACAGCAGTACGGCACGTCGTCGGACGCCTCGGTGGGCGGTGGCAATGATCTCTCGCTGTTCGCGCGGCTTGGCTGGGCGAACAAGCTGTGGAGCTTCGACGGCTATCTGATGCACGCCGAACGGACGCGCGATCTGCGCGATCAGGATCAGGGGAACACCCTTCTCGAAGATTCGATTCCGCGGCAGGATCGCTCGCGCGCCGACATGTATTTGCGCGCCGGCCTCGGAAATCCCGACAGTGGCGTCTGGGCGCAGGCGATGCTCGCCCACACGAACTTCACGGAGCATTCGCCCTTCACGCCCGTGGGCTCGATCGCCGTCGACTCGGCCGACACGACCCGCACGAGCACGCAGTACATCGTGACGGGCGGGCTCACGAGGTGGGGAATGCGGCTCAGCGGGATCGAGCGCTACCACAAATTGCAAACGGGCGGCGTGAGCTCGACGGCGATTCGCGCGAGCTTCGAGCATCGGCTGCTCGCGTTGTCGCTGTACGCCGAACGGCGCGGCGGAGACAGCAGCTCGACGGAGGAAGCAACGGCGCGATTGACACCGATCTCTTTCTTCGCGGTCTCCGGCACCGTCGCCAGACGGCATGGGGGCACCTCCATCAACGACGCGGATGAGCTATCCGCGCGCCTCGAGGCGGGGGTCAGGTATAAGCAGGCGTGGCTTTCGGCGGGGCTCTGGAGACGCGACGCCACCGTGGTCCCGGGGCTCATCGCCTACGACTCGGCGTATGTCCGCCAGCCGACCGTGGCTGCTACGGGACCGTTCGTGTCGGTGAGAGGTAAAGTCTTCCACGACATCGGGCTCAACATCTGGGCGGTCCGCTGGAACAGCGCGGGCTACTATCGGCCGCAACTCCAGTCGCGCGAGGAGTTCTACATCGACACCCACTGGCTTCAGCGCTTTCCGTCGAAGCACTTCCGGCTGGTGGCCAGCATCGCTCACGAGTACCGGCAGGACGTGCTCTTCCCGTCGGCCGATGGGCTCGAATCGCTTCAGGATCCGACTCGCCGCGTCGCGATCTTCAGCCACGCGATCGTCGGGCGCATCGAGTTCCACATTCTGGACGCGGCCATCTTCATCAACTCGTACTCGGGGGTCACCCCCACCAGAGTCGAGAAAGTGCCCGGCTTTACCCAGCCGCCGCAACGCATTCTGTACGGGGTTCGCTGGTCTTTCTGGAATTGACAAGCTCGTTGTGGCGTCATAACTTACACGATTCCACATGATACGAAGCATGACTGGCTTCGGGGCGGCGGCAGGCCCCATCGGATCGCAGCAGGTGACGCTCGAGCTGCGTACGGTGAACCATCGCTTTTTCAATCCGAGCATCAAGCTTCCGGGCGCGCTTTCCCAGTGGGAGGGCGAGCTTCGCGAGCAGCTTCGGAAAGGGGTCGCGCGCGGACACGTCACCGCGACGGCTCGCGTCGAGCGGGCAGCAGCGGGCGTGCAGGCGATCGACGAGCAGAAGGTTGCGCGCTACGCCGAGCTGCTGAGAGGTCTTCAACAGCGTCATCAGCTCGATGGGCCGGTAGACCTCGCGACGATTCTTCGCTTTCCGGACGTGCTCGCGCAGGAACCGGATCAGGAGAACTCGGGAACGGCGGCAGAGGTGCAGAAGCTGGCGGGCGACGCGATCGATGCGCTGACGCGGATGCGTGAGATCGAAGGTGCACGGCTCGCATCGGTGCTCGAGGATCGGATCGCAACGGTGGAGGCGGCGCTAGGTCGCATTGCCGCTCGCGCGCCGGAACGGCTCGTGACGGAGCGGGAGCGGCTGAAGAAGTCTGTGAAGGAGCTGTCGGAAGGGCTGGATCTCGATCAGCAGCGACTCGCGCAGGAGATCGCGCTGCTTGCAGACCGCCTCGACGTCAGCGAAGAAGTCGATCGCTTTCGCTCGCACGTTTCGGCGTTTCGAGAAACGCTCGCGAGCAGTAAGAAGGAGTCAGTCGGCAAGCGTCTCGGATTTCTGCTGCAGGAAATGCTGCGCGAGGCGAATACCGCGGGCAGCAAGTCGAAGGACGCCGCGATGCTCCACGATGTCGTGGCGGTGAAGGAAGAGCTGGAGCGGATCGCCGAGCAGGTGGAGAACGTCGAGTGAAGAGGTTCCCGATCATCCTCTCGGCGCCTTCGGGCGGCGGCAAGACGACGATCGCGAAGCGTCTTCTCGAGACGCGGAAAGATGTAGGATACTCGGTGTCGTGCACCACGCGGCCGGCGCGCGACGATGAAAAGGAGGGGCAGGACTATTACTTCCTCTCCACGAGCGAATTTCTCGCGAAGCAGCAGCGCGGTGAGTTCGCCGAAAGCGCGGAGGTGCACGGGAATCTGTATGGCACGCTGCGCTCGGAGGTCGAACGTGTCCTCAAGCTGGGTCAGCACGTCATCATGGATATCGACGTGCAGGGCGCGATGCAGTTCCGCAGTGCATTTCCGGAGTCGGTGCTGGTGTACGTGCTCCCGCCGTCGGGTGAGATTTTGCTGGACCGGCTGCGCGGTCGGGGAACCGAAACGCGGGAAACGCTCAAGCGAAGGCTCCTGAGCGCACTCGTGGAGCTGCAGGCAGTGCAACGATATCAGTACGTAGTCGTGAATGATGATCAGATCAGGGCGGCGGCCAATGTGTCTCGCATCATCGATGCGGAGGGGCTTCGCCGGGAGCGGTTGCAGAACGTCGAACGCGATGTACGCTCGATCATCGAGCGGCTGGAACTGGAGCTGGATACTCAAAGCGAGGGAGATTAGATGCAGGTCTTCACCCCGATCGAAGTCGCGAAGCACGCGGCCAACAAGTACCTCGGCGTTCTCGTCGCGGCCAAGTACGCGCGCATTCTCAACGAGTTTCCGCGCATGAGCTCGGAGATTCACGAGAAGAAGCTCACGACGAAGGCGCTCGAGGAGCTCACGAGCGAGGAGTCGATCAAGTACCACGTCGTGCCCCGGCGCGGTCGCTAGCAGCGGCGAAGTCGTGAGACCGTTCGAAGGCCGCCGCATCCTGCTGGGCGTCACGGGCGGGATCGCCAGCTACAAATCGGCATGGCTCGCGCGCCTCCTCTCGCAGGAGGGCGCGATGGTGGACGTCGTCATGACGAAGTCGGCCACCGAGTTCATAGCACCGCTCACGTTCGAGGCGCTCACGGGGCGCCCGGTGCACACGGCGCTGATCGCCCAGGGGCACGCGCTCGACCACATCAAGCTCGCGAAGGCCGCCGACGCGATCGTCGTCGCCCCCGCCACTGCGGATTTCTGCGCACGCGCTGCGCACGGTCGCGCTGACGATCTGCTCGCGGCGATCCTGCTCGCAACGGAAGCGCCGGTGCTGATCTGTCCCGCGATGAACGATCGCATGTGGGCGCACCCGCAAACCCGCTTGAATTCAAAACATCTCCGCGAGATCGGCTACGGCGTGCTCGACCCCGAGGTCGGCGCGCTCGCGGCGGGCGAAGGGAGCGGTGAGGGGCGCATGCCCGAGCCGGAGACGATCGTCGCCCACGTCGCCCGCATGCTCGACGATGCGTCGTTCAAGGGGCGCCACGTCGTCGTCACTGCAGGACCCACGCGCGAGCTGGTCGACCCCGTGCGCGTGCTCTCCAATCGCAGCAGCGGACGCATGGGCGTCGCGCTCGCCTCCGCAGCCTGGCGTCGCGGCGCGAACGTGACGCTGATCGCGGGTCCGCTCGAGATCGCGCCTCCCGTTGGAGCGACGCTCGTGCGTGTCGAGACCACCGAGGAGATGTCGATCGCCGTGCAGCGCGCCGCAGCAAATGCCGACGTGCTCGTGATGGCCGCCGCACCCGCCGATTTCCGCGCGGCCGAGATGGCGACCGCGAAGATCAAGAAGGGAAGCTCGGCGCCCACGATCGAGCTCACTCCCACCCCCGACATTTTGCGCGAGAGTGCGGCGCACATGCGCGCGGGCGCGGTGCGCGTCGGCTTCGCGCTCGAGACGAACAATGGCGTCGCCAACGCGCGGCACAAGCTCGAGTCCAAGTCGCTCGATATGATCGTGCTCAACGATGCGCTCGAGCCGGACGCCGGCGTCGGTGTCGAGACCAATCGCGTCACGATCATCTCGCGTGACGGCAGCGCCGAGGAGATTCCGCTGATGCTCAAGCGAGAGATCGCTGACATCATCCTGGACCGCATCGCGGCGCACCTCGAGTGAGCGCTGAGGATCTGCTCAGGCGATACCTCGAGCAGCGACGCGAGATGGGAGAGACGGAGCTGGTGCTCGATGGTCTCTCCGTCGAAGAGGTGATGAAGCTCGTCGGCATCAAGCGCGGCGGCCGTGCGGCGCCGGTCGAGCGCGCGCGTCCGCTCACGGCCGAGTCGGACAATCGCGACTCCGTCGGTGAGCAGCCGGCGTCGTCGGGGTGGAGGGACGCCCTGCGAGCTTCGGGCGCCACGCCCGTGCCGCCGGCGCGCGAAGCTCCACGTGCCCGATCGGACGACGCGCCTCCACCGCCCGATGACGATGACCTGCTTCCCGAGATTGAGCCACCCACGACGCCGTCCGTCGCTCGCCCGCCGCGCTCCGCTCCCTTCGCGGAGCAGGTCGAGGCCGAGCCCGCGTCGCCCCACGCGCCAAAGGCGCCGCCCGCCCCAGGCCTCGTCGTCGGATCCGCGGACGGCGAACGCATCCCCGGCGAAATCGGCGCCGCCACAGATCTCGTCCAGCTCGCGGAGCTCATCAGGCGCTGCACACGCTGCGATCTATACAAAACGGCCACCAACGCCGTACCCGGCGAGGGTAACCCGCACGCCGGTTTCATGTGTGTCGGAGAGGCCCCTGGAGCGCAGGAAGACGCCACCGGACGCCCCTTCTACGGGCAGGCCGGCCAGCTACTGACGAAGATTCTTCAGGCGGTTAACTTGTCGCGGGAAGAGGTATTCATCCTCAACGTCCTGAAGCATCGGCCGCCGGGGAATCGAAATCCGCTTCCGGAAGAGATGGGTGCCTGTCGCCCCTATCTCGTTCGGCAGGTCGAGCTCGTCGCCCCGAAAGTCATCCTCGCCCTCGGCACCTTCGCCGCGCAGTCGCTGCTCGAGACCAAGCTGTCGATCGGCAAGCTCCGCGGCTCGGTTCACCGCTATCACGGCATCCCCGTGATCGTCACCTATCATCCGGCGGCACTTCTCCGCAATCCAGCGTGGAAGAGGCCTACATGGGAAGATGTCCAGCTCGCTCGAAGAATCCTCGACGGCGCAAGCGCGTGACCCGTTCCGTGATCGCACCGCCCCCCGCGCCCCAGAGGCCGAGCAGGCGGTGATCGCGGCGATGCTCATGGACACGGATGCGATCCTGCGCGCCGGTGAGCACGTCGACGACACGATGTTCTACGATGAGCGCCACCGCCGGATCTTCCGCGCGATGGTCGCCATCTCGCAGCGCTCCGAAGTCGTCGACCCCGTCACACTCGGCAACGAGCTTCTGCGCCGCGGCGAGCTCGATGCCTCCGGTGGCAAGGAGTACATCGGCGAGCTGATCGACGCCGTCCCCACCGCGGCCAACGTCGAGTATCACGCGAAGATCGTGAAGGAGAAGGCGCTCCTGCGCCGCCTCATCGAGACGTCGACGGGGATCATCACCGAGGCCTTCCAGGGACGCACGACCGTCGAGGAGCTGCTCGACGACGCGGAGCAGAAGATCTTTCAGGTGAGCCAGCAGCGCGGCATGCAGGGCTTCACGCGCGTGAAGGAGCTCATGTGGCCGACGATGGAGCGCATCGAGGCGCTGCAGCGCGGCGGCAAGACGGTCACCGGCGTCGCGAGCGGCTTCACCGATCTCGACGAGCTCACCTCCGGTTTCCAGCCCGCGGACCTCATCATTGTCGCCGCACGACCATCGATGGGAAAAACGGCGCTCGTGCTCAACATCGCGCAATACGCCGCAATCGAGAGGAACGTTCCGGTTGCGCTCTTCTCGCTCGAAATGAGTAAGGAGTCGCTGGTGCAGCGTATGCTCACCGCCGAGGGGCGCGTCGATGCGCAGAAGATGCGCAAAGGACTGCTGCGCGACGAGGACTACTCGCGCCTCGCGCGCGCGGCGGGAATTCTGAGCGGCGCACCAATCTGGATCGACGACTCGGCTGGCATCACGCTGCTCGAGATTCGCTCCAAGGCGCGGCGTCTCAAGGCGGACCAGGACATCGGGATGGTTGTCATCGACTATCTGCAGCTCATTCAGGGACCGGCATCATCGGAGAGCCGGCAGCAGGAGATCAGTCAGATCTCGCGCTCGCTCAAGGCGCTCGCGAAGGAGCTCTCGGTGCCCGTCATCGCGCTCTCGCAGCTCTCGCGCGCGCCCGAGCAGCGCGCGGGCGACCATCGCCCGCAGCTCTCGGATCTTCGCGAATCGGGCGCCATCGAGCAGGACGCCGATCTCGTGATGTTCATCTACCGTCAGGAGGTCTACGACGGCGCGACGGACAAGGATGGCAACTCGCTCGAGGGGCGCGCCGAGGTGATCATCGGCAAGCAGCGCAACGGACCGATCGGTCTCGTGAATCTCTTCTTTCACAAGGCGTACACGCGGTTCGAGAACTACACGGCGCCGCGCCAGCAGTGAGCGCCAAGGCGCGCACCGTCTATCGCTGCACGGACTGCGGCGCCGAGCATCCGAAGTGGTCGGGGAAGTGTGATACGTGCGGGGAGTGGAACACGCTCGTCGAGGAGATCGTCGCCGCGCGACCGTCCACCGCTGCGGGCCGTGCACGCGCCGCAGGCCCCACGCTCGCATCTTCCGGCAATGCCGCCGTCGCGATGCGACTCGGCGACCTCCGCGCCTCCGACACTCCTCGCTGGAACACCGGCATCAACGAGTTCGACTTCGTCCTCGGCGGCGGAATTGTCCCGGGCTCGATGGTGCTCATCGGCGGCGAGCCGGGGATCGGGAAATCGACGCTCTTGTTGCAGGTCGCGGCGCGGCTCGCCTCACAGGGACATCGCGCGCTCTACATCTCGGGCGAGGAATCGCCGCTGCAGGTGAAGCTGCGCGCTGACCGCCTCGCGGAGTCATCGGAGAGTGTGGAGCTGATCGCGGAGACCGAGCTCGAGACGATTCTCGCCACGGGCGCATCGATGCGGCCGCAGGCGATGTTCGTCGACTCGATCCAGACGATCTTCACCAACGAGCTCGAGGGCGCGCCGGGCAACGTCGGGCAGGTGCGCGAGTGCGCCGCGCGGCTGATGCGCTTCGCGAAGGAATCGGGGACCGCGGTATTCGTCGTCGGCCACGTGACGAAGGGCGGCGGGATCGCAGGACCGAAGACGCTCGAGCACATCGTCGACACGGTGTTGTATTTCGAGGGCGAGGGCTTTCTCGATCAGCGCGTGCTGCGCGCGACGAAGAACCGCTTCGGCGGCGTCGACGAGATCGGAGTCTTCCGCATGACCGCTGGCGGGCTCATTCCCATAGCGAATCCGTCCGAGCTCTTCCTCGGCGACCGACATGCGAGCGCATCGGGCACTGCCGTAACCGCGTTGATGGAAGGGACGCGGCCGCTGCTCGTCGAGGTGCAGGGACTGGCGGCGAAGGCCGGCTTCGGAACGCCGCAGCGAGTCGCCACCGGCTACGATGGCCGCCGCCTCGCGCTCCTGCTCGCGGTGCTCGACAAGCGCGCGGGGCTGTCCTTCTCTCAGCTCGATGTGTTCGTCAACGTCGTTGGTGGGCTCAAGGTGCAGGAGCCAGCGGCCGACCTCGCGATCGCGGCGGCGCTCGCGTCGAGCGTGTACGATCGCGCGCTCCCGGCAAACGCGATCCTCCTTGGCGAGGTCGGACTCGCCGGCGAGATCAGGCCCGTGTCGCAAGCGGAGCGACGGCTCGCCGAGGCGGAGAAGATGGGAATGGGCGTTGCCTATCTCGCCGAGCGGAGTATTCCGCGCAGAGTACCGAAGGGGCTCAAATGCGTGGGCGTGCAGACGGTGCGCGAGCTGCTCGAGAAGATCTTCACGTGAGCAATGCCTCCGGCGCAGTGACGCGCGACATCGGCGTCGTCATCGTCGCCGCGGGCTCGAGCTCGCGCACCGCCGGCGCGGAGCTCAAGCAGTTTCGGTGGGTCGCGGGCAAGCCGATGCTCCTGCACAGCGTGCAGCGTTTCATGGAGCGCGCGGACGTCGCGATCGTCGTCTGTGTGCTTCCGAAGTCGCACGCCGGAGATCCTCCGCCGTGGCTCTTTCAGTGTGACGTCGATCGGCTGCTCGTGAGTGTCGGCGGACGCGAGCGCGGTGAGTCGGTGCTCAACGGGCTCGGCGACATGCCTCCCGAAGTGCGCTTCGTTCTCGTGCACGATGCGGCACGTCCGCTCGTCGATGGCGAGACTATAGAGCGCGTCGTCACGAAGGCGCGCGAGGGAGTTGGGGCAGTGCCTGCGCTGCCCGCCACCGACACGATCAAGGAAGTCGATGAGAGCGGGGCGATCGTTCGCACCCCCGATCGCACGAAGCTTTATCACGCGCAAACGCCGCAGGGCTTTCCGCGCGAGATGATCGAGGAGGCGTACGTCCGAGCGAAGTCCGATCGCGTGCAGGCGACGGACGACGCCGCGCTCTGCGAGCGCATCGGCGCGCACGTCGTGATCGTAGCGGGGAGCACGACCGGGATGAAGGTCACGACCGATGAGGACTTCGCGCGCGTCGACGCGCTGATGAAATTGGTTCGATGAGCATCGAATCATGAGTACAGAGCCTTTCGTAATCCCGTTCTGGTCGCCGGCCGAGGTGGCTGCCTCGATCAACGGCACCGTCGCGCATCTCGCCGCGCGGAAGGTGCTCGCCTATCCGACGGAGACGGTCTACGGCTTCGGCGGCGCGACCGACCACGACTCGGTCGAGTCGCTCGTGCAAATGAAAGGGCGCCCAGCGGGCAAGCCCTTTCTCATCCTCGTGGCATCGAGCGAGATGGTCACGCGGCTCGATCTGCGCCTCAGCGGCTACGCGTCCCGCCTCGCCGCGCGACACTGGCCAGGCCCGCTCACGCTCGTTCTGGGCGGCGGCGAACGGCGCCTGCCCGAACGGCTCCGCGGACCCGAGGGCGGCGTCGCCGTGCGCTGGACATCGCATCCGAATCTCGCGCGGCTGCTCAAGGCGTATGGCGAGCCGCTGACATCGACGAGTGCGAATCGTCCCGGTGTGCCGCCCGCGATGACGGCTGCCGAGATCGAGCAGCAGTGGAGCGCCGAGATCGGGCGCGGGAATCTGCGCGTGCTCGATGGCGGTCGTTTGATCCCGTCACCGCCTTCGACCGTAGTAGATTGCATGGGTGCGCGGGCGCGAGTCATACGCCCTGGCGCCATCTCCTCCGCGACGTTGCGGGAAAGCGTGCCGGACCTCATTGGAGATCTGTAGTCCCATGCGAGTGCTCTTCGTCTGCACGGGCAACACCTGTCGAAGCGTCATGGCCGAGTATCTGGCGCGGCGCATCGCATCCGAACGGAAGCTGACGGTGGATATCGGAAGCGCCGGCACCGCCGCCTGGGATGGGGCGCCGGCGTCCGATGGCGCGCTCCTCGTGTGCCTCGAGCACGATGTGGATCTGTCGCCGCATCGTGCGCGGCTGCTCACGCGCGAGCTTCTGGAGCGCTACGAGCTCGTGCTCGCGATGGGCCCGCATCATCTCGAGCGCGTCGAGGCGATCGGAGGCAAGGGGCGCACGCATCTCCTCACGTCGTACGGCTCGCGTGGATCTACCGATCGCCCCATCGGCGACCCTTTCGGCGGTGACCTCGGCCTCTATCGCGAGACCTTCGACGAGCTCGAGCGCGAGATCAAGCGCGCCTTCGACCGCCTCGCCGCGGAGCGGGCACCGGGCGTCTCGTGATCGCCGGTCCGAGCCGTCTGGTTTTGCTCGGCAACCCGGTCAGTCATTCGCTCTCTCCCGTGTTCCAGAATGCCGCGCTCAAGAGCGAAGGCATTCCGCTGACGTACGAGGCCATCGAGGTCGCGGCGCCCGATCTCGGCCATGTGCTCACGCTGCTCGCCGAGGACAATGCGGCGGGGAACATCACGATTCCGCACAAGGAGGCGGCGTACGCGCTGTGCGCACGGCGGTCGGCCATTGCGGAGCGCGTGGGCGCGGTGAACACATTCTGGATCGAGGAGGATGGCGCGATCGTCGGCGACAACACGGACGTCGGCGGCTTCGAGTCGCTCGTGCGGGCCACGATGGATGGGCTGCCGCGCGGGCGCATCGCGGTGCTCGGCGCGGGCGGGGCGGCCGCCGCGGCGCTCGCCGCGATCGAGCACTGGCCGGGCTGCGAGGTGACGCTCTACAATCGAAGTCACACGCGCCTCGCGCGGCTCGCATCGCGCTTTCCGATCGTGACGCGCACGGCGGAGACTGCAGTCGATGCCGTGCAGGGCGCGACGCTCGTCGTCAACGCGAGCGCGTCCGGGCTCGAGGACGATCTCGTCCCGGTGCCGATCGAGACGCTGCCGTACGACGCGGCAGTCGTCGATCTCGTTTATCGCCGCGGCGACACGCCGTGGGTGCGCGCGGCGCTCGCATGCGGCCATCGCGCGAGCGATGGGCTGCCGATGCTGATCGAGCAGGGCGCGCTCTCCTTCGAGAAGTGGTTTGGCCGTCCGGCGCCGCGCGCCCGGATGTGGGACTCGGTGACGATGCCGTCCAATGCGTGACCTCGCGCCCACGCGCGCAAGCGCTCGCGCGATGCTCGGCGGGATGGTGGATTTACTGCTCCCCCGCTCCTGCGCCGTGTGCGAGCACTCGGTAGATGCCGGCGACTCGTCGCTCGTCTGCGGCCGCTGCTGGGCGCGCGCACACGAGCTCCCGCATCCACGCTGCGATCGCTGCGGCCATCCGCAGACGCGCCCCAAATGCAGCTGGTGCGAGCAGCTCCCGCCCTTCATCCGAGCGGCGCGGTCGGCCTACTGGATCCCCGGGGGGAGCGCCGCGGCGATCGTCCATGCGCTCAAGTACGGTGGCTGGCACGGAGTGGCCGACGGGATGGCGAGCCGCATGGCCCGCCTGTCGTGGCCGGCGGACGTCGTGGCCGAGCGATCGATGGTCGTGCCGACTCCGCTCGCGCCTGCACGCGAGCGGGAGCGCGGCTTCAATCAGAGCGCCCTCCTCGCTCGTGCGCTCGCGAGACGATGGGGCGTTCCATTCGTCTCTGATTGCGTGGTTCGCGCGCGCGCAACTGCAACGCAAACGCGGTTGACACCAGAGGAGAGACGGGGCAACGTTTCGGGCGCGTTTCGTGCGGCGCAGAACGCTCGGGCGAGGCTCCAGGGCGCCCATGTCGTGCTCGTGGACGATGTCATCACCACCGGCGCGACGCTTTCCGAATGCGCGACCACGCTCTTCGAGAGCGGCGCGCGAATCATCAGTATCGTGACTTTTGGACGGGCGCCGGCGGCTGGCGACCGTGCACACTGAACAGGAGCGCTATCGGCAATGGCAATTCGCGTAGGCATCAACGGCTTCGGCCGCATCGGACGTCAGGTGGTTCGCGCCCTCCGTGAGCAGAACGTCGCGGACGTGACGATCGTCGCAGTCAACGACCTCACCGACACCAAAACGCTCGCACATCTCTTCAAGTACGACTCGGTCCACGGCATCTTCAACGGCGATGTCTCGGCCGGATCGGGCTCGATCTCCATCGACAACGATGAGATCGAAGTCCTCACCGAGAAGGATCCCTCGGCGCTGCCGTGGAAGAGGCTCAACGTCGACATCGTGCTCGAGTCCACGGGCAAGTTCACGAAGGCTGGCGACGCAAGGAAGCACATCGCCGGCGGCGCGAAGAAGGTGCTCATCTCCGCTCCTGCCACCGACGAGGACATCACGATCGTTCTCGGTGTCAACGAAGCGAAGTACGATTCGTCGAAGCACGTGATCATCTCGAACGCTTCGTGCACGACGAACTGCGTCGCTCCGATGGTGAAGATCGTACGCGATGCGTTCGGCTTCAAACACGCGTCGATGACCACGATCCACAGCTACACGAACGACCAGAACATTCTCGATCTTCCGCATAAGGATCTCCGTCGCGCGCGCGCTGCGGCGCTCTCGCAGATCCCGACCACCACCGGAGCCGCGAAGGCGACGGGGCTCGTCATTCCCGAAGTGAGGGGAAAGATCGACGGCATCTCGGTACGCGTGCCGACGCCGGATGTGTCGTTCACCGATCTCGTGGTCGAAGTCGAGCGCGCAACGACGATCGAGGCCGTGAACGCCGCCTTCCGCGCAGCGGCCGATGGACCGCTCAAGGGGATCGTCGCCGTCTCAGATGAGGAGCTGGTCTCGGTCGACTACACGGGGAACCCGTTCTCCTGCACGCTCGACGCGAAGACGACCAACGTCATCGACGGCACGCTCGTGAAAGTCTGCGGCTGGTACGACAACGAGTGGGGATACGCCTCCCGCTGCGTGGACCTGCTTCGCTTCATCGGCGCGCGGCTGTGAGCCGAGTGGTAACGCGCGCGGATCGCTCGCGCGATGTGGTGGCGATGCTCGTGTTGCTCGCCGGCGCGGCGCTCTATGCGTACGCCTGGTTCGGAATGCACAACCTCGCCACCCACCAGCTCGTGATTCCGCAAGGCGTTCCCGCGATGCGCTACTTCGACACCTACTGGCAGATGTTCCGCGTGGCCAAGCTGTTCTTCATTGCCGGCGCGGCCGTGCTCGCGTGGTCGTTCTGGAGCTTCTCCAGGCGCCTGGACAAGCCGGCATGAGCCCCAAGAAGACGATACGCGATCTGACCGACGCCGAGCTGCGTGGTAAGCGCGCACTCGTGCGTGTGGATTTCAACGTTCCGATCGAGGGCGACCGCGTGACGGATGACACGCGCATCCGCGCCGCGATCCCCACCATCGAGGCGCTGATCGCGCGCGGCGCGTGCGTCGTGCTCATGTCACACCTCGGGCGTCCGAAGGGAAAGCCGGATCTCAAATACACGCTCGAGCCGGTCGCGCTGCATCTCGCGACTCTCATCAAGGCGAAGGTCGACTTCGTCGAGACCACCGACAGCGACGAAGCGCTCCGCGCCACGCACGATCTCGAGCCCGGCACCGTACTCGTCCTCGAAAACACTCGCTTTCTCGGCGGCGAGGAGAAGAACGAGGAGCGTCTCTCACGCTCGCTGGCGGAGCTCGGCGATGTCTACGTCAACGATGCCTTCGGCTCGGCGCATCGAGCGCATTCATCAACGGAAGGTGTCGCGCATTTTCTGAAGCCAGCGGTCGCTGGCCTGCTCATGGAGCTCGAGCTCAAATACCTCGGCGAAACGCTGCAGGCGCCAGCGAAACCATTCGTCGCGATTCTCGGAGGGTCCAAAATCTCCGGGAAGATCGACGTCATCGAGGCACTTCTGCCGAAGGTCGACAGGCTCCTGATCGGCGGTGCAATGGCGTGCACCTTCTTCAAGGCGATGGGGCTCGAGACCGGGAAGTCGCTCGTCGAAGCAGATCGCGTCGAGATGGCGAAGGGGCTGCTTGCGCGCGCGGGCGACAAGATCGTGCTTCCGGAAGATGCGCTCGTCTCGGCATCGCTCGACGACGGCGCGTCCGCGAAAGCCGTTGCGCGAGATGCGATCCCACCCGATCAGGCGATGTTCGACATCGGACCGAAAGCTGCACAGGCGTTTGCCGACGAGGTCGCGCGCGGCCGGACGATTCTCTGGAATGGGCCGATGGGCGTGTTCGAGAAACCGCCGTTCGACAAGGGCACGAGAGCGGTCGCGGATGCACTCGCGACGGCGACCTCGCATGGCGCAACGACGATCGTCGGTGGAGGAGATTCCGCCGCCGCGGTGGAGCAGTTTGGTCTGGCGGCGAAGATGAGTCACGTCTCGACGGGCGGCGGCGCGTCGCTCGAATTTCTCGAAGGCAAAGAGCTGCCCGGTGTCGTGGCGCTCGATGACAGAGGTCACGCATGAAGAAGCCCGTCTTCGCTGCCAACTGGAAGATGAATCTCGGCCCGCAGGAGACGCGCGGCTATCTGAAGACATTCCTCGAGGCGTTTCCGCCCGCGGAGGATCGCACCGTCATCATCTTTCCGCCCGCGATCTCGCTCGTCGTCGCCGGCTTCGCGCTGCGCGATCGGCCCGACGTGATGCTGGGCGTGCAGAACGTTCATTGGGAAGAGAAGGGCGCCTTCACTGGTGAGAACGGTGCGGCCATGGCGAAGGACGCGGGCGCCACGGTGGCGCTCGTCGGCCACTCCGAGCGCCGCCACACGTTCGGCGAGGGCGACGAAATCACGGCGAAGAAGTGCGCAGCCGCGTTCAAGGCGGGGCTCACGGTCGTGCTTTGCGTCGGCGAGAAAATCGAGGAGCGTGACCGCAACACGACGCAGGCCGTCGTGCTGCGCCAGCTCAAGGCGGGAATCAGCCGCCTCACTCCGGCACAGGTCGCGCAAATCGCGATCGCCTACGAGCCCGTCTGGGCGATCGGCACCGGTCGCACGGCCACGCCCGAGGATGCGACGACCGTGCACACGGCGATTCGACGAGCGCTCAAGGAAGTGGTGAATGCGAAGAACGTCGAGATTCCGATTCTCTACGGCGGATCGGTCTCGAAGGAGAACGCGGATTCGCTCCTGAAGGCGCCCGAAGTGGACGGGCTCCTGGTGGGTGGCGCGTCGCTCGACCCGGCGATTTGGGCGTCGATCGCGCATACTTGACCGAGTATCGTAACTGACGTAAACTTGGAGACTTAGCTCTCCCCACCTACTTTCGGCGCGATGTACACCTTCCTTCTCGTTTTGCTGGTTATCAACAGCCTCGTGCTGATCGCGGCTGTGCTTCTGCAGTCCGGTAAGGGCGGCGGTCTCTCCGCCAATTTCGGCGGCGCCTCCTCGTCGTCGGATTCATTCGTCGGCACGCGGCAGGCCGCGAATCTGTTGACGCGAATGAGCTGGTGGGGCGGCGGCATCTTCCTGGTGCTCGCCTACGTGCTCCAGATCATGGGCACGCGCTCGCGCATCCCGACGTCGGTGCTCGATCCACTCTCGCGCCAGACGCAGAGTGCGCCGGCCGCGCCGGCATCCAACGCGCCGTCCGCTGTGCCGCTCACGCCGGTCAACCCCGCGCCGCCGGCAGCACCCGCGGCACCGCCAACCAAGACTCCGCCCAAGTAGCGCCGTGACGTCTTCCAGCGCGAGAGCCGGGTTCCTCCTCCTCGAGGATGGAACCCTTTTTCGCGGCGTGCGCCGCGATGCCGACGTGGAGTGTGTGGCCGAGGTCGTGTTCACGACGAACATGACCGGCTACCAGGAGGTGTTCACCGATCCATCGTACGGCGATCAGATCGTCGTCATGACCACGCCAATGATCGGCAACTATGGTGTGAATGTCGACGACCCTGAGTCGGGGAAGCCGCAGGTGGCGGGAGTCGTGGTCCGCGAGCTCACGAACCATCCGAGCAACTGGCGCGCGAGCGGCGACCTACGGAGTTGGCTTCGCGACGCTCAAGTTCCGATCCTCGAGGAAGTTGACACCAGGCGTCTCACTCGTCATCTGAGGTCGGCGGGTGTGATGCGCGGGGTGATCGGCAACGGGGAAGCTCCTTCGGATGAAACGAAGGCCGCGCTCGAAGCCTGTCCGTCCATGGAGGGGCTGGATCTCGCGTCTCGCGCTTCGACGAAGGAGCGCTACACGTGGGGCGATGCGGACGCAGAGTCGCACATCGTCGCGTATGACTACGGGATCAAGCGCAATATCCTGCGCCTGTTCGAAGAGAATGGATGCAGGGTGACGGTCGTGCCGGCGGACACGTCGGCCGAGGCTGTGCTGGAGCTGGAGCCGAACGGCGTGTTTTTGGCGAACGGGCCAGGCGATCCGGCGGCGGTCACCTACGCGCCCGGAATCATTCGAACCTTGGCGGACAAGCAGCTTCCAATCCTCGGTATCTGTCTGGGACACCAGCTGTTGGGGCTCACGTTCGGGGCGCAGACGGAGAAGATGCCGTACGGCCACCGGGGCGGGAATCACCCTGTTCGTGAGATCGACACCGAGAAGGTGCTGATCACATCGCAAAACCATGGATTTTCGGTGGTCGGGCACGAAAAGGGCATTCCTGGCGCTCCGGCGCTCCGCGTTACGCACGTAAATCTGAACGACGGGACGGTCGAGGGGCTGCGGCACCGGGAGCTTCCGATCTTCGCGGTCCAGTACCATCCCGAGGCTGCGCCGGGCCCTCACGACGCGCGTCCGCTGTTCGGAGAGTTCCTGAAGGCGGTACGTTCGGGCGGGGCTGCCAGTGAGCCAAACGCTTGACACACAACGGTTAACGTCATACTTTCGACGCACGAACGCCCACTCGGCGGTCGCCAACCCGGGGTTATGAATGACCAAAGCTGACCTTGTCGAGCACGTCACGGCCCAGATTTCGAAAACAGCAGGGCCGATGATCTCGAAGAAGGACTGCGCACGTGTCGTCGATGCTTTTCTGGACGCCATCAAGGACGCCCTCAAAGAGCAGAAGAACATCGAGGTTCGCGGCTTCGGCACATTCAAGATTCGTCAGCGCAAGACGCGCATGGCGCGCAACCCGCGCACGGGCTCGCCCGTGGAAGTGTCCGCGCGCCCTGTGCCTGTGTTCAAGCCCAGCAAGGAGTTGCGCGCTCTCGTTGCCGAAGAGGATGAGGCGTCGTTCTCCGATTCGCCGGCCTGAGCGCTCGCCGAAATCGCAGTGAGCGCCCCGATTCGTGCAACTACGAACGGGGCGCTTCCGTTTATCAGCAGCGTTCCCTGGCTCAGTGCATCGCTTGTCGCACATCTCGCCTCGGTTCAATCTTCATTCGATGACCGTAACCGCTTTGCTCTTCGCCTCATACGCCGAGGCACTCGGCTCCGACCGCCTCGAGCTCACGCTCGCGGGGAATACCACGGTGCGCGACGTGGTCGATCGGCTGCGCGCGATGCCGGGCGGATCCTCGCTTCCGGCGGCGCCGCTCGTTGCGGTGAATCAGACGTATGCGAATGCGGACCAACGAGTTGTGAGCGGCGACGAAGTGGCGATCATCCCTCCCGTGGCTGGCGGATGAGCGTTCGCACCGCGATCGTGCGCCGCGCCATCGATGTCTCCGCGCTACTCTCTGAGGTGGGCGACACGGCAAACGGGGCGACGGTGATCTTCCTCGGGCACGTTCGCGAGATGAACGACGGGCGGACCGTGAGCGGCATTGAGTACAGCGCCTACGGCGAGATGGCCGAGCGCGAGCTGGCGGCGATCGCGAGTGAGTGCGCGGCGCACTTTGGTGTCGCGCATCTCGTAGCTGAGCATCGGCTCGGCGCGCTCGAGCTTGGCGACGTGAGCATCGCGATCGCGGTCGCACATCCGCACCGCGCGGAGGCGTACGAGGCGTCGCGCTTCGTGATCGAAGAGGTGAAGCGGCGGCTCCCGATCTGGAAACGCGAGGGATACGTCGATGGAACGAGCGACTGGGTGAACGCGGCTGGTATCGCGCACGAGCAGCGCGCGGAGGAGCGGCAGTGATCGCCGCCAGCGAGACGAGCGCGGTCACGCCGGAGACGAGCGGTGCGCCCACGCCGGTGGCAGCGGCGTCGTCGATTTCGCAGGACCAGTTCGGACGACGCATCGAATATCTTCGCATTTCGATCACGGATCGCTGCAACTTCCGCTGCGCGTACTGCATGCCGCTCGAGGGGCTGCCGTGGCTGCCGCGCGAGGAAATTCTGAGCTATGAGGAGATCACCGAGGTCGTACGGCAGCTCGCGCCGTTGGGTGTGAGCCGACTCCGCATCACCGGCGGCGAGCCGACCATCCGTCCACAGCTCACGACGCTCGTCTCGATGCTGAAACGCATTCCGGGAATCGAGGACATCGCGCTGTCGACGAACGGCGTGAAGCTTCCCGAGTTGGCTGTGGCACTCAAGGCGGCGGGACTCGATCGCGTGAACATGAGCGCCGACTCGCTGCGCCCGGAGCGCATCCGCGAGATCGCACGCCGCTCGCTCAACTTCTCGCCGATCGACGCGGCGCTGGCAGCGGAGGAAGCGGGGCTCGGACCGGTGAAGCTCAACACGGTCGTGATGCGCGGGATCAACGATGATGAGCTCGAGGACTTCGCGCGGCTCACGCTCGAGCATCCGTGGCACGTGCGCTTCATCGAGTTGATGCCTGTGGGCGAGATGGCTGGTGAGACGTTCGATCGGGTGGTGCCGAGCGATGAGATCCTGGCGCGGCTCTCGAGAGTCGCGCCGCTGGTTGCCGATGCGGGCCCCGTACGCGGCAACGGCCCCGCGGCGTACTACCGCTATGCGGGTGCGCCGGGAAGCATCGGCGTCATCACGCCAATGAGCCACACCTATTGCGGCGACTGCAATCGCGTTCGACTCACTGCCGATGGACGATTGCGCACCTGCCTCTACGGCGATGACGAGGTGAGCTTTCGCGATGCGCTTCGCGCTGGAGAGCCGCTCGCGCCGCTGTATGCGCAAGCGCTCGCCTCCAAGCCGCGCGAGCATGCGCTGTTGCAGATGAAGGTGGGTGGATTGCGGGCGTTGTCTCAGGTCGGCGGCTGATCGCACTCGCCATCCGGCCATTACGCGCATCGGCCTCCGCGTCTATCTTTCCTCTACGCATTTCTTCCAGAGGAACACGACGCGGATGCTGAACAAAATCACGGTGGTTGGGGCAGGGAATGTCGGCGCGACCACGGCGCAGCGACTCGCGGAGAAAGAGCTGGCGCGGCAGGTGGTTCTCGTCGACGTGATCGAGGGTGTGCCGCAGGGCAAAGGACTCGACATCTGGGAGTCCGCGCCGATCGAAGGCTTCGATACGCGGCTCATCGGCACAAACGACTACGCCGCCTCCGAAAGCTCGGACATCGTCGTCATCACGGCCGGCATCGCGCGCAAGCCCGGCATGTCGCGCGACGACCTCCTCAACACAAATGCCGGGATCGTCAAGCAGGTCTCCGAGCACGTGAAGGCGAGCTCGCCCAACGCGATCCTCATCGTCGTCTCGAATCCGCTCGACGTGATGTCGTGGGTCGCGATGAAGACGACGGGTTTTCCGCGCGAGCGCGTGATCGGAATGGCCGGCGTGCTCGACACCGCACGCTACCGGTCGTTCATCGCCGAGGCGCTGGGCGTGTCGGTGCGCGACATTCAGGCGATGGTGCTGGGCGGACACGGTGACACCATGGTGCCGCTTCTCTCGTATACGAGCGTCAGCGGAATTCCGGTGACGCAGCTGCTCGACAAGGCGAAGCTCGACGCAATCGTCGAACGCACGCGCACGGGCGGCGCCGAGATCGTGAAGTATCTGAAGACCGGCTCTGCGTATTACGCGCCGTCTGCCGCGACGGTGCAGATGTGCGAGGCGATCGCCTTCGACCAGAAGCGCATCCTGCCGTGTGCCGCGTGGCTCACCGGCGAGTACGGACAGTCGGGCATCTTCCTCGGCGTGCCCTGCAAGCTCGGTCGCGCGGGACTCGAGCAGATCCTCGAGGTCACGCTCACCGATGACGAGCGCGCCGCACTCGCGAAGAGCGCCGACGCCGTACGCGAGCCGATGGCCGCAGTGACGCTGTGAGCATCGCTTGACGCGCGCTGTGCACTTTTGGTCGAGTACCGTCGGAAAGAAGGTCGTGATGGCGGTATCGGGGCTGATCATGGTCGGCTTCGTGATCCTGCACATGGCCGGCAACCTCCAGCTCATCGAGGGTTCGGCGAAGCTCAACACGTATTCGGCGTTTCTCCACGGCCCCGCAAACGAGCTGCTCTGGATCGTACGCGTGGTACTGCTCCTCGCGCTCGTCGCGCACGTGGTATCCGCCTACCAGCTCACGGTGCTCGACCGCGCCGCGCGCCCGGTGCCGTACGCGAAGCGTGATCTTCAGGCGGCGACGATAGGCTCGCGCACGATGCGCATCGGGGGAATCGTCCTCGCGCTGTTCATCGTGCTGCACATTCTGCACTTCACGACGCTCACGCTGCAGCCGGCTGCGCTCACCGAGGGTGACGTCTACGGCAACGTGATCGCGAGCTTCCAGCTCTGGTGGGTCACGGCGATCTACGTCGTCGCGATGATCTTCCTCGGGCTCCATCTGTATCACGGCGCGTGGAGCTCGGTGCGCACGCTCGGCTTCGAACGGGGGCGTCTCGATCCATTCAAGCGCCCCGTCGCCATCGCGCTCGCGCTCGTCGTGTGGGGCGGCTTCACGCTCGTGCCGGTCGCCGTGTACTTCCACCTGGTACCGTGACGATGGAGCTGCGCTCGCGCGTTCCCGATGGACCCATCGAGGAGAAGTGGGACTCGCATCGCTTCGACATGAAGCTCGTGAATCCCGCCAACAAGCGAAAATACACGATCATCGTCGTGGGCAGCGGTCTCGCGGGTGGCGCCGGAGCGGCGACCCTCGCGGAGCTTGGCTACAACGTGAAGTGTTTCTGCTTCCAGGATTCGCCGCGCCGGGCACACAGCATCGCGGCGCAGGGCGGCATCAACGCGGCCAAGAACTACCCGAACGATGGCGACTCGGTCTTGCGCCTCTTCTACGACACGGTGAAGGGCGGCGACTTCCGCTCGCGCGAGGCGAACGTGTACCGGCTCGCGCAGGTGTCGGTCAACATCATCGACCAATGCGTGGCGCAGGGCGTGCCGTTCGCGCGCGAATACGGCGGGTTGCTGGCGAATCGCTCCTTCGGGGGCGCGCAGGTTTCACGGACGTTTTACGCGCGCGGGCAGACGGGACAACAGCTGCTGCTCGGCTGTTATCAGGCGCTGTGCCGGCAGGTCAGCGT
>JACCWE010000154.1 GCA_013697785.1 Gemmatimonadaceae bacterium
CAATCCGATCCCCTACGGCCTAGCCTACGGTGCGTGGGTCTACTTCGTCATGAACTGGGTGGTTCTCCCTCTCGACGCGATGCACACGAAGCCCCACCTCGCCCCCTTGGACACATGGTTGACGGGACTCGCGGTGCACATGCTGGGGATCGGCTTGGCGATCTCGCTCAGCGCGTCGAAGACGGTGTCCAGAGCACAGTGAAGCAATTGGGAAAATGATTCACTCCCCGCTCGATCGCTCCCGCACGCGGGCGATCACTCGATATCGTCGATCGACTTCGGCCAGTCCTTCCCCAACAGCCGCGACAGCGCCCGATCCGCCAGGAGTCGCCCACCCGTCTGGCATCGCGCGCAGTAGTTGGTCTCGTTCGACGCATACCGAATTCGCTGCACCGTCGCCTCGCACACGCGGCACGGCTCTCCGAAGCGTCCGTGCACCGCCATGTCGTCGTGAAAGGCCGTCACCTTCTCAGGGAAATTTTCCCCCGCCTCCTCGCGCAATCGCTGAGTCCACTCCACCAGCGTCGCACGCGTCGCCTCGTACAATCGCGCGATCTCTTCGGCGCTGATGCGGCGAGTGAGCTTCACCGGCGATAGGCGCGCACGATGGAGAATCTCGTCGGAGTATGCATTGCCGATTCCGCTGAACAACCGCGGATCTGCCAGCCCGCGCTTCAGCGTGTCGTTCTCGCTCGTGAGCCGCCGCGAAAATTCGTCGAGCGTGGCGCTCAGCACCTCGAGCCCGCCGCGGTCGAACTCTCTGAGCCCCGCCGCGCCACGCACGAGGTGGAGAGACGCGCGACGAGCCGTCCCCGCCTCCGTCAGCACCAGAAGACCGGTGCCGAAATGAAAGATCGCCAAAATAGATCCCTTCGGTGGCAGCTTCCCAGTCACCGCTCGCCACTTGAGCCGCCCCGCGATCATCAGATGGATCACCACGAATCGCTCATCATCCATCTCGAGCACGATCCGCTTCCCCATCCGCCGCACTCCACGCACCACGGTCCCCACGAGCTCCGACACCGGCGGATCGAATGTTCGGAGCACGAACGGCTTCGCGATCACGAGCTTCTCGAGCCGCTGCCCAACGATGCGCCGCTCGAGCTGCTCGAGATACACAGTGATGTCAGGCAGCTCCGGCATCGCTCACTCCGTCTCGCGCCCGCGATCCGTGAGCCCCGATCCCGCCGCCAGCGCACTCCGCACCGCAATCGGAAAGCTCACATCGACATCCAGCGCCAGCGGCACGAGCCAGCGCAGATTGTCGATCACATTCAACGGCAGCGCGCTCGCATCCGCGAGAAAGACCTCCTGATCCTCTTGCGTCCGCGCCTTGCCCGCCAGCTCGCTCACCGCACGCATCACGTGCATCCGATACTCGGCGTCCTCCCACACCAGCACCTCCGCCCACTCCGCCACATCCACCCCCGCCTCCTCCCGAACCTCCCTCCTCGCCGTCTCGACAGCCGACTCCCCTACTACTATTGCCCCACCCAGCGCGTTCACGCGCCCCGCCTGCCACGAAGGCCGAGTCCGCTTCATGAGCACCACTCGCTTCTTGTCTGCCGTGAACAGCAGCGCCAGCACGTACAGCCGTTTCCCCGCCAAAATCCCTCGCCAGCAGAAGTTTGCGATCGTCCTCTGGATAGGACACTTTCGCGTACTCGAGCCACGACAGTCCCCAGTCCCACGTCCTCCGTCGCCTCCACAAGCTACTTGCAATAGCTTGTCGGCGCACGAGTTGCGCATCAATCCCGCGATTAACTCAGTGCGGAATGCCAGTTGCGCTACACCTCGGCATGCAGCACAACCTTTTCGGAGATCGACGTATGCGCGGGACTCGTGTTCTCATCGGTACGGCAGCCGCCTTGCTCCTCGGCTCGCTCGCGACCGTGAAAGCCCAGGACCAAGAGCAGGATCCTTCCTCGCGCGTGCTGCGTGCGAGCTACCTCCAGGGCGAAGTCTCCTTTCGTCCGGGCACGGTCGACGACTGGACCAGCGCAACGCTGAACTATCCGCTCTCCTCCGGCGACCATCTCTGGACCGACACCGACGCGCGCGCCGAGCTCCACGTCGGCTCGAATGCGATTCGCCTCGGGCCGGAAACCGCCTTTGAGATCCTCGACCTCGATGACAATCATCTGCAGATCCGACTGACGCAGGGCTCTGCGCTCATTCGCCTCCGCACGCTCGATTCCGATGACAACGTCGAGATCGATACGCCGACCGGCGCCGTGACACTCATACGCGACGGCACCTATCGCATCGACGTGAGCAGCGACGGCGCCACGAGCACGATCACCGCTCGCAACGGCGACGCCGAAGTCACGTCGAACGCCAACACCGTTCCCGTGCGCCCGAATGAGACGGTGCTCTTCACCGCCGACGGCGCATCGCCCGACGTGCGCAACGCCTCGCCGCTCGATGAATACGACCGTTGGGCCGACGCGCGCGATCGCGCCGAAGATCAGTCCGTGTCCGCGCAGTACGTCTCGCGCGACATGACCGGCTACGAAGATCTCGATCGCAACGGCTCGTGGAGCGATGACGCCGAGTACGGCCACGTCTGGGCGCCGACGCTCGTCGTCGACGACTGGGCGCCGTACCGCTACGGCCGCTGGGCGTGGGTCGAGCCCTACGGCTGGACGTGGATCGACGATGCGCCCTGGGGCTTTGCGCCCTTCCACTACGGTCGTTGGGCATACGTGCGCAACCGCTGGGTCTGGGCGCCGGGCATCATCCGTCGCCGTCCGGTGTACGCGCCCGCGCTCGTGGTCTTCGTGGGCGGATCGAACTTCCATGGCGGCCGCTACGGCGATCGCGATGGCGTCGCATGGTTCCCGCTCGCGCCGAACGAGGTCTATCGTCCCGCGTATCGCGTGAGCGATCGCTACGTGCGACGCGTCAACGTCACCAACGTGCACATCACGAACATCAATATCACGAACGTCAACGTCACCAACATCCAGTACCGCAATCGTAGCGTGCAGGGTGCGACGACGTCCGTTCCTCAGGATCAGTTCGCAGGCTCGCGTCGCATCGGACGCGCCGCGATCATCGTTCCCGTCGACCAGGCACGCTCGGCCCACGTCGTCGGCGACGGTGCGCCGGTTGCACCCACGCAGCAGAGCGTGCTCATTCGTCGCCAGAATTCGACGACCGTCGTACGCCGGCCGCCCGAGGCAACACAGGCGCGCCAGGTGGTGTGGAAGAACACGCCTCCGCCGCGCCCCGCGACCTTCCAGTCACACGTCGCGCAGCTGCAGACGAATGGCGACAAGCCGGTTGCTCCGCTCCCGATCTCGCAGACGCGTGGCGCGCCCCGCTCGGGCGTCGCACGTGGCGGCATCTCGCACACGGATGCGCCGGCGACGGTGAACGGTCCAACCAACAACGACGGTGCGCGTCCGCTTCCCAACACGCGACCGAACATCAATGTGCGCTCGAATCCGAACGATCAGGCGCAGCGAGTCACGAACCCCAACGCACCTGCGGCCACTGTGCCGACCGCGCAGCCGGGCATTCCTGCGAACACGCGTGCCGTGCCGCAGCAGCAACCGAACACGAACGTTCGCCCAACGCCGGTCGAGCGTCCGAACACCAACGATCGGCCGATGTCGCACACGGATGGTCCCTCGCCCGTGAGCGGATCTCCGAACGGGAGCCCCGCACACACGGTCGGTGAGCCGAGCCAGAGCGTGCGTCCAGCGCCGCCCGCGCAACCGGTCTCGCCGCCGAATACGCGCACTGCACCGCGCACCGATGTGCAGCAGCCGGTCCAGCAGCCGGTGCAGCGTCCGGTCGCGCAGCCTCCGCACACGGTGCAGACCGAAGAGCGGAAGTCGCCCGCCCAGGGCGAGAGGCCGCAGCCAGTGCAACAGCAGCAGCCGAAGCGCACGACGGACGCGGCACCCGAGCGTCGCCGAGTGCAGACTGAGGAGAAGCCGAAGCAGCCCGATCGCGACGGCAAGCCACCGCGCCGCGTATAGTCGCGGCACGGGGCGTGCTAAACTCTCTCGTGAGGCAGTCGCAGCGAGAGAGCGCGACGGCCGGATTCGCTCCACTGTGAGCGGCTCCGGCCGCTCGCGATTCGGCAGCTACCACACCCCGGCCCAATGACTCTGCCCAACCGCTCGCCATCGCAAGAGAAGCGAACGGCCGTCGCGGGGCTCACTCCCCGCTCGCTCTTTTCCTATTGGCGTCTCACCTGGCGCCACCTTACAGCGGTATTCGGACCGCCGCTCGTCGTGCTCGTGGTCGGCGTCGCAGCGTACGAAGGCACCGCGCGCCTGGTCGCGAGCCGCATCGAGGGCCGCCAGTCGCGCGCGATCAGCGACGCGGCGAATCGTCTGGTCTTCCTGCTCACCGACGCCGAGACGGGACAGCGCGGCTTCCTTCTCACCGGCAAGGAAAACTACCTGAAGTCATACGCGCTCGCGCTCGACTCCCTTCCGGCCGTGCGCTCGCAGCTGCATGTGGCAATCACCACCGCGAGGCACAACGCCTCCACTCCTCTCGAGCTCGACAGCCTCTCGACCTTCTCCATGGAGAGGATGGCCGAGCTCGCGGAGACGATCAGCATTCGCCGCGCATCCGGTCTCGCGCCGGCACTCGCCATCGTCAACACGAATCGTGGTCGCGACTACATGACCGAAGCCCGGCGTATCGCGACGGCGCTGCGCGACCGCGAAACCGCGCGCGTCGCCGAGCGCACGAACGACATCATTCGCTACACGAACTGGGTGACGTGGGTCGTCATCTTCGGCACGGGTGCCGCCTTTCTCATCGCGTTGCTCGTGAACGTCCTTCTCGCGCGCGACGCGGCGACGCAGACCCGCCTCGCCGCCGAGCGCGACGAAGCGAATCAGGATCTCGCGACCCAGAAGCACAACGTCGAAGAGCAGGCGGTCGAGCTCCATCATCAGGCGCAGGAGCTCGAAGCGGCGAACGAAGAGCTGATCGCATCGAACGAGGAGCTGCAGGCCACGAGCGAAGAGCTGCAGCAGCAGACCGCCCTCGCGGAGGAGGCGCGTCAGGAAGCCACTGGGATCCTCGAGAGCATCGGCGACGCCTTCTTTGCGCTCGATCGCGACTGGAAGTTCATCTACCTCAACGACAACGCCGAGCCTCTGCTCGGCCTTACTCGCGCAGAGCTGCTCGGCGAGAGCATCTGGGAGGCATTTCCCGACGCCGTCGGCACCACCTTCGAAAGGGAATATCGCCGGGCCATCAATGAGCAGGTCGTCACCGGCTTCGAGGAGTACTTCGAGCCGCTCGACAAGTGGTTCCAGGTGCGCGCGTATCCATGGCGTCGAGGACTCGCCGTCTACTTCACCGACGTCAGCTCTCGCGTGCGTGCCGAGCGCTCCTTCCGGGCCCTCGCCGAAACCATGCCGCAGCTCGTCTGGTCCACGGACGCATCCGGCGCGAGCGAATATTTCAATGGTCGCTGGCTGGCGTACACGGGAGCGGACACTCCCACTCCAACCGACGGCAATTGGCGGACGTCTCTGCATCCTGCTGACACGCGCGACGTCGACGAAAAGTGGCATCGCTCATTTCCGAGCGGCGATCCGTTCGAGGTCGAAGCGCGCCTCCGCCGCGGTGGTGACGGTGCCTACCGATGGTTCCTCTGCCGCGCCCTTCCGCTGCGCGATGAGACGGGGAAGATCACTCGCTGGTTCGGCACCTGCACCGACGTCCACGACCAGCGCCGCTCCGCCGAGGGATTGAGCGTTCTCGCCGAAGCGAGCGCCATCCTCGCGACCTCGGTCGACACCGATGCCGCGATGCGCAGCGTCGCCGAGCTCGCGGTGCCACGTCTCGGCGACTGGTGCACGATCGATCTTCTCGACGCAAGCGGATCGCTGCGCCGTATCGCGACTGTCCACTCCGAGCCCGCGAAGCTCGCGATCGCCGACGAATTCAATCGCCGCTTCCCCGCAAAGCCGGAGGATCCGGGCAGCGTGTTCGAGGTGCTCCGGACGGGAGTCGTGCATTCGAGCGAGATCACCGACGAGATGATCATCGCGGGCGTCGCCGACATCGAGAAGCGCGAGATGCTGCTCGCGCTCGGCCTTCGCTCGTACGTCATCGCGCCCATGATGGTCGACGGCGCAGCGGTCGGCGCGATCACGATCGTCTCGGCCGAGTCCGGACACTTTCTCGGACCGAGTGACATCGCGCGCGTGCAAGAGCTCGCGCGGCGTGCGGCGCTCGCGCTCGAGCGCACGCGCCTCTTCGCCGAGACGGTGAGCGCGCGCGACGCGGAGTCGTTGAGCAATACTCTGCTGCGCGAGAGCGAGGCAAAGCTCGTCCTCTCCATGGAAGCGGGTGGACTCGGCTCATGGGAGTGGGATATAAAAGCCGATCGCGTCTCGTGGTCACCGCAAACGGAGCGTATGCACGGGCTGGCCGAGGGGGCGTTCTCGGGATCGCGCGAGGAGTTCGGCTCGTACATCCATCCGGATGATCGCGAGCGCGTCGCGAGCGAGATCGCACGTACGCTCGCCGAGCGCACCCCGACGTACCACATCAAGTACCGCTTTCTGCGGACGGACGGCGAGGTTCGCTGGCTCGAGGGCTTCGCGAGGCTGCGGACGGATGAGAATGGCGAGCCCGTGAGCTTCCTCGGCGTGAGCCACGATGTCACGGCTCGCGAACAGTTGCTCGAGGCAGAGCAGCAGGCGCGCCAGGAAGCCGAGGCGGCGAACGCGGCGAAGGCGATCTTCCTGACGACGATGTCACATGAGCTGCGAACACCACTGAACGCGGTGTCGGGCTACGTCGATCTGCTCGAGATGGGCGTGCGCGGTCCGGTGACGGATCTGCAGCGTGAGGATCTCCGCCGCATCAGGCGGGCGAGTCAGCATCTGCTCGTGCTGATCAACGACATCCTGAACTACGCGCGACTGGAGGCGGGAAGCGTCGAGCTCCATCTCGCCGAGGTGACGCTCACCGATGCGCTCGAGGGAATGGAGGCGTTGATCGCGCCGCAGCTGCAGGCGAAGGGTGTGCAGTACGAGTACAAGCCGTGCGATAGCAGTGTGCGCGTTCGTGTCGATCGCGAGAAGCTCGATCAGATATTGCTCAACCTCGTCGGCAACGCGGTGAAGTTCACCGAGAGCGACGGGCGCATCACGCTGAGCTGCGAAATCGATGGCGCCATTGCGCGCGTGATCGTCGAGGACACTGGTCGCGGCATCCCCCGTGGCAAGCTGAAGATGATATTCGATCCGTTCGTGCAGGTCGATCGCCATCTCACTCCCGAGCGCCAGCAGGGTGTGGGGCTCGGCCTCGCGATCAGCCGCGACCTCGCCCGCGCGATGAACGGCGACATCTCCGTGCAGAGCGATGCGGGTAAGGGCGCGACCTTCGTGCTCACGCTGCCGATCTCCAAGCCGGAGGCGGCGTCAGTTGGCAGAAAGGGAGAAGTCGAACGCGTTTAGGAGCGGCGACGCGTTGCGATCACGATCGTTGAGCGGTGTCAGATTCCACCGCTTCTCGATGAACGAGAGAATCGAGACCGTCTCGTACGGCGTCTTGTCGACGAAGCCCTTTTTCGCGAACGGCGAGATGATGATCGCCGGCGTGCGCGAGCCCGGACCCCAACGATCGATCGTCGGTGGCGCGACGTGGTCCCAGAAACCGCCATTCTCATCGTAGGTGACGATGATCACCGCGTCCTTCCAGTTCGGTCCGTTCCGCACCGCGTTGATCAGATCGATCGTATGATTTTCGCCGGTGATGATGTCGGCATAGCCCGGATGCTCGTTGTTGACGCCGAGCGGCTTGACGAAGGAGACGGCGGGAAGAGTGCCGGCCGTGGCGGCGGCGATGAAATCCGTTTCGTCCTTCAGGTGATCGGCTTTCGCCTGCGTGCCGTCGGCGAAGTTCGCGTAGTAGGCGAATGGCTGATGGTGGAACTGGAAGGTGGCCGCGGGATTTCCCGCGATCGCGTCGTTCCATCCGCCGGAGTACCACGCCCACGTCTTTCCCGCGGCGTTGAGGCGATCGCCGATAGTCGGGTTGGTCTGGTTTGGAACGAGGCCCGCCGGATTCGCTGACGATGGATGCGGAGCGTTCACCGAAAATGCGGTGTTGACCGCGAAGCCGTCGGGAGTCACGTAGCCATCGGTGACGACCTTGCCGGCGGAGTCGAGCACCGCGACGCCGGAGGTTGGCGCACCCGGGAACACGGGCGCCGCGGCAGCGATCAAGTACTGATGATTGAGAAACGATCCGCCGAACGCGCTGTGGAAGAAGTGATCGGCGAGCGTGTAGTGCGCGGCCTCGGCCGCCATCGGCAGCACGGCCGTGTGGTAATAGCCCATGGAGAGCCCCTTCGCGTCGCTGATCTGCACGAACTTGTCCATCTTCCCGCCGTCGATTTGCACCTGCTCCTGATAGAAGCGATGCACGAGGTCGCGCGTCGCGACCGTGGGCGGAACATAGAGCGCGATGTCGAAGGGTGCGTTCGGGAGATTCGTGGGATACGGCTGTCCCGCGACCTGCGGCAGCGAGTCGTACGGGTTGCCGGAAGAATCGATTTGCGGAAGAGCGGTCGCGGCATCGGCGAGCCCTGTCGCGCCGGCGAACTCGCCGTACGTGTTGTCGAAGCCGCGATTCTCGAGATAAATCACGACGACGTGATTCACCGAGTTGATCGAGCCGGCCTTGGGCGCCGACGAGTTGTCGGAACAGGAGACGCTCATCGTAATCGCAGCGGCTGCTGCAAACAGAGCGGAATGTCGAACCTTCATGCGCGTCATGGAGCTTCCTCAGGCAGTGTTGGAGAGCGATATGGTGCTCACGCGCCCTGAGAATAGGCAGGTTCCGCGTTCAGTTGTTCACGGAGCCGTAACGCTTTGGAAACGTCAGCCGATGCTGTGAATGATTCCGCCCTCGACGCGCAGCGATGCGCCATTGGTAACGGCGGACAGAGGGCTCGCGACGTACGCGACGAGCGATGCGACCTCGGACGGATCCGCAAACCGTCGAATGAGCGACGACGGACGCGTCGTCTCGAAGAAGTCCTTCTCCACCTCGGCCAGCGACACTCCCTTCTGCGCCGCGAGTCCCTTGAGCCACTCCTCGACGCCTTCGGTGCGCGTCGGACCGGGAAGGATCGCGTTCACAGTCACGGCAGTGCCGACCGTGAGCTCGGCGAGCCCGCGCGAAAGTCCGAGCTGTGCGGTCTTCGTAACACCATAGTGGATCATCTCGCCGGGCACGTTGAGCCCCGACTCGCTCGAGATGAAGATGATGCGCCCCCAGTTGCGGCTGAGCATCCCGCGCATGTACTGCCGGCTGAGCCGCACGCCGCTCATGACGTTCATCTCCCACATGAACTGCCACTCGGCGTCGGGGATCTCCTGAAACGGCTTCGCCTCGAACGCGCCGACGTTGTTGACGAGGATGTCGACTTCGGGAATGCTCTTCGCGACCGTAGCGATTCCTGCCACGGTGGAGAGATCGCCGGCGGCGGCGCGCAGCTCTGCGTGGGGATTGTCCTTCGTGATGCGCGCGATGGCTTCGTCGACGCGCGCCTGTGTACGCCCGTTCACGATGACCGTCGCGCCCTCGCGCGCGAGCGTGCTCGCAATCGCGAAGCCGATGCCGAGCGTGGACCCGCTGACGAGTGCCGTCTTCCCCTTGAGCTGCAGATCCATGATGAGCCTCGAACGGGTTTCGCGCGCGGAGCGGTCGCACGGCGTTCGTGGCTCAACGCGTGGCGATCCCCTTCGGTTGCAGTCGGTCGCGGGCTCGCGGAGATGCCGACGACGTGTCGGCGAGCGCGCGGAGGAAAGCTATTACCGCGCGTCGCTCCTTCGCGCTGAGGTGCAGGCGCGAGGTCGGAAGCGTGGGATTCGAGAGAGGAGCGCCGAGTCCGGCGCCGCCGCCATGCTCGTAGAAGTCCATCACATCCTCGAGTGTCGCGTACGCGCCGTTGTGCATGTAGGGAGCGGTCACAGCGACGTTGCGCAGCGTCGGCACCTTGAACGCGAACAGATGCTCGGCCAGGTGGTCGACGCCCGCGCGCCCGGAGTCGGGATCGAGGCGCGCGTTGCGCAGTACGGGGAGCGTAGCCGCGCCGATTATCTCGGGCTCGGAGCTCGTGAATTCGGGGGGCATCACGCCGCTGAAGAGCGGCGCGAAGTGACAGGTGCCGCAGCGCGCCTTGCCCATGAAGACGGTGAAGCCACACCGCTCGCGAGCGTCGAGCGCAAGCGTGTCTCCGCGCACGGCGCGATCGAAGCGCGAGTCGAAGGAGTCGAGCGAGCGGAGATAGGCGGCAAGCGCGATGCGGATGTTGCGACCGTTCAGCGCGCTGTCGCGCCGTCTCGCGAGTGCGTGCGCGAAGTCGGCGCGGAGGGTTGAGTCGGCGGCGAGATGCGTGGCGGCGAGATTCTGCGAGCTTCCCATCTCGCTCGAGCTTGCGAGTACGGATCCGATCTGCTCTTCGAGCGATAGCGCGCGCTGGTCTGCGAAGTAGAGGGGCTGATGGCGACGTCGAGCAGCGTTGGTGTGTTGCGCACTGCTTGGATGCTCGGCGTGATGAGCAGTGGCCGCGCGCGGCCATCGGTGAAGGCGCGCGTAGGGACATGGCACGTCGCGCACGAGCGGTGCTCTGCGCCGGAGAGGCGAGAGTCGGAGAAGAGGCGACCGCCGAGCGCGACGAGCGCGAGGTTCGGCGGCGGGGCGAAGTCCGGGGCGAAGGCGGTAGGGTCGAGCGCGTGGAGATCAAATACCGTCGCGGCGTTCGCACGCCAGACGCGACGCTGGGCGTAGGCGTGGGCGAGTAGCGGCGAACGCGCGTCGGCAACCGCGAGGGCGGCGGGATTCGCGAAGCGCGTGATGAGCGCCAGGCGGTCGAGATGCTCGAAGTCCGGATGCGCGCGGAGATACGCGCTCGCGTCGCTGAAGGCGCGCGCGATGCGGAGCCACGAGTCGCGTTCGTCGGATCATCGAGATCGAAGCCTGCGAGGCCGAGCGTCGTGACGCGCGCGAGCTCGGTGCGCGCGCTCTCGAGCACTGGCAGCACCGCGAGGTCGAGGTAGCGCGTCTGTCCGCGAAGACGCCGCACCTGATCGCGCATCGAGATGGCGAGAGAGCGCGACGCCTCGCGCGTGTTCCCCGAGTCGAGCGATGCGAGTGAGGTGAGGATTGCCTGAAAGCCGCGGGTGATTCGAGCGGACGGGACGGCGCGTCACCGTCATCGTTCCCGAGCGGGCCGTTGAGCGCGTGCGCGGTCGTGGGCGAGTAGGGCTCGAGCAGCGACTCGGAGCGCTTGTAGGCGAGGCGTGCGCGGTGAAAAGCACGCCGCGACGCGAGGCTCGAGTGGTGGTCCAGGGCGATGGCGAGCGAGTCGAGCGATCCGGCCAGCGCGTCCAGCTGGTACTCGAAACGAACGCGCGCGGGCGTTGCCTCGCGCGTGCGCCAGCCGACGACGGAGTCCGGGGCGCGCGAAACGAAGAGCGAAGGAAGACCGGGTATCGCCGGCAGCGATCCGGACCCATGGGAGTTCGAACGCTTCGCACTCAAGAGCGCGAACAACAACGCCAGCACGAGAGCGATTGTCGTGACGCTTAGGAGCTTGGGCAGGCGCGATGTGGCTTTGACGAAATGCGCGGGGGCGTGCATGGTGGCAATGAACCGCACCAGCGTCTCGCGAATTTTGCGTCAGGGTAACGATCGAGTCTCCGGCGAAGGGGATCCATCATTCGCGATCTGTTGAGCGGACGAGCGATATTCGAGGGTTATATCTTCGCAGTGTGGGGTAAACGTGGAAATCTCTTATGCTATTTTAAGCACACTATACGTACAATATAGCGTCATAATGACGTCTATTATCAATCATGTATCATTACCTCGAGTCGCCCGCGCTCGGTTCGACTTTCGGGAAGGCGGCCCGTCAACAGTCTCCCTCCTCGAGCCCGGGTGTACGAACGCCTCCGGCCGAATCGAAACGTCCGGCGTGATCGAGTCCCATCGCAGTGTATTCATCAGCGCACCGGTCGCCACGTTCCGTTCTTCCTGTGCGAGCGGCCGTAATACAGCACCAATTCGCTTGTAGTCGCGGAAGTACGTGAGCGACACCACATCCGCGCCCGATGCATGCAGCGGCATCGCCTTGCGCAACGCCACCAATAGTCCCGTCTCGACATCGAAGTAGTAGTCCTTCACCCACCCGTCGCGCAGCGTCACGCGAAGCACATTCGCCGCGCGCCCCTCGATCACGGACGCCGCCCTCGCCTGCACACGCGGTCCCTTCGCGCGATAGTCGACGAACGATTCGTCGAACTCTGCACCACGCCTCCCCGCGCGCTCCGACGCGCCAGTGTCGTGCTGCACCGGTCGGTTGAACGACTCGGTGAACTCCCACTCGTCGCGCCCATCGAACAGCTCGACGTACGCGAATCCCTCCGGAAGCACCACGCTCACGCGACGAAAGGTCGGACGCTTCCAGAGAATCGTCGTCTGCACCTTGAAGTCGCCCTCCTGATAGTGCCCGCTGAAGGAGAGCGTCGTATCGGCGAGAAGCGCCGAGTGTCCGCCGATGGCCGCGTAGTAGTGGGCGATGACCGAGTCGGAGGGAATCGTGTCGGTCGCGGCGCGGCCCGCGCCAGCAACCGGCGCGAGTGCCACGAGCGCACGAGCGATGAGAGGCATGAGCATTCGGAATCCCCTCAACTGAGTACGGTTGAGAGGGTCAGACAGCCGGGAGTCCTCGATGGTTTGAGTCGGTCGGCGATCCGCGCCTTCGCGCTGCTACCTGGTCGCCGCCGAAGACGGATGCGACGCATCGAGCCGAGCGCGCAACGTCGCGATCGTTTGCATCCCGGCGCTGTCCGCGCCTGCGAGATTCTTCGCGGCGCGCAGATACGTGTGGCGCGCATCCGCCCGCCGTCCGAGCTCGTGCTGCGCCGTCGCCAATCCGACGAGCGCCGCCGTCCGTCCCGGCGCACGCGCGAGCGCGAGCTTGTACTCGCGCACCGCATCGCCCGGCTTCCGCAACTCGAGCAGATACTCCCCCGCGAGCTCGTGCGGCGACACGATCTCCACCGGCGGCCCGAACGCGAACGGCAGCGAGTCGTCCTCCGCCGACGCTCCCGCGAGCAGCCGCACCGCCGCCTCCACGTCCCCGTCCGCATGCATCACCGTAGCGCGCAGCGTCTTCAGCATCACCTGGGCGTATCCTCGGTCGCTCGCGAACTCATCGCGCTCGCCACCTTCCGCACTCGCCATGCGCGCAGCGAAACCGGCGAGGATCGCATGAGCGCTCGCCTTTTCCCCGCGACCCAGCGCCGCGAGGCCGAGCACGAGATCGTTCGCCGCGCGATCGTGCATACCGAGTCCCGTAGTGTCGATCGCGAGCAACGCGAGCGGAGAGCGCCACTCCCTCGTATCGGCGAGATAGGCCGCGCGATCGAGCACCAGATATGCTCGACTATCCGCCTCGGCGCCGTAGCCCGCGGTGTTGCGGTTCGCCGAGCCGTTCTTGTCACCGCCCGTCGCTAGGCGCGATGTCTGTGCGCGCATCGAGTCCACCCACCCCGCAGCTTCCCCGTATCGTCCCTTCTGCAGATATCCGTAGACCAGCCACTGCACTCCGTGTCCGTACGTCACATGCGCGCCGGGCTCGAGTGGATGCTGCGCGCGGATGTTCGCGGCGATCACATCGTCCCACATGCCGAGCGCTATGAAGATGTGCGAGGTCATGTGCTGGGCGTGCGATGCATCCGGTGCGATGCGGCTGTAGGCGCGCGCGGCGTCGAGGCCGAGCGATGCGTGGGCGGGATCATCCACCGCGTGAATGACGTAGTGGGCGGCGCCAGGGTGGTCAGGATGGGCGGTGAACACGCGCCGCGCGATCGCGTACGCGCGTAGATACGTCGGTACATCGCGATCACCTTGATTGAGTCCCAGCAGCGAGAGAGCGTAGAACAGCTGCGCGTCGACGTCGCCTGGATACTGGCTCCGCAGCGATGCCAGGCTCGCCGAAAACAGCGTGTCGCGTCGCGGCTTGCTCACATCGTTATCGTACAGCGCCTCGGCCGTCGCCAGCCACGCGCGCTCGCGCGGCGTACGTGCCCTCGCCAGGCGCTCGCCCTTCGTTGGCGCGAGACGCCGTAACACTGCGCGTGCCGCGGCCGTGTCCTGCTGATTCCACACCGGATGCGTATAGCTCAGCGCCTCGCCCCAGTACGACATCACGTCGCCGCTGTCGAGTGCCTGCGCCTCGCGGAAGGCCGCGGCGGCCTGCGGATAATGGAAGTTGTGCATGTAGAGCATCCCGCGAGTGAACGCGCGATGCGCCGCTGGCGAAGCTGAAGTGGCAAAGGTGAGGTGGCCGAGCCGCGGCTCGATGCCCGAATGCGCGGCCTCATGGTGCGCGTCGTGATGCACGACGCCGGAATCGCGCATCACCGCCTGTGCCTTCGCGCGCGTCGCGAATCCGATGATCGCGAACGCAGTGGCCGCGAGCTCCATCACCCGGCGCATTACTCGTAGCTGACTCATTCGAATATCACCACGGCGAGACTGTGGGCTATCCCTTCGTCATGCTACGATAACAGCCCCCGCAGCGCCTCGTCCAGATTCTCGTGCGCGAACGTAAACCCCTCTTCATCCAGCCGCCTCGGCACACATCGCTGCCCGTGCAGCGCGAGCGATGGCTCAGTCCCGATGATGAACGACCCGATGTTCACGGCGAACTCCGGCACCGGCGGGCTCCACGGTCGATGCACCGCGTGACGGAGCCGCTGCATGAACACTGCGTTCGTCGCGGGTACGTGATTGGCGGCGTTGTACGGACCCGTCATCTCGGGTGACGCGATCGTGCGATCGACGATCGCGATGAGATCGTCGAGATGGATCCAGCTCATGTACTGATGCCCGCTGCCCACGCTCCCACCCAAGCCCCATCGCGCGAGGCTCGCGAGCACAGGGAGTGCGCCGCCGTCGCGCCCGAGCACGACGCCAAAGCGCAGCACTACACGACGAGTCGCCGGAGTGAGCGCCGCGCGAAAGGCCGCCTCCCACTGCTCGCACACATCCGCCATGAAGTCGCGCCCGTGCG
>JACCWE010000005.1 GCA_013697785.1 Gemmatimonadaceae bacterium
CTCGATGCCTGGTACGACGCCTTCGACGTCACGCCTGGGCAGCGACTCTATCTGACGCCGGCCGCGCGTCTGCGAGTGTGGTAATGCGGCGCGTGCAGCTCTGACCGGAGGGCGAGTGCATGAAGCAGATCAAGCCCATACGAGTGCGCCGCAACCGCGTGCGCGGTGCGCGCGGGGCACGACGGCATCGCATTCGCGATGAACAGGAGCGACACATCCAGGATGAAACTCGAGAATCCGCGCGCGAATCGGCTTCCGACCGCCCGCCGGCGGTCGACGTTCCGTTCCGGAAGCGTCGTCCACGTCATAGGTTATGAGCAACTGGGACGCGGACGCGTTCGTCGATATCCTCTTTTCCGGAGACACCCCTCATGCTCATCGCTGCACGCCTGATCGTCACCGCAGTCGCGGCGATCACTCTCGCCGCCGTGCCCGTCTATCCGGGCGCAATGCTCGATGCCGCCGCATCGAAGGCGGAGAGCGCGAAGCATCCAAAGTATCCGTACAAGGTGTACGTGACGCCGGATTCGTACGAAAAGGTCGTCGCCTTCTACAAGAGCAGGGGCGCATCGCAGTCAGATGCGATCTCGGGTGGCAACAGCGCGCAGCAAAAAATGGCGATGTTCTCGGCGAGCGACAGCACGATCGCGATCAACTGGCCCGCGGACGTCACCGACAAAAGCGGAAAGGTCGTGTCGAAGACGGGAACGAGGATCGCCATCGGCTCTTGACGGAGCTACGCACGACGAAGTCGCGAATGCACAGAAGACTGCCGACGAGCGCCGGCAGTCTTCTGTGCGTTCACCAGCGGCGCGGAACGTTACGGCTTCTTCGCGCCCGGAACGTTGTGCGTCTGCTTCACCGTGTCCACGTGAATCGTCGTGTCGGCCTTGATCACCGTGGTGTCGCGAACCTTCGTCGTGGTTACCACGGTGTCCACGCTCTTCACCGTACTGTCACTACCGCCTTTGCATCCGGTGGAAGCGACGGCCACTCCAAACGCCGCTACCAGAGTTATCAGCTTGAGGGCGCTCATCGAACCTTTGGAAAGGGAAACGAACTTGCCTGGCGCCAATCCCATGCAAAACGCGTGCTGAGCGGCGGACGAGCCGCGGTAACTACCGTCCGCGATCCGAATGCAGCCGCGTCAACTCATTCTGCGCGGGCTCGTACTCTGGTGACGCTGCCAGCAGCTGCTGCAGCATGCTGATCGCCTGTTGTACGCGACCCGCATCGCGCGCCTCGATGGCGCGAGCAAACATCAACGTCGTCTGATACGAGGCTTTCTGCATCAGCTCGCGCGCACGCTTCTCATCCCTCGGCAACTCGGCGAAGTGGAGGTCGTGGCCGAGGTGCTCAGAGAGCTGGCCGATGAGCGACGCGAGATTCGCCTGCTTCCCCTCGGCGTTGGCGGTGTGCTCCACCTGCCCCGTGGCGACGTCCACCATGTATGCGGCGACGCGAATCGTACCGTGTCCGTCGCCCGTGAAGTTGCCGCGAATCATCCATTGCGCGCCGAGGATGCGTCCCACGCGCGATGCCGCATCGTCGTCGACCCGCCCCTGTGCGTCGAGCTTTTGCGAGGCGAGCACGCGCCGTAGTCGCGCTGGCTCGACGGTACGAATGGCCGGATTGCGCGAGAGCTCGATGAGGATGAGCTCGGGCACGCCGCTAATCAGCGGATTGAGCGCGGCGTGCTCGTCGCCGACCACGCTGTTTGCAAAGGGAAGGGCGCCGATCAGCGGCCACGAGTCGTGCTGCTGCGCATGCACTCGAGCCGCGCTCGCGACGGCCGTCGCGATGATCAGCGTGGCGAGAATAGTGTTCGAACGTCGGCGTCGCATCCTGCCTCCCGGCTACACGGTGAGCGTCGTCCCCTCCGCGGCAGCCAGAACTTCTAGACGCGCGCCCCTGTCGCTCACGCGCTTCTGGCATGCCGCAACCTGTTCGCTCACCGCTGCGTCGGAGCGTTCCGGATGGTGGTGGTAGAGCACCAGCCGCTGCACTCCCGCGTCGAGCGCGAGGTCCACGACGTCTTCGTACCGCGAGTGTCCCCATCCGCGGTGCCGCTCATACTCGTCGGCCGTATACATCGCATCGTGCACGAGCAATGACGCATCGCGCGCGAAGCTCACGAGCTCATCGCGCCACCCTGGTGCTGAGCTGTAGCCGTCGTGGTGGCCGAGCTCGTTATCCGAAATGTAGACGAGTGCGGGGGCGCCCGAGTTACCATCGGTGATGCGATAGCCGGTGGCGCCCCCGGGATGGCGAAGTGCAACCGTCCTCAGGGCGTAGCCATCGCCGCGCTCCACCTCGTTGAGGGCCCGGAAGTGGACCTGCGCTTGAAATGCATCGAACGTCACAGGAAATACCGCAGCTGTCATCTGGGCGCGAAGCGCGTGCTCGAGACCCACGAGCGCGCCCGGTGCGCCCCGGAAGGTAAACTCGTGCCC
>JACCWE010000025.1 GCA_013697785.1 Gemmatimonadaceae bacterium
GGCCAGGGCTCCAACGCCCTGGCCGCTCTCGTTGTCTCATACAGCCCCCCGCGCGAGGCGGGGGTCTCGCATGAAGGGAACCGTGAAGTCAGGGAACGTAGTAGGGAACGATGCTCGTCGAAGAGCCCGAAGCACTCGCCGGCGTGATCGTCTTGATCGTCAAATACTTCTTGCCCGTTCCGGTCGCGATCGACACGTGCCAGGTATAGCTCGCGGCGGAGCCATACGTGTGGCTCACGTTGCGCCCAGTTGCCGTCATGCCGTCGCCGAAGGTCCAGTAGTAGGCAGTGACGCCATTCGTGGGCTGTGAAGCGCTGGCGTCGAACACGCAGAGCTTCGCGACGCACTTGTACGAGACGCCGACTCCGCCAACGCCCGCGAGCGGCGAAGGTACCGGCGTACTCGGCGGCGTCGCCGGCGGCACCGTGCTGGTCGCCGCCCCAGTCGCACTCGCCGGGGTGATCGCCTTGCCGGCGCTGTAGCTCTTCCCCGCCTTGTCGACGATCTTGACGCTCCAGGTAAAGTTGGCGGAGGACGGATAGGTGTGAACCCACTTGCTGCCGCTGCCGAACGTGCCGTCGCCGAAGGTCCACGCATAGCTGGACACACCGGCCTTAGGCTTGGACGCGCTGGCGTCGAAGGCGCAGACGTTCTTACTGCAGTTGTACGAGACGGCGGCGCCCGAGACGGTCGGAATCGCGGGAGCGACCGGCGGCGGCGCTGGTGGAGCTGCGGGAGGCGGCGTCGCGGTGCCCGAGCCGATCCACGCCGTGTAGAGCATTTTGTCGCCCGAGCCGGAGAGGTTCTTCACCGTCGCCGCCGTGCTGTTGCCGACGATCGCGGAGCGAACCGTTGCCGGCGTCGCGGTGGGGTGACCCTGAAGATAGAGTGCAACCGCGCCGGCGACCATCGGTGCTGACATCGACGTGCCGTTCCAGCTAGCGAGCGAGACGTCGGAGTAGTAGTCGGCGGACGCCACTGCAACGCCAGGCGCGAACATGGAAATGCAGGAGCCATAGTTCGACCAGGAGGCGCGCGTGTCCGACGCATCGGTCGAGCCGACGTTGATCACATCCTTGAGCTTGCCAGGCGACATGGTGCAGGCGTCGCCGTTGTTGTTGCCGCCGGCGACAACGTATGAAACGCCGGCGCGAATGGAGCGCTCGACCGCGGAATCGAGGATCGGGGCGGCAGCAGCGCCGAGGCTGAGATTCGCGACCGCGGGGGATTTGTGATTCGCGGTGACCCAATCGACGCCCGCGAGGATCGTGGAGAGCGTGGTCGTGCCATTGCACGGGAAGACGCGGACCGACCAGATCGTCGCATCCTTCGCGACGCCATGCACGCTGCCGCCGGCAATTCCGGCAACGCCGGTGCCGTGACCGCTGCAATCCGATCCGTCACCACCCAGCGCGTCGTACGCGAGCTTCGCGCGACCGCCGAACTCGGTGTGCGTGTACCGAATGCCACCGTCGACGACATATATGTTGACACCGGCACCGGTCGCGCCGTACGCGAAGGCGCCGTTGAGCGGCATGAGCTTCTGATCGACGCGATCGAGCGCCCAACCCATTCCGGTCTCGGTGCCGAGCTGGTGGACGAAGCGATCCTGCACGACGCTTTCGACGTCGGGGTCATTGCGTAGAGAGTCGATGTCGTCGTCGGTGACGGCGGCCGAGAATCCACGCATGACCGTGCCGAATCGCTGGTCCATCTTGAGCTGCTTGCTCAGCGAATGGCGATGGACGAGCGCGTCCGAGGAGGGCGCGCCGGATTTCAAGACGACGATGTAGTGTCCGGTCCAGGCGTCGGCGGATGGAGATACCGCGGGAGCCTTCGGGGCGGATGCCTGCGAGGGTGCCGGCGCAGTGGATGCGTCGTTGCAAGCGGCGATACATAGGATGCCGAAGCATCCAGCGAGGAGGTGCCTCATATCGTGGGACTCCTTAAATAAGGGTCCGCGCGACAACCCGACCAGCATGGCATCCGGAGGATGCGGTAGCTTCGTGGCTTTGCGTCGCCGCCTTTCGACGGGTTTGCCCTTGTCACTAAACCTGTGGCTCAGTAACCGTGCGACAGCTAGAAAGTGGACAGTACAAAAGCGGCGCGTTCGCATAGGCTGAGCATGCGATCGTGAAGGTATTCGAGGTGTTTAATTCGGCCCGGTTCAGCCAGCCCCAGAGTACTATCCAACGATCCCTTAAAACAGCATGCAAAACGCGGTTTGAAGCTTCGCTGACTGAGCGGCCAGACAGTGTGGGAGAGGGCTCGGATCAGCTGCGATTAGTGCATAGACGGACGATGATGCACATGAGTAAAACCTCACCGCTCGAGCTCGCTCTACGCCCCTCAGGCGGTGCGCTCTAATACACCTCCTTTCTCTAGCGTTCGCGCTCCCCGCGAGCCCTCGATAGACGCTCTGCCTCCGCCGTGCGCCACTCCGCGATCTTCCGATGGTCGCCCGAGATCAGAACTGGCGGCACCCCAAGCCCGCGAAAGTCGGCCGGCCTCGTGTAACTCGGCGCGCTCAGCTCGCTTCCATCCCAAAACGAGTCCGTACGCGCGCTCTCCAGGTCCGACATCGCCCCCGGCAGCAGTCTCACCGTTGCATCAATAATCGCCAGCGCCGCCGTCTCGCCTCCGCTCAGCACGAACTCGCCAAGCGAAATCTCTTCAGTCGACAGATGATCGGCGACGCGCTGGTCGACGTCCTTGTAGTGACCGCACAAAATCGTAAGCTCCTCTCCCGCGGCAAAGCGCACCGCGTCCGCTTGGCTGAACGCTCGCCCGCGCGCCGAGACGAGGACGATCGGCGCCTTCGCTTCGATCGACTCCACCGCCTCGAAGAACGGCTCCGGCTTCATCACCATTCCCGGCCCGCCGCCAAAAGGAGCGTCGTCCACAGTGCGATGCCGGTCGTGCGTGAAGTCGCGGAGATCGATCACGCGGTAGCTCACGCTCCCAGCCGCCGCGGCGCGTGCCGGAATGCTCAGCGACAGCGGCGCCGCGAAAAAGCCGGGGAAGATCGTGATGACCGAGACCCGCAACATCAGTCGAGCAGACCTGGCGGCGGCGCAATCACGACCGTGCGCTCGGCACGCTTCACCTCGTGAATGAAGTACTCGTTGAACGGGATCAGCACCGTTCCCTTCTCGCGCGCAACATCCAGTGCGAGCCCCTGCGGCAGCTCGAAGACGTTCGTCACCGTCCCCACGGGCTCGCCCGACTCGAGGACGACCTGCATCCCCTCGAGCTCGTGCTGATAAACCTCCCCCTCTCCTATCGGCTCCAGCTCTGCTGCAGGGGCGAACAGGTAGCGGTTGGTCCAGCGCGCCGCGTCGTCGCGATCGCGCATCTCCTCGAAGCGCACGATGAGGAGCCCGTTCATGTGCGGCCGCGCCTCGCCAACGGTGAGCTCCGGCGGATGCGGAAGCGGATCGCCCGTCGCATCACCCGCGAAAAGCACACGGCCGGCCGAGTAGACCTCGGCCGGCGCGTCTGTGATTGGCTCCACGATTATTTCGCCGCGGAGCCCGTGCGATTTTCGCAACCGCCCGACGATGACCCATTCGGGCGAGGGCATGCTACTCCGCGGCAGTCTCGTTCACGGCAACCGCGCTACCGCTGCGCTTCGCCGCTACGCGCGCCTCGTGACGACCCTTCATGACACCTGCCTTGCGAAGCAGCGAGCGCACCGTATCCGTCGGCTGCGCGCCGACGTCGAGCCAGTAGTTCGCGCGATCCGCGTCCACTTTTAAGCCACCCTCTGTGAGGCGCGGGTTGTACTGGCCGATCAGTTCGATGAAGCGTCCGTCGCGCGGGCTCTGCGCGTCGGCGATAACGATGCGATAGACGGGAAGCTTCTTACGTCCAACGCGGCGCAGGCGAATCTTGACCATTTCGTCTCTCCCAACAGAGTGTGTCGTGGTACGCGGGCTCATCGCGCAATCCGGAAGATCCGGTGCGCACCCGGGTGAAACACAAAGCTAACTCAGCGGCCGCCCATGCGCGGAGGCAACATCCCCGGCGGCATTCCGGGGAACTGCATCCGGCCGCCACCGCCCTTCCCCATCTTCTTCATCATCTTCTGCATTTCGCGGAACTGCTCGAGGAGTCGGTTCACCTCGCTCACGGGCCGGCCGCACCCTTTCGAAATGCGCGACCTCCGCGAGCCGGTGAGGATCCCCGGATTTTTCCGCTCCTCCTTCGTCATCGAGAGCACGATCGCCTCAATGTGCTTCATGCGCTTCGGATCGATGTTCGCCTGCTTGAGCATCTTCGCGTTCACGCCCGGCAGCATCTTGAGGACGCCCTCGAGCGGCCCGAGCTTCTGCATTTGCCGCATGCTCGTGAGGAAGTCCTCGAGATCGAGTCCCTCCTTCTTCACCTTCTTCTCGAGCCGCTTCGACTCCTCTTCGTCGAACGCACCTTGCGCCTTTTCGACGAGCGAGACGATATCTCCCATCTGGAGAATCCGTCCCGCCATGCGCTCGGGATGGAACTCCTCGAGCGCGTCGATCTTCTCGCCGACACCTATGTACTTGATCGGCTTCTTCGTTATCCCGTAAATCGAAAGTGCCGCGCCGCCGCGCGCGTCGCCGTCCATTTTCGTGAGCACGACACCGGTGATGCCGAGCGCGTCATCGAAGCCCTTCGCGATCTTGACGGCGTCCTGACCGGTCATGCCGTCGGCGACGAAGAGAATCTCGTCGGGCTTCACCGCATCCTTGAGGCGGCGGAGCTCATTCATCATGTCGTCGTCGATCTGCAGACGGCCGGCCGTATCGATGATCACGACGCGATCGCGATTGCGACGCGCCTCCTCGATGCCGCGCTTCGCGATCTTGACGACGTCCTTGCTGTCGCGATCGAGAAAAACGGGAACGTCGACCTGCTTCGCGAGCGTCTCGAGCTGGTCGATCGCGGCGGGGCGGTAGACGTCGGCGGCGACGAGACGCGGCGGTTTGCCCTCGGCCTTCAGCTTGCGGGCGAGCTTGGCCGCGGTGGTGGTCTTTCCCGAGCCCTGAAGTCCCACCATGAGTACGATCCCCGGTGGGACGGTGCCAATGCGCAGCCCTTCGCGTTTCTCGCCCAGCATGGCAGCCAGCTCGTCGTGGACGATCTTGACTAGCTGCTGCCCCGGAGACACGCTCCGTAGAGCGGCGACACCCCCTGCCTTGGCCTCGACGCGCTCGAGAAACTCACGCGTGAGCGCAAAATTGACGTCAGCCTCGAGGAGGACGCGGCGAACCTCGCGCATCCCTTCCTTGATGTCGGCTTCCGTCAGAACACCGCGCCCGCGGAGGCGCGAAAATACGGCGTCGAGCTTTTCGCTCAGTTCATCGAACATAGCCTTTAAACATATGCGTGATTAGTATTTAGGGCAATCCGAGCAGGTCGCTTTGCCCCGGTCCCCCCACCAGGCGTTCATGGCCCGAGCCCAGCGCAAAGAAGAGATCCTCAAGTCCGAGCTGCCGCCAACGCTTCCACTCATGGCGCTCCGCTCGACCATCGTCTACCCGCTCGGCACCATCGCCGTGCAGATGGGGGCGCCGGAGAACCTCTCGATCATCCGCTCGCACGACGAGGCGGGGCTGATTGTTGGACTGGTCGTCGCCAGCGGTGACCACGACGAGGCGATTGATCCGTCGGCGTTTCTCGGACGGGTGGGTGTGGCCGCGCGCGTTCACGAGCGGATCAATCTCCCGGGCGACACGGTGCAGATCACGCTGCAGGGGCTGCGGCGGATCATCATCGAGGGCGTCGAGCAACGCGATCCTTATCCGATCGCGCGCATTCGTCCAGCGCCCGAGACGCCGCTCGATCCGATCCACGGCGAGGAGCTCATGGCCCGCCTGGTGAACGCGGCCGAGACGCTCGCGGAGCTGGTGGAACGAATCCCGGATGAGGTGCCGGCGATTCTCAAGATGAACATGTCCGATCCGGGGCGCTTCGCCGATCTCGCTGCGACGAACATGAACTTCCGCATTGCCGACAAGGACGAGGTCATTCAGCGCCTCGACATCGGCGAGCGGATCCGCTTCGTGCTCACGCGTCTGGAGCGCGAGGTGCAGCGCGCGCGCGTGATGGAGGACATCAAGCGCCAGACGGAAGTGAAGATCGAGCAGCATCAGCGCGAGTTCTATCTGCGCCAGCAGCTGCGTGCGATCCAGGCGGAGCTCGGCGAGACAGATCCGGGCGAGAAGGAGGCGGTCGACCTGCTCAAGAAGATCGAGGAGGCTGGGCTGCCCGAGAAGGTGATGCAGGAGGCGCGTCGCGAGACGGAGCGCATGCGCATGCTCTCGCCGGCGGCGAGCGAATATCAGGTGATCCGCACCTATCTCGACTGGATCATCGCGCTGCCGTGGAACAAGCGTTCGAGCACCGATCAGATCGAGCTGCAGAAGGTGCAGGAGGCGCTCGACGTGCGGCACTACGGACTCGGCGAGGCCAAGGAACGCATTCTCGAATACCTCGCCGTGCGCAAGCTGCGCGGTGGTGGGACGCACGGTCCGATTCTCTGCTTCGTTGGGCCTCCGGGAACGGGGAAGACGTCACTCGGGGAGGCGATCGCGATCTCGATCGGGCGTGAGTTCTATCGCATCTCGGTGGGCGGCGTGCGCGACGAAGCGGAGATTCGCGGACATCGGCGCACGTACGTCGGCGCGATGCCGGGGCTGCTGCTCCAGGCGCTGCGTCGAGTCGGGGTGCGCGATCCCGTGCTCATGATCGACGAGATCGACAAGATGACGCACGGCGGCATGAGCGGCGATCCGACGGCGGCGATGCTCGAGGTGCTCGATCCGTCGCAGAACAATACGTTCGTCGATCATTATCTGAATCTACCATTCGATCTATCGAGCGCGCTGTTCATCTGCACCGCGAACAATCTCTACGACATTCCGGCGCCGCTGCGCGACCGAATGGAAGTCATCCGCATCGCGGGCTACACGATCGAGGAGAAGGTCGAGATCGCGTGGCGCTATCTGCTTCCAAAGCTGTTCGAGGAAACGGGAATCACCGATCTCGATCTGCAGTTCACGGACGAGATGCTGAGCCTGATCTCGAGCGGCTACTCGCGCGAGGCGGGGCTGCGCGGATTCTCGCGCAACATCGAAGCGATCATGCGCAAGCGCGCGCATCGGAAGGCGAAAGACGAGGAAGGCGCGTGGATCGTCGACCAGAAGATGGTCGAGGAGATTCTGGGCGTCGCTCGCTACTCGCGCGACGAGGCGGAGAAGGAGCCGGAGATCGGCGCGCCGACAGGGCTGGCCTGGACGTCCACGGGCGGCGAGCTCATGACGATCGAGGCGCTCAAGATGCCGGGGACCGGGCGTCTCATCGTCACCGGGCAGCTCGGCGACGTGATGCGTGAGTCGGTGGACGCTGCTTACTCGTACGTGCGATCGCGCGCGGCACAGATCGGTATCGACGATCGGATGTTCCGCGACTTCGACCTGCACATCCATCTCCCCGCGGGAGCGATTCCGAAGGATGGACCAAGCGCGGGAATCACGGTAACGCTGGCGATCGCGAGCACGCTGAGCGAGCGCCCGGTGCGCCGCGATGTCGCGATGACGGGAGAGGTCACGCTGCGCGGAAAGGTGCTCGAGATCGGCGGTGTGAAGGAGAAGGTGCTCGCGGCGTACCGCGCGGGACTGCGCGAGGTGATCCTGCCGAAGCACAACGAGAAGGATCTGCGCGAGATCCCGGCCGAGGTGCGGACGAACATGGTGTTCACCTTCGTCGATGCGATGGACGAGGTACTGCGCCTTGCGATGCTGCCGGCAGTGGCGGCGACGCCGGCAGACATGCCGCCGTCGCAGGAGCCCGCGGTGGAGCCGGAGCGCAGGGCAGCGGATGCGGAGCGCTCGGTGCCGATCGAAACCGGTGACTGACCTGGCAGTTCGGCCCGCGCCCGTGTTGAGCGCGCCGCTGGCGCCGCCGGACGAGGCGACGAAGCGCAAGAATCTCGCGCGGATGAAGCGTCGCGCGAGTGGGCTGTTGCTGCTCGCGACGGCGATCTGGATCGTGAGTTCGATTTTCGTCGCGCGGTATCCGTGGCTCGCGTACGTTCGCGCGACGGCGGAAGCATCGATGATCGGGGGTGTGGCCGACTGGTTTGCGGTGACGGCACTCTTCCGGCATCCGCTCGGCATTCCGATTCCGCACACCGCGATCGTCGCCGCGCGGAAGGATCAGATCGGGCGCAGTCTCGGCAACTTCGTGTCGCGGCACTTTCTCTCGCGCGACGTGCTCGCGGCGCGACTGGCATCGCTCCACGTGTCGGAGCATCTCGCAAAGTGGCTGGCGGTGCCGGAGAACAGCCGCACACTCGCGCATCACGCCGCGACCGCCATGGCGAACGGCGCGCGGATGCTCGGAGACGAGGATGTGCAGGAGCTGATCGATCGCGTGCTGGTCGAGCGAATCCGGAGCACGGAGGTCGCGCCGATACTCGGGCAGATGCTGTCGCTGATCACCGCCGGTGATCGTCACCAGGAGCTGCTCGACGAGGCCATCGGGCTGTTGGCGAGAACGGTCGATCAGAATCAGGAGTTGATTCGCGAGCGAATCGAGGCGGAGAGTCCGTGGTGGGTGCCGGGGATGGTCGACGATCGCATCCACCGGAAAATCGTGTCGGGGCTCGACAACACGCTCGCCGATCTGCGTGACGATCCGAACCATCCGCTGCGACGCCGCTTCGACGAGGCGCTCGCGAACTTCGTGCGGAAGCTGAACGACAGCCCGGATGTCCGCGCGCGGGCAGAGAAGATCAAGCTCGAGATTCTGGATGCGACGGCGGTGCGGAAGTTCTCGAAGTCGATCTGGGAGGATGCGAAGGAGGCGCTCTTCAAGTATGCGGATGCGCCGAATGCGTTCGCGCCGTCGGCGATCGAGCGTGGGCTCGTGTCGCTGGGGGAGGCGGTATCGCGCGATGAGGCATTGCTCGCGCGCGTCGACGCGCTGATCGCGGACGTGGCGGGGCATCTCGTCGATCGCTACCAGGGTGAGGTCGCGGAGCTGATCGCGCAGACGGTGACGTCGTGGGATCCGGAGGTCACCTCGGACCGCGTGGAGCTCGCGATCGGGAAGGATCTGCAGTTCATCCGAATCAACGGCACGATCGTGGGCGGTCTGGCGGGACTGGCGATCTACGCGTTGTCGAGATTCATCGGGCAGTAGAGAAAGGGGAGCGCATGATCGCATCACTCGACAAGAACTCGGTCGGTGCCGAGCCGCAGGGCCTCTACGCGCTACTCGCTACGCGTGCGCGCAGCGCGAGCGATACGATGCTCGCAGGGCTCACGGCAATCGGAGGCCTTTCGCTCGTTGCTCTTGCGGCGATCAGGCCGCGCTGGTGGATGTACGCGCTACTGCCGATCGTTGCCGGCGCGTTCGGATTGTGGGGGATTCTCGAGCGCTCGATCGTCGAGCGTGGCGTGAAGAGAGGGATGCGCTATGAGCGAATCCTGAGTGTCGGACAGGTCATCGCGATCGCGATCGGATCGATCGCCGCGCTCGTGACCGCATTCGCGATCCTCGGGATTCTGATCGGGCCGTTCATCAACTAGCGAACGAACGGTCCAGGCGCGCCCACAGCTACTTGAGCGCGATCTTCGACATGTCGAGGATGTCGGCCCGGTCGGCGGCCGGGACGTCGATGTACACGAGAACCGAGTGGCCCTCCACGTCGCCGCCGGAGAGAACCATCGAGCGGCCCGACGCGATCAGGTGCGTGCCCTGTGGCCCCTCCGTCGCCTGCACGTTCGGGTAGCGAGCCGTGAACACCTTCTGCATCGCCGTCCGAAACTCGCCTGCGTCGACGGCCGACCGCCACACCGTGACCCAGGCGAGCCCGTCGCCGTGCGGCGTTTTGAGAATGGCGTAGCGATCGCCCGCCCATCCCATCGCCGCCCTGATCGACGCGTTCTGGTCCTTGAGATGCTGAAACAGGAAAAGTCGCGTCTCGAACTCACCCATGTCGTTCTCGTACGTGTTGGTCGCACCGTGCAGCGGGGGGAGCGTGATCGTCACCGGCTGCTCTGCGTTCGAGCCAAAGTACGCGCTCGGATGTATGATCTGCGTCGACGACACGGGCATCGCGGCGCCGAAGGGCATCTTCCCCGGCTCCTGGTCGTCGAAGTGTTTCATGAACTCCATCCCGCTGAGATATGGGAAGATCAGCGTCTCCTGCAGGATCTGCGGCGCGGCAGCGAACTTCGGCATCGACGACGATGACTCGCGCACCATCTGCCGCACGCGATCCCATCCGCCGGGAATCTCCGCCGCCGGCCCGAGCCTGTCGCGCAGCGGGACGAGTGTCGCCTGCCCCTCCATCACCGACTGCGCGGCGAGCACTCGATCATCGTCGCCCTTGATGTGCAGCAGCGAATCGAGATTCGTGTACTGATCCTGGAGCGCGTGCACGAGCTCGTGCTCGATGACGAAACCCAGCTGATCGGGCGGCGCACCGTCGACCACGTAGAGCACCTTCGTCGCCGGATCGTAGAAGCCGACGATCTGCTCGGTGTAGAGATCGAGCATCAGCGCGCGCAGGTCGAAGTCCTCGCCCACGAGACCGAGTCGCCGGAGCAATGTCTGCTGCGCGGCGAGGTCGGTCTGCGAGCGCTCATCCTCGAATTGCTTCACGAGAAACGCGCGCACCTGCTCCTTCGTGCGCCGCTCGAGCACGGGCTGCTTCTTGAACTTGAGCCCGGTCACTCGCTCGATCTTCGGGATCGCATCGGAGACTTCCTGCGCGTACGGCCCCTGCGCGGTGAGCTTCTCCTTCCCCGGGCACCCAGCGGTGAAGATCGTCATCGACGCCAGCAGCGCGATCGCAGCGCTGCGCGCGTGCACGCGGGTCATGGCCATTCGACCGTGCGACCCGTCGCGACGGCAACGACGCGCGCTATGTCCGGCGCGCGCACCACGAGCCCCTCCTCGACGAGTCGCTTCTGCAGCTCCGTCTCGACGGAGGCCAGTCGCGCGCTGCGCGGAGCCGTGTCCCTCGCGGGAGCAGGGGGCGGGGGCGGCGCCGCAGGTGGCGCGGGTGGCATCGGGGCCGCGGCAGCCGCAGCACGCGCGGGCGCGCTGCCGAACGCCTTCTCGAGCTCGAGTCCGAACCGCTCGATCGCGGCGAGCCCCGTGCGCGCCATTCGCTCGAGCGATTCATCGGGCGTGAGCTCCTCGCTCATCTCCCGCGCGCGCGCCGGCGCGCCCACGCGCTCGACCTCGCGCAGCAGCGCGAGCCGCTCGCGAATGAGCGACTCCGTGAGCTCCGAGTACGACGCCGTGGCCTGCGCGTGCGCGCACGCCTCGTCGAGCGCATCGATCGCGCGATCGGGACGCACGCGGTCGGTTACATAGCGATCCGTCAGCGCCACGCTCGCCGTCAACGCTTCATCGGCGATCGATACGTTGTGATGGCGCTCGAGCCGCTCGCGTCGAGCTTCGAGCACCGCGAGCGTATCCTCGGCGGAAAGCTCAGTGACCGAAATCTTCTGAAAGCGGCGCTCGAGCGCGGGATCGCCGAGCACCCAACGCTGATACTCGTCGTCGGTGGTTGCGCCGATGACGCGAAACTCGCCGCGCACGAGCGCGGGCTTGAGCATGTTCGCCGCATCCATCGCGACGCCCATAGCCGCGCCCTGGCCGATGAGGTTATGGAGCTCATCGATAAAGAGGATGATGTTCGGATTCTCCGAGGCCGCATTCACGATTGCCGTGAGCCGCTCCTCGTATTGGCCACGGTACATGGTGCCGGCGAGCAGCCCCGCGTGATCGAGCGCGAGCACGCGCGCGTCGCGGAGCGCGAGCGGCACCTTCCCCGACGCGATGCGCTGCGCAAAGCCCTCGGCGATCGCGGTCTTTCCCGTTCCCGCCGCGCCGACGAGCGCCGGATTGTTCTTCCCGTGGCGCAGCAGGATGTCGATGACGCGTGCGATCTCGGTGTCGCGGCAGCGCACGGGCTCGAGCCGCCCGGCACGTGCTTCGGCCGTGAGGTCGAGTGTGAATCGCGCGAGCGAGTCGCTGCTCGAGCGCAGCATGTCGCTGAAGCTCACAGCCCCAGCATGTCGTGCGCGTACCAGTTCATCATCCGACTCCCCCACAGAAGGGCGATCATCGCAGCAGGTGCGAGAAACACTCCGAACGGAACGAGCGGTGGGGCGAACTCCGTTCCCGACTTGCGAGCGCGCAGCCACGCGATCGGATAGACGATCGCGAGAAAGCCCACCGCGCCGAGGAAGGCGCCGATGAAGATGGTGAGCAGTGTGCGCCCGGGTCCGAGGTACGCACCGACCATCGCCATCAACGTCACGTCGCCAAAGCCCATCGCCTCTTTTTTAAGAGCAAGCTCGCCCAGCCACCCGACGATCGCGATGGCGCCGGCTCCGACGCACGCTCCCATGATAGAATCATACAGCGTCGCGAACGGAAGAGTTTCACCGAGCATCGTTCCCACGGCGGCCGCGACGAGGGCGAAGAAGAAGCCGAAGACCGTGAAGCCATCGGGGATCACGTAGTCGGTGGCGTCGGTGATCATGATGCCGAGCAGAACCGACGCGAGCACCGCGACACGGATGGCGGTGAAGGTCGGGCCGAACTGCAGCACGCACGCCACCCAGATCAGCCCGACGGTCAGCTCCAGCAGCGGATACACCGCGGAGATCGGCGCCTTACAGCCGCTGCACTTCGCGCGCAAAGCGAGCCAGCTCACGAGTGGGATGTTCTCGTACCAGGTGATCTCGTGCCCGCAGTGCGGACAGCGCGAGCGCGGCTTCACCACCGACAGATTCGCGGGCCATCGGCTCACGCAGACGTTCAGGAACGAGCCGATACACGAGCCGAAGAGAAAGGCGATCGTGGGGAAATACCAGGAGCCCAGAGGGGCGTAAGCGTCGATCACTCGCGGAAATGGTGTAGGAGTATGCCGGCGGCGACGGCGACGTTGAGCGATTCGATCTCGGGCGCGAGCGATATTCCGACGAGGCGCGCGCAGCGCGAGCGTGCATCATCCGAAAGCCCCGCGCCTTCGTTGCCTACCGCAAGCGCGACCGAGGTCGGCGGCGCGATCGTTTCGATCGGCTGGCCGGCGACATCGGCGCCCCACAGCGGTATGTCGTTGGACGCGAGGAGCGTATCGAGATCGCTCCAGCTCACGGCGAGCGCGGGATAGTGGAAGAGAGCACCCATTGCGCTACGGACGACCTTGGCGTTCCACAGGTCAACCGTGCCCGGCGCAGCGAGCGTGGCCGATGCGCCGAGTGCGGCGGAGGTGCGGAGCATGGTGCCGGCGTTGCCGGGGTCCTGCACGGCGTCGAGCACGAGCAGGCGCGCGCGCGAAGGAAGCGCGAGCGACTCGACGGTCATCTCGGGAATTGCACCGATCGCGAGCACACCCTGCGGCGCATCGGTCGATGCGGCGCTCGCGAAGTCCGCTTCATCGAGCTCGAGCGCCGCGATGCCGCGCGCGTCGATTGCTTCGCGGAGGGCGGCGCCGCGAGCAGCGCCGAGAAGCGCAGGCGAGATGAGCACACCGTGAAGATCCAGCGGGCTCCGCATGAGCTCCTCCGTCGCGCGCACGCCTTCGCAGACGAAGAGCTGCTGGCGCTCGCGAGCCTTGCGACGCTGCAGATCTCGAGCGAGGGTCAGCAGCTTCGCGGACATGATGGAGGGCTGGAGGGAGCGGTGCTGCGGGGTGCCCTAAAGTTACGCCACCTTCACCTGTTCCGCCGCTGCCACCGCTCCCGCCTCGGCGAGGAGCTCGTCGATCCCCGAATGCATTCCGGGCGAAACGCGCACCAGGCCGACCGTCATGCCGAGGAGCCAGGGCGAATCGCGATGAGCCGCGCGGTAGTGCTCGAGACGCTGGCGAAGGCGCGGCGCGACGACTTCGGTAGTCTCGTCGGTGGCGTCGAGCATGAGCGTCGCGAAGTCGTCGCCGCCGATGCGGGCGATCACGTCGGATGCGCGGAACGTCTCGCGAATCACCTGCGACGCGGCAACGAGTGCGCGGTCGCCCGCGTCGCGGCCCCAGGCGGCGTTGATCTCGTCGAGCGCGCGCACGTCCGCTACTGCGATCACCAGGCCGCGCGTGCGGTGCGCCAGCTTGAGATGATGCTCGGCAAGCGTGCGAAAGCCGCGCGCGTTGTAGAGGCCGGTCAGCGGATCGGTGAGCGAGAGCTGGTCGAGCGTGGCGTGGAGGCGATAGCGCTCGATCGCGTAGTGCAGCACGCGCGCGAGGAGTGCGCTGCTCAGCTCCTCCTTCACCACGGAGTCGCACGCGCCGGCCTCGATCGCGGCGGCTCCATTCGACTCTCCCTTGTGGCCGGGTTCGACGAGCACGACGACCGGGATCTCGGGCACTTCGACGCGCGCACGGATGAGGATGTCCATTGCGGCATCCAGCGGGCCGGTGAGATCGAGGAGCACCATATCGACGCGCTGATCGGCGAGTCTCGTGAGCGCTTCGTCGTTCATGCCCACGGGCGTGAGCGTGAAGGGTGCGAGGCGCGACGGGACGGACGGTGCGAGCGACGCGCTCAACAGGCGCGACGCCGGCGAGTCGCCGGTGATGAGCAGCGCTGCGATCGGCTGGAGATCCATTGTTCACCGCGGTGATACGGGAAGTGCGTGACGAGTGCCGGTGAGAAATGACGGTGACGCTGGCGCGGGCGTCACGCGCCGTTGTCGCCCCGGTGGGTTAAGGGCATCCTTCGGCGATGGCCACTCCACCAATCGCCCTGACGATCGCCGGCTCCGACTCGGGCGGCGGCGCCGGCGTTCAGGCCGACATCAAGACCTTCCACCACTTCCACGTCTTCGGAACCTCGGCGATCACCGCCGTGACGGCGCAGAACACGCGCGGCGTGCAGGGGTGGGTGGCGATTCCCGTCTCGATGATCGAAGCGCAGATCGACTCGGTGGCGGGTGATCTGCGACCGGCGGCGACCAAGACCGGGATGCTCGCCGACTCGGCAATCGTGACTGCGGTGGCTGCGTCGATACGCAGGCATGCGTTCGCGCCGCTGGTGGTCGACCCGGTGATGGTGTCCGCGTCCGGCGACCCGCTGCTCGAGCGCGACGCGGTTGCCGCACTGCGCGACGTGCTGATCCCGCTGGCGACGCTCGTGACGCCGAATCTCGACGAGGCGGAGATTCTCGTGGGTGAGACGGTGCGCGACGTCGAGGCGATGGAGCGCGCGGGGCGCGTGCTCGTTGCGCGCGGAGCGACGGCGGCGCTCATCAAGGGAGGGCACCTGGTGGGCGATGCGGCAATCGATGTTCTCGTGCATGGTGACCGCGTACGCGTGTTCACGCATCCGCGGCTCGAGACGCGGCACACGCACGGGACCGGCTGCACGCTCTCGTCGGCGATCACCGCACTGCTCGCGCGGGGGATCGAGCTCGATGCGGCAGTGGAGCAGGCGATCGACTGGGTGCATCGCGCGATCGCGACGGCGCCGGCTCTCGGCGCGGGACACGGGCCGCTGAATCACTGGGCCGACTAGGTCAAATTTGTACGATTGCGCGGGAGGTGGCATGACTCCAAGATGTACATCCCTCGCACCACGATCGAGTCACCCGAAGGCAGAGACTCCGCGAAGTGACAGCTGACATCGCACGAGAATCGGAGAGCGACCTCGCAGCTTCTCTCTTCGTCGGCTCCGGAGAAATGGCGCAGCGCTGCCGCGCCTTCGACTGGTCGACGACGCCGGTCGGCCCAGTATCGACGTGGTCGCAGAGCCTGCGCACGACCGCCGGGATTCTGCTGGAGTCGCGCAATCCCATGTTCCTCTGGTGGGGACCGGAGCTCGTGCAGTTCTACAACGACGCCTATCGCCCCAGCCTTGGCCTTGGCGACCGACACGAGCACGCGCTGGGCGCGAAGGGACGCGAGTTCTGAACGGATATCTGGACGGTGATCGGCCCGCAGATCGAGCAGGTGATGAATACGGGTGAGTCGACGTGGCACGAGGATCAGTATCTGCCGATCGAGCGAAATGGGCGCCTCGAGGACGTGTGGTGGACGTACAGCTACAGCGCCGTACGAGAGAGCGGCCTGATCACCGGAGTGCTCGTCGTCTGCCAGGAAACGACGACGCGGGTGACGATGCTCCGCGAACGCGAGCGGCTGCTTGCAGCCGAGCAGGCGGCGCGCGCCGAGGCGGATGCTGCACGCGAGACGCTGAGCCAGGTGTTCGCGCAGGCGCCGGTCGCCATTGCGGTGTTCCACGGACGCGAGATGCGATTCACGGTTGCGAACGACCAGTATTTGCGGGTCATCGGCAATCGCGACCCCGTGGGGCAAACGCTCGTCGAGGTATTTCCGGATCTCGCGGGATCCGAGGTCGAGGAGGTGCTGCAGCGGGTGTTCGATTCGGGCATCCAGTTTGTCGCCGCCGATATGGGGATTCTCTTCGACATGAAAAACGTGGGCGAGAGCGCGATGCACTACTTCGACCTCGTCTACCATCCGCTCCGCGCGATGGACGGCGTCGTACGCGGAATAGTCGCAGTGCTGATCGAGGTGACGGACCGGCGCGCGATGCTCATCGAGCGCGAGCGGCTGCTCGAGCAGGCGGAGCGTGCGCGGGCGGATGCGGAGATGGCGAACCGCGCGAAGAGCGAGTTCCTCGCGGTGATGAGCCACGAGCTGCGCACGCCCCTCAACGCCATCGGCGGTCACGCGCAGCTCATCGAGCTCGGCGTGCACGGCGCAGTCACGACCGATCAGCTCACCGCGCTCGAGCGAATTCAGCGCAGCCAGCGGCATCTGCTCGGTCTCATCAATGGCGTTCTGAATTACGCGAAGATCGATGCAGGCGCTGTGATCTACGATATCGCCGACGTGCACATCGATGAGGTGCTCGCGACGTGCGAGGCGCTCACGACGCCGCAGGCGCGAACGAAGCAGCTGGAGCTCCGCTATGTTCGCTGCGACTCCCGTCTGATGGCTCGGGCGGATCCGGAGAAGCTGCAGCAGATTCTCTTCAACCTTCTGTCGAACGCGATCAAGTTCACCGATGGGGGCGGTCGCGTGACGCTGGAGTGCGTGAGCGGCGCAGCGGATACCGTGACGATTCGAGTCTCGGACACGGGACACGGGATTGCGACGGATCAGCTGGGCCGGATATTTCAGCCGTTCGTGCAGGTGGACACGAAGCTCACGCGCTCGAGCGAGGGCACCGGGCTGGGACTCGCGATCAGCCGCGAGCTCGCGCGAGCGATGGGCGGAGAGTTGATGGCGGAGAGCCAGCTCGGAGTCGGCAGCTTGTTCACGCTGACGCTGCCTGCGGTATAGCCTGCCGGTCTAACCGATTCGCCGAACGAAGGCGGTTACCAGCTTCTCGAAGCTCGCGGCAACGCGCGACGTCGTTTCGAGCACCTCGGCGTGACTGAGGGGGGTGCTGCTCAGCCCCGCGGCGACGTTGGTGATACAGCTGACGCCGGCGACCCTCATCCCGAGCGCGCGCGCCGCGAGCACCTCCGGCACCGTCGACATCCCCACGGCGTCGGCGCCGAGCTTGTCGAGCATCCGAATTTCGGCCGGCGTCTCGTATGCCGGCCCCACGAGCGCCGCGTAGACGCCGCTCTTGATCGCGATACCGCACTCGAGCGCCGCCTCGCGCAGCTCGCGGATCAGCGACGCATCGTAGGGCGCCGACATGTCGGGGAAGCGCGACTCGCCCTCGCGCGGTGGGCCGGCGAGCGGCGTGCCCGACATCAGATTGAGATGATCCTCGATGATCATCAGGTCGCCCGCGCGCAGTGTGCGATTGATTCCGCCGGCCGCGTTGGATACGAAGAGTGTCCGCACGCCGCACGCGTGGAGCACTCGAGTCGGAAGTGCCACCGTGTCGAGCGAGTGCCCCTCGTACAGATGATATCGTCCGGACGCGACGATCACCTTCTTCGCGCCGAGCGTGCCGGCGACGAAGCGCGCGGCGTGGCCGGGAATGCTCGACGGTGGAAAGCCGGGAATCGCGCGATAGGGAATCGTGATCGCGTCTGCGACGTGGTCGGCGAGGCCGCCGAGCCCCGAGCCGAGTATCAGCGCGGTTGTAGTCTCGGCGCCGAGCTTCGAGCGCAGCATCTCGGATGCGCGCTCGACCCTCTGCGCATCGCCGCTCACAGTTGTGCCAGGAGCGCCGGAAGCGCGCGATCGAAATCGTCGAGCATGATGCGGCGCTCGTGCCACGAGGCGAAGGCGCTCTCGAAGCCGTTGCGCGCGATGATCGCGAGCTCGCGGAAGGTGAAGCCGAGCGACGACGCCGCGTGCGCGTATTCGTCGGTGAGCGTCACGCCGCTCATGAGACGATTGTCGGTGTTGAGCACGACGTTCTGCCCGTGATCGAAGTACGAACGCAGCGGGTGCGTCTCGTACGACTGCGCCGCACGCGTCTGCACATTGCTCGTGAGGCAGATCTCGAGCGCGATGCGACGATCGTTCACGTATTGCGCGAGCGACGGATCCTCGAAGAGCCGCGTCGCATGCCCGATACGATCGGCGCCGCAGACGTGCACCGCCTGGCGTATGGAGTCAGCGCCGTCGCCCTCGCCCGCGTGCACCGTGACTGCAAGGTCGTGTGCGCGCGCGTACGCGAACGACTCGCTGTGCATCGTCGCCGGATGCCCGCGCTCGCCGCCGGCGAGATCGAAACCGACGACGCCGTGATGCTTGTAAGCGACGGCGAGGCGCGCGAGCTCGCTCGATACCGCCGGCTCGAGATGGCGAAGCGCACAGATGATCAGCCGCCCGATCGTTCCCGATTCGAACGTGCCGGCCGCGATGCCACGAAGCGGCGCCTCGACTGCCTCGTCGAGCGAGAGTCCTTCCTGCGTATTGAGAATCGGTGAATAGCGAATCTCGATGTAGCGCACGCCCTCGCGTGCAGCGTCGAGCACCAGCTCGCGGGCGATCCGCTCGAGCGCCTCGGTGTCCTGCATCACCGACAACGTCACCGAAAAACGCGCGAGGTAGTCTTCGAGATTGTTGGCGTTGCGCACCACCATGTAGTCGTGCAACTCCGCCACGTTGTGCGCGGGAAGCACGACTCCGCGCTCCCTGGCGAGATCGACGAGCGTCTGCGCGCGCACCGATCCGTCGAGATGGCAGTGGAGCTCGGCCTTGGGCAGCTCGACGAGCAGCTCGCGCATGATACCGGTCACACGCTACTCCTCCATCTCTTCGGCAGGCTCGCCCGCGCCGCGAGCGGGAATCAGCCTGAAGATCGAGCCGCCGTGAATCGTCGTGTCGGGAAGAATCGGGAGACCGCGATCGTCCGTGATGATCTTTCCGCCTCCCGTCACCTCGGCGGCCGCGGTCTCGCTCCACAACCTGACGGCGTCGATCGCAGTCGAGCCGGTTGCCAGCTCGACCTTCACGGAGTTGACGAACACCGGAATGGTTCGGGTCATTGCTTCCATGAGTGTGTCGCCTTGTACGCAGCCGCTATCGCTGCCTCGGGCACGATCGACCAGTTGCGCTGAAAATAGTCGGCGGGGGCGATGTGCTTGCGGCGCTCCACCTCGGCGATCAGCAGGTCGCGAATTTCCGTGGTGCCATTGTACACCTCGGGCGCGTCGCGGAGCATCGCGTATCCGCCGCCGCCCGAGCGCCGATAGTTGTTGAGCGCGAGCGTGAACGAATCGGTGTCGCGCACCGGCGCACCCTGCACCGTGAGCGACGTTATTCGCTGGCCGGTCGGGCGAGCAAGATCGATCGTATAGTCCGCGCCGGCGACGATGTCGAAGTTGTATCCCGGCACCTCCGCATGCACCGCGGGCTCGCCGGAGCCGTACGTACCATAGTAGCGGGCACTGTATTCGAGGTACGCGCGAAGCTGCGCACCGGTAATGCGAACTGCGGACAGGGTGTTCTCGTATGGATAGAGGCGAGCGATTTCGCCGACGGTGACAGGCCCCGGATCGATCCTCGCGCCCACGTCGAACACCGCGGTCGAGGCGAGATCGCTGTGAGCGGTGCGACGCTCGACCTCGAGAATGAAGTCGGCGAGTGGCGTGTCGGCGACGCGCCCGGAATCGGCGCTCCAGACCACGCTCGAGCTACCAATCGACATCGCGACGTAGCGCCGCGCGGATTCGTGCGCATCACGCGACGCCTCGAGCACCGCCTTGCTCTGGCCGTGGCCGGCCGACTGGATCAGCGACGAGCTCTTCCCCGCCACACGCCATACACCTGCCGCCTGCTCGAGATGCAGCGACGCGACGGCGACGCTCTGCGCCCAATTCCTGGGCTGCATCAACAGCACGCCGGCGATCACCGTGTCCGCCATCTGCTTGTGCGAGTGCCCGTAGACGATCAGGTCGATCCCCGGCACCTCGTGCGCGACCACAGCGGCGACATTCTCGCTGGGCAACCGGGCAGCGACGGTGTCGTAGCTCGACGGCTCGCCGAGTCCGGTGTGCATGACGACGACCACCACGTCGGCGTGTTCGCGATGAGCGGAGTCCACCTGCGCGCGGACGGCGGGGACGATCGCGCCGATGCGCAGGCGACCCGCGAGGTTGTCCTTGTCCCACGCGTTGGAGCCGGGGGTGGTCGCGCCGATGAGCGCTATCCGCACACCGTCGCGCTCGATGACCGTCCGTCCGGGAAACGGCGCGGGTCCGTTCGCGGCGTATGCATTCGCGGCGAGGAGCGGAAAGTGTGCGCCCATCGCGGAAGCGTATAGAAACGGTAGCCCGTAGTTGAACTCGTGATTCCCCACCGCTGCCGCGTCGTAGTGCATCACGTTCATCGCGGCGAACACCGGATGCACCGCAAACGGCTTTCGCCGCGCCGCGACGTACGTGAGCGGCGTCCCCTGCAGCATATCGCCCGCGTCGACCAGCACAACGCGACCTGGCGCCGTGGCGCGCAGCGAATCGACGATCGTCGCGGCGCGAGCGAGTCCGTGCGCCGAGTCAGGCCTATTTGCGTAGTAATCCCAACCCGTCAGGTGGCCGTGCACGTCGGTGGTCGCAGCCACCAGGAGCGTGATCTCGCGCGGCGCACGTGGCTCGCGCACCGCCGCTGCGAGCGTCCCCAGCGGCAGCAGAATCAGGGCGGCGCGAGTCAGAATTCGCATCGCAAAAAGTTAGTGGCCTCGCAATGGAGGTGCGAGGGCGAGTCGCCGTTGACCGCGGCACGGTGCCAGCGCAACTTCTCAAGCATGGGTTACATGATCGTGACGGCCTCTCCGCTTCTCAATCGCGGTCGAGCGTGCGAACATTTTCCGGCAGAGAGCACGCGATGCCGTCGTTGATCGTCGGAGTCGCCGGCGGTTCCGGATCGGGAAAGTCCACCGTGGCGCGAAAGGTGGCGGAGCTGCTCACGGATATTTCCGTCGCGTCGGTGAGCATGGATGCGTACTACCGCAACATGACTCGCCTCACGTTCGACGAGCGCAGGCAGCTCAATTGGGACCATCCAGATGTGGTGGACATGGAGCTGTTGGGCGATCAGCTCGAGGCGCTTGCGAGCGGCGCGGCGATAGACAAGCCGGTGTACGACTTCGTGACGCATCTGCGGTCGGAGCGCACGGAGTCCGTGTCCGGCGCCGATGTGGTGATCGTCGATGGGATCCTGCTCTACTGGGATGCGCGAGTCCGCGCGCTGTGCGACATCAAGATCTTCGTCGATGTCGAAGCCGACATTCGCCTGATCCGTCGCATCGGCCGCGACATGCGAGTTCGCGGGCGGCAGCTGCGAGACATTCTCGATCAGTATCTGAATTCCGTCCGACCCATGCACGAGGAGTTCGTGGAGCCCACGAAGCAATTCGCAGACATCATCGTTCCGCACGGTGGCCAGAACGCGGTCGCGATCGAGATGATCGCCGCTCGCATCCAGGAGCGCCTGCGCACGGAGATCACGTGAGCGCGCCCACCGGTGGCGAGCGCGTGCTCGTCGTCGATGACGAGAAGGACATCGTCGCGCTCGTCGCCTACCATCTCGCGAAGGGCGGCTATCGCGTCTCCACCGCGTCCACCGGAGCCGAGGCACTTCAGGCCGCACGCGAAGAGCGTCCGGCACTGGTCGTGCTCGACCTCATGCTCCCCGGAATGTCGGGCTTCGATGTGCTCGAGCAGCTGCGCGCCGCCGAGAACACGAGGGACGTCGCCGTGCTGATGCTCACCGCGCGTCGCGAGGAGGCCGATCGCATCCGTGGTCTTTCCCTCGGCGCCGACGACTATCTCGCGAAGCCCTTCAGCCCGCAGGAGCTCGTACTCCGCGTGGGCGCGATCTTACGGCGTCTCGCCGCCGCCGGTACTGCGGCGACCGACGCGCTCACCATCGGCCCGATCGAGATCGACCGCTCGGCGCATCGCGTGAGAATCGATGGTCTCGAGATCGAGCTCACCGCGACGGAGTTCAAACTCCTGCTGACGCTGGCCGAGCGACGCGGGCGCGTGCAGGGGCGCGCGCATCTGCTCGAGACCGTGTGGGATGCGGCGCCCGACATCCAGACGCGCACCGTCGACATGCACATCCAGCGGCTTCGCACGAAGCTCGGCGTCGCATCGGATCTCATCGAGACCGTGCGCGGCTTCGGGTACCGTCTTCGGTCGCCTTCGGCCCGAGCGTCGTGAAGCTCGCGCACCGTCTCCTTGCTGGAGCGGTGCTGGTCGTCACCGTTCTCATCGTACTGCTCGTGTTGCTGAGCGGCGTGCGGCTTCGACGCCAGCTCGAGGAGCTCGAGGTCGCGCACCTCACGCGCGAAGCACGCCTCATCGCGCGCGAATGGACGACCAGCGTCGATCCCGATGCGCTCGCGACGGGCGCCGGCGCCGCGATCGGACATCGAGTCACGCTCATCGATCATTCGGGCCGTGTCATCGGCGACTCGGAATTTCGCGGAGAAGCGCGTACGCGACTCGAGAATCACAGCACGCGGCCCGAGGTGATTGCGGCGCTGCGCGACTCCGTCGGTACCTCTAATCGCACGAGCCCGTCCGCAGGCGACAACGAGCTCTACGTCGCGGTCAGATCGCAGTTCGGCATCACGCGCGTGTCGATCTCCACCGCGAGCCTCGATGCCATCGTCGGGCGCGGCCAGCGCGACGTGCTCATCTCCGGCTTCGTCGCGCTCGTCGCGGCTCTCATCCTCGCGGCCGCATTCTCGCGCGCCGTTTCGAATCCCGTCGTCGAGCTGCGCGACGTCGCGCAGGCACTCGCGGCGGGCGACCTCTCGCGCCGCCCCGCGCTCTCTGCGCCAGGCGAAGTCGGCGACCTGGCGGCAGCAGTGCACCGCATGGCCGAGCAGCTCACGAGCCGACTCAAGGCTCTCGAGGACGATGACATGCACATGAACGCGGTGATCGAGTCGCTTCAGGAGGGCGTGATCGCGGTCGACGCGCGACGACAGATCGTGCAGGTGAACGAAAGCGGGCGCCGGATGTTGCGCCTCGCCGACACGGTACCCTTCCCCGCCGATCGTCTGCCGCGCGACCGCACGCTGCGCGAGGCACTCGCCGCGGCGCTCGCGGGCGAGTCGACGGAGCCGACCGAGATCACCGTTGATGGGCAAAGCATGATGCTCACCGCTCGCGCGCTCGGCGACGGCGGGGTGGTGCTCGCGGTGTTCGACCTCACGGCATCGCGCCGTGTCGATGCCGTGCGCAGGGATTTCGTCGCCAACGTCTCGCACGAGCTCAAGACGCCGCTCACGGTGATCATCGGCTTCGCCGAGACGCTCGCGGCGGGCGACGTCCCGCCGGAGCAAGGAATCAGATTCGTCGAGGCGATCCAGTCGAACGCGCAGCGGATGCAGCAGATCGTCGACGACCTTCTCGATCTCTCACGCATCGAGAGCGGCGGCTGGGTGCCGAATCCCGTGACCGTCGAGCTGCGCGCGGTGGCGAGCGAAGTGGCGGCGGGGCGAATGCGCTCATCGAGCGAGAAGGGCGTGCGGCTCACCGTGGAGATCGGCGATGACGCCGAGTGTGCGTTTGCCGATCCGACGGCGATCCGTCAGGTCTTCGCGAATCTCGCCGATAACGCCATCCGTCACACCAACTCGGGCGGCGCGATCGTGCTCTATAGCGAGCGCGCGGAGCGCGGCACGAGCATCGGCGTACGCGATACGGGCGTCGGCATCGCGCCCGAGCATCTCTCGCGCATCTTCGAGCGCTTCTATCGAGCGGATTCCGGTCGCGCACGCGACGCCGGAGGTACCGGGCTCGGACTCGCGATCGTGCGACATCTCGTCGAGGCGCATCGCGGCCGCGTGAAGGTCGAGAGCGTCGTCGGCGACGGGACCGTCGTCTCCGCGTTCTTCCCCGACGCGGCGTAGCCACTTCGACGCGCGATCGTATCGCATCGCTACACGGCCCACGCCGCCGTGACACGAGCGTTACTCGGTAACAAAGAGCCGGTTACGAGGCCGCCCCAACTTCCTCGGCACGAACAACCTTCGCGGAGAATTTTGTGAACTCTCGTGTACGCATGCTCGCAGTGGCGAGTGCTCTTGTCGGCACCTTTGCCGGCACTGTTACGGCGCAGGATCTGAACGGCGCGGGCGCCACCTTTCCGAATCCGATCTACAGCAAGTGGTTTTCCGATTACGCGACCGCGACCGGAGTGAAGATCAACTACCAGTCGATCGGCTCGGGCGGCGGGATCCGTCAGCTCACCGAAGGCACCGTTGATTTCGGCGCCTCCGATGCTCCGATGAGCGATGCCGAGATGGCGAAGCTGAAAGGACCGGTGCTGCACTTCCCGACCGTGCTCGGGGCAGTCGTCATCACCTACAACATTCCCGGCGTCTCGAAATCCATTCACCTCACCGGACCCGTCGTCGCCGACATCTTCGCCGGCAAGATCACGAAGTGGAACGACGACAAGATCGCGTCACTCAACAAGGGCACCAAGCTTCCCTCGAGCGACATCCTCGTCGTCCATCGCTCCGACGGCAGTGGTACCACGTACATCTTCTCCGACTATCTCTCCGCCGTCAGCCCGTCGTGGGCGCAGGCGCCGGGGAAAGGGAAGGAGCTCTCCTGGCCCGTCGGTCTCGGCGGCAAGGGCAACGAAGGCGTCGCGGGACAGGTCAAGCAGACGCCTGGCGCCATTGGCTACGTCGAGCTGGCGTATGCGAAGCAGAACCAGCTGCCGTACGCCGAGTTGCAGAACGCGGAGGGCGAATTCGTCGCTCCCACGATCGAATCGGTGACCAAGGCTGCCGCGGGCGCATCTGCCAAGCTCCCGGCGAACACCGACTACCGGATCTCGATCGTCAACGCCCCGGGCAAGGGTGCCTATCCGATCTCCTCGTTCACCTGGCTCCTCGTCTATCAGACGCAGTCCGATGCAGCGAAGGGGAAGAAGCTGGTCGACTTCCTCCGCTGGTATCTCCGCAACGGCGAAAAGTCGGCGGCCTCGCTCGACTACGCGCCGCTTCCGGACACCATGATCGCGCAGCTGGAGAAGCGTCTCGGCACCATCCAGATGGCATCGCGCTGAGCACCTCGCGACGACGGTGAAGCGGCACGTCGCCGCTTCAC
>JACCWE010000043.1 GCA_013697785.1 Gemmatimonadaceae bacterium
CCGTCGTCGTCGTCGTCGTCGTCGGCGTCGTTGCCGTTGACGGCGTCGGCGACGGTGTAGTCGGTGGCGTCGAGCGCCCGCCCCAACGTTGCCGTACTGGACGCCCCGCCCCAGTGCGAGCGCTCCCAGTCCTCCAGAACGGCGCGCGCGTCCGGATCGGAGCGGTTGTCCATCAGTGCTTGGGGGCGGTGAGTCATTGGGCCAGCACCCGCTCGCAGTGCTCCACAAAGGCCCGAGCCTCCTCGACCGGCATGGTGCGGAACAACCGCAACGAGGCGTCGGCCGCCTCAAACACGAGGCACACGCGGTCGGTCGTTGCGTCTCGACGCACGTCGATGCGGCCCGCTCTGATTTCGATGGTCTGCATTAGAGCGCCTCAGAACGGGAGGTCATCTTCGACGCGCTTAACAGTTGGGTCCGGCTGCTGTCGTGGTGCCGCGCGGATGCCCTCGAGCCGCCATACGTCCAGGCTATTGAAGTACTTCGTCTCGCCCTGCGGATTGCGCCACTCGCGCCCACGCAGGTTGAACGTCACGCGAATCTCGTCGCCCACCTGGAAGTCCGAGATGGCCGACACGCGGTCACCAGTCAGCTGGAACGAGACGAACTGAGGGTACTTGCCGTCGGGCACCTCAAGCACGAACTCGCGCTTAGAAAACCGCTCTGATACCTGGTGAGTGTCATTGATAACGTGAATCTTGCCGGTCACATCGAATGCCATGGTGGTGTCCTTTCTTACTCGTCGTCGCCGCTGTCGAATACAAATTCCTCAGGCTCGTCGACATCAAACTCGATAACCGACTGACTGTATCCAGGCCACAGACCTGTCTCCTCACACACGAGCAGAAGCTCCAGCCACGCCCGAACCATGCGTTCCCCCATGTCCAAGGCTCGCGTTGTCAGCCGGTGAACGCTCACGCCGAACGGTGGCAGCTGCTCGACCGCGACGATAAACACGTCCTTTGGATACGTGCCGGTGGTGGCGTGGATAGCGTTTGCGTAGTCGGCCAACTGGCCGTGATAGCCCATACGAATCGCGTCCCAACGGAACTTCTCGGGCGCCGCGTTGCGAGTCGATTTGAGCTCGGCAAGGTGCGTGTCGCTGCGGACGTCTGGCGTGCAGCGCCGAGCTCGGCCGTTCTGCTCCCACAGAATCGTTTGCTCGTACACCGAACCTGGCCGATACAGCACGTCCATTGCGAGCGGGTCGCGACGAACCGACTCGGCTATCCGGTGCGAACGGTCGTAGTCCGCCGAGGTCATGACGATCGCATTGTCAGGCTGCGACTCGCAGAACGCGTCATACTCGCGACCCCGACGAACCTTGCCGGGATAGCAGGCCAGCGGCGGGCCGCCGAGTAGGAGCGAATGAACGCCCGACCCGACGCGCATCGCTAAGGTCGGCTCGGTGTCGCACAGGATGGCGTGTCGGCAGTGGAGCGGTGAGCGCCCCATCGCCTTCAAGTGGCTGTTACGCAGAGGATGTTCGCGCGTGTCCTCGTTCGACGAGTCGCGCAGCATCGCTTGGAGCTCGCCCGTCCGTTCGAGTGCCTCGGTATTCATGGCTGAGGCTCTTTCGGAATGCTGTTGCGGACACGGATACACTCAACCGTGTCGTTGCCGAATTTGGTGGTTGTCGGATACAGCGTCACTTGCTTGCCGACCCAACCAGACGCCTTGTAGCCGTACAGGCTGCCGATGATCTTCATGTTCGTTCGGTTCACAGCGAGCTTCTTTTTCGCGCCGACGAACGAAACGATGGGCTTCTTTGATTTCTTGCCACCGTCGCCGACGATCTCGCCCGGTTTGACCGACTCGATGGTCACTGTGATGTCTCCATCCAGGTCCATCGCGAACAGGTACTCTTTCTCATCGAACATTTTTCGTACGTCGTCGGTGTTGCTCATGTGTCCTCGTTACGTTTGGAAATCAGCGCCCGCGTTGGGAGTCGCACCCAACCGACCTACAGCGGGCAAACGCGGTGACAAGACCCGAATCACCGCGCCCTGCTCGCCCCGGAGGATTCCGAGAACGAACGGGACTTGTGGGACGACCTGGACATGGACCATGACCGCGACTCCGACCGCGACCCCGACCGAGACTCCGACCCCGACCCCGACCGCGCGCCCGACCCCGACTGCGACCC
>JACCWE010000052.1 GCA_013697785.1 Gemmatimonadaceae bacterium
GTGCAAGACGATGGGGCTCGAGGCCCTTCCCGCACGCCCCGCGACGATCGCCCTCTACCTCACCGATCTCACCCGCCGCGGACGGAGGCCCTCCACCCTCGACATGAAGCTCGCCGCCATCGCCCACGCGCATCGCTCCCGGGGTCACGCATGGACGCGCGATCCGGGCGTGTCGTCCGTCCGGAGCGGGATCCGCCGCGAGGTCGGCGTGGCCCCCGAGCAGAAGTCCGCGGTGGTCGTCGAGGAGCTCGCGACGCTCGTCGGCGTCCTGGGCGGCTCGCTCGCCGAGCTCCGCGATCGGTCCCTCCTCACGATGGGCTTCTTCGGCGCGTTCCGGCGGAGCGAGCTCGTGGCGCTCAACGTCGCGGACCTCGAGCGGTCACGCGACGGCCTCACCGTGAAGGTGCGCCGCTCGAAGGGCGACCAGGAGGGCGAAGGCGCCGTGAAGGGCATCCCCTACGCGTCAAACGCCGCCCTGTGCCCGGTGCGCGCGCTCGAAGCGTGGCTCGCGGCCGCGGCGATCACCGAAGGGCCCCTCTTCCGTTGCGTCGACCGCCACGGGCGCGTGCACGCCAAGGCGCTCGAGGGTCGCAGCGTCGCGCGCATCGTGCAGCGCACCGCGACCCTCGCCGGCGTCGACAGCGCCAACCTCGCCGGGCACTCCCTCCGGGCGGGGTTCGCGACGTCGGCCGCTCGCAAGGGCAAGTCCCTCGATGCGATCATGCGGCAGACCCTCCACAAGAGCCCGCAGGTTGCGCGAAGCTACATCCGGCACGCGCAGGTGTTTGATGACAACGCTGCGACTGGCATCGCCTAGCGTTCGCTCCTCGCCGGCTATCCCCTTCGTGCCACTTCGGCCGCCGCCGTGCGCGCGGTCCTCATCGTGCACTTTTGTGCTGGAGCACAGGAGCACAGGAGCACTATGGTGCCGTAGTGCCAACGCATCAAACCGTGAATGTCCGCCAACTGGAGAGTGCCCCATGGCTCATGTGATCGCCGTAGCCACGCTCAAGGGTGGCGTGGGCAAGAGCACGGTTAGCCTCAACGTCGCCACCTGCCTCCATCAGAGTGGCACGCGAGTGCTGCTCATCGACACCGACAACACGACGCGAACTCTCCGAAAGTGGGCGAAGAAGGCGGACGAGCTTGGGCACGAGGTGCCTCCCGTCGTCGCGATCGATGGACAGATGCTGCGACGTGAGCTGGAGCGCGTCTCCTCGGCCTTCGAGATCGTGATCATCGACTGCGCGCCGAACGACGACGGCGAAACCCGCTCTGCGATGCTCGCGGCGGATCTGGTGCTGATGCCAGTGATCCCCGGGGGTCCCGACGTTTGGGCAGTGCAGGAGACGATCGCGGTGCTGGAGCAAGCGCGCGGGTTCCGGCCGGAGATCAAGGCGCGGCTGCTCTTCAATCGCGCGGACCGCACGGCACTCTCTCGCACAGCGTGGCAGGCGATCGACGGAATGAGGACCGAGACGCTCGATGCCACGCTTCGCCAGCGCGTTGCGATCGGCGAAGCGACGTTGATGGGTACGGCGGTGGTGAGCTCCGAGCCGAGTTCCGAGGCTGCGATGGAGGTTCGCCGGATGACGAAAGAGATCGTGGAGGTACTCCGTGGGTAAGAAGAACCTGGGGGCCGGCTTCGCGATGCCGGCAGAGAACGCGCGCACGCCGGTCTCCGAGGAAGGCGCAAAGAGCTTCATCTCCAAAAGCGGCCACGCGCCGGCCCTCCCGGGTGCCCGCCAGCGGTCGTCCCGACTTCGGCGCGCTCAGGCGGAGGACACGGAGCGGCTCAATGTGCATGTACCTATCGGCACGGCCAATCGGGTGCGTGAGAGGGCGGTAAAAGAGCGCCGGAGCCTTTCCGACGCGGTGACGGAAGCGCTCGACTCCTGGCTAAAGTCGCGACCGGCTTAAGCGCCACAGCACTACGGTGCCGTAGCGCCACTGTGCTACGGCACCGCTACGTAGGCTTCGGGAAGAAAGTCGCCTCCCTACCGGTACTGCCGGCCGCGCGCCTCGGACTCCTCTTGCTCGCTCGCTGTGAGCCGCGCCCACGGAATCGCCTGAAGACGCCGAAAACCGATCGGCTCGCCCGAGTTCTCGCTGACGCCGTACGTACCGAACTCGAGTTTTTTCAGGGCGCGCTCGATGTGCTGGAGAAGCGTGCGCTCGTGCGCGGCAAGTCCGAGCGCCTCGTGTTGCTCCAAGCTTGCTTGTGCCTCGTCCATCGCCTCGGCGGCACGCTCGGTCGGCTCGCGGACGACGGCCATGGATGTCTGCGCTTGCAAGCGGTCACGCTCGGAGACGAGGCGCGCCCGAAGCTGATCCTTCTGCTTCATCGTCAGTGCCGCGGGGGTTTCAGGCTCGGCGGTGGGCTTCATCGCGCGCTACTTAGCGCATGTAGCGGGCGCGCGCGGCATCGAGCTCCGCGAGCACTTCGTTGCGTAGCGATGCGGGCTCGAGCACGGTGGCCATGCTCCCCCAGCTCAGGACCCAGGTCTTGACCTCGAAGGAGGGGGCGCAGCGCATCTCGAAGTCGAACCCGCCCCCTTCCACCTTCCCGATCTTCTGCGAGCGATGCCAGCGGCGCCGCTTCACGGAGCGCTCGACGCTGGCGTCGAAGCGGATGCGGATGAGGGTAGGGGAGCCGCGGACGATGCCGAAGGCGCCGCGGAGCTCGCGCGCGGGGCTGTAGCTGGCGGGGTACCGGAACGCTTTCCCCTTCTCCCAGGTGAGCGAGCGGATGCCGTCGAAGGCGAAGCGGCGCACCGCGCCCTTGTGCGGCGGATGGTGGCTCTTGCCCATCAAGTACGGCCCCTTCCTGTGGAGGAGGAGCGAGTAGGGGTCGACGAGGAACGGCGTCCGCCCGCCGCCGACGCGCTCGTGGCACACGCGGACCTGGTGACCGCGTAGGAGCGCGTCGACGAAGGCGGACAGGTTCTCCCGGTCGCGCGGCCGGAAGATCATGGCCCCCTCGTTCACGTCGAAGATTTTGCGACGGAGGTGCGCGCCGAGATCCTTCCTCTTGAGGGCGGCCTCCACCTTCTCGAAGACCTGCTCGAGCCCCTGCGCCATTGGGGTGCCGCGGAGGTAGCTCCCGAGCTCGCGGGCGACGGTGATCCCGACCATCTCGAGCTCGGTCATGGGGATGGTGGCGTTCCGAAGAGTGGCGGCGACGCTGTAGATGAGCGGCCCGCCGTTCGGACGGTGGGTCCGGATGGGCGTACCGGCTGCGGGAAGCTGCTGGAGGTAGCGCATGGCGGTGGCACGGGAGATCCCGATCCGCTCCATGAGGCCGCGGAGCGTGATGCCTCCGGCACGGCTGACCAAGGTTTGGGCGAGAAAGAAGCGGCTCTTGGGGGTCGATATTTCGTCGCGCATGGTTCGCGCGACAAATCATAGGCGTTCGGAGTCTCAAGTCTTGCGACGGGGCACCCGTAGATTCCTTCTCATGAAGAGCAGGAAACGAAACGAGTGCGCGCGCATGCGGCGGCCTTCCGAAAAAAGGGACCGGCCGATGCCGATTTCACGCAACTTCGATCGGACCGGCGTCGCTGTCGTGGTTGGCATGACCGGCACACTCCGATCGGAGTGCAGCGACCCCGGCGCGGAGTGTCCGAGGAGCGTCGGTGCCCCGGAAAAGAGTGTCCGCTGGGACGCGGCGGAGTGTGAAGGGAGTGTCCGCGGGATGGAAACGAGTGCGCGCCAAGTGTGGCGATGCACCCGCGGAGTGCCGGGGGAGTGCGATCGGGATTCGGAAACGTGTGATCGAAGTGCAGATCGAGGGCAGGGGGAGTGCGATCGAAGTGCGCTCCAAGTGCAGGGGGAGTGCGATCAGAGTGTGAAAGGAGTGTCCGAAATGGGTCCGGGAAGAGTGTCCGTACACGTCGCGATCACACCTTTTTACACATGTTTTGCACTTCATTCGCACTCCACGCGCACTCCCTCGACACATGCCCCGCACTCCGCGCGGCGGCGAGGGCACTTGCTTCACACTCCGCAGCCGCACCCGAACGGGTGATGGCCGCCCGTTTGCACTTCATCCGTCTGGAACAAGCGTTCGAAATTGTGAGTTGAGCAAGGGAAGCGGCGGGCGCGAAGCCTGCGAGCCGCGGGAGGAACACATGGACGAATCATCACAGCGCGAGCTCCAGGAGCTCCGGGCGCTCCTGGCGAAGCACGGCCCGGCGTCGGTGCTGAGCACCGTGGGCACTCTCTGCGCAGAAGAAGCCAAGAACCCGGCCGTCACGGACGTGGAGCTCTGGGAAGTGGCCGCCGATGCGGCCACCAGCGCCGCCACCTCGCTGCTCGAGGACGAGGAGCTCGAAGGCGAGGACGGCAACGAGGACGACGAGCACCGCGGAGAGGAGATGGACGACGACGAGGGCCAGGAGGGCGACGAGGAGGAAGACCAGCCCGAGGAAGGCGAGGTGCCGAACGACGAGGAGCCTGCCGAGACGACCGCGCATGAGGAGACGACCACCACAGACGACGCTGCGGAGGCAGGACCGCGATCCCAGGAACGAGGCAGGACCATGGCAACCAAGGATCAACGGCTGGGGACGCGGCATCCGAACACGACGCACTGGCGCTGCTTCCGCGTCGACGAGGCGGGCACGTGGAACGATCTCGCGCTCGACGAGCGAGGGGACGGGATCCTCACCAACGAGTGGCCGATCAAGACCTGCTCCGCGGAGGCGATCGCGGAGCACTGGGGGGATGGGCAGTACATCGTCACGTACGTGCGGACCGACGAGACCGGGCGCCGCCGGCCGGGTGGACGCTCGCGCACACTGCGTGTCGAAGGGGGCCGGAAGCCCGCCCCCACCCTCGCGGAGCTGAACGCCGCATTCGAGATCCCGCCCCCCCGTCCGTTCGCGCCGGCAGGCTCTATGTCGCCGCCGGCCCCGCCGGTGGTCGTCACGATGCCCGCTGTGGCCGCCCAGGCGCCCCCAGGAGGGGCGATCGACCCCTGGGCCATGATTACGTACCTCCGCGAGGCGGAGGACCGTGCGCAGGCGCGGGCAACGGCGACGGCGCAGCTCGAGATCCAGCGTCTCCACATGGATACCAAGGACCGCGAGGCGCGCTGGCGTGCCGAGAACGAGCTCCAGATGGAGCGGGAGCGGCTCGCGTCGAAGGAGCGCATCGCGCAGATGGAGCACCAGGCGAAGGCGGCGGGGCGCGCGCGCGGCGTCGATCCCGAGCTCACCGCGCAGCTCGGCCAGGTGCTCGAGAAGTTCTCGAAGATGGAAGAGCGCGTCGAGGAGCTCGAAGACTACGAGGACGAGGACGAGTACGTCGCGGTGCCGGCGAACGCCGCGCCCGCACCCGCAGCGGCGCCCGTGACGGTGGCCGCGCCGCCGCCTCCTGGCGACCCGATGCAGCAACTGTTCACGCAGCTCGTGCCGCACCTCGGACCGATGGCCCAAACGCTCCTGGCGAAGCTGATGGAGGGGCGGCCGCCGCTCTCAATCCCCGACGGCGTTTCCTTTCCCGGTCCGAAAGACCCCTCCAAGAAGCCCAACTGACGCGCGGAGCCGATGACCATGAACGCCCAAGCCCTACAACTTGCCGGACACGAGCTCGCCCGCGCCGCGGAGAGCGCGGGGTGCCGCGTGCTGGCGCGGGGCGTCCACCAC
>JACCWE010000083.1 GCA_013697785.1 Gemmatimonadaceae bacterium
GCGCGGCGACGGGCGTAGCGGCGGGCGCAGCGGCTGGTGCCGCCACGGGAACAGCCACCGGCGCCGGAGCGCTCGGAGCAGCGCTCGCACTCTCGTCGATCGCTCCAATCTCCTCGCCTACCTGTACGACGTCGCCTTCCTTCTTCGCCTGCTTCGCAAGCACGCCCGCCTTGAACGCCGGAACCTCGACCGTAATCTTGTCGGTCTCGAGCTCCACCAGCGCTTCGTTCTGCGCGACGACGTCTCCTTCCTTCTTCAGCCACCGCGCGATCGTCGCTTCGACGATTGATTCTCCCAGCGGTGGCACCTTGATCGAGATCATTCCGCCTTCATCAGAGTGTCGAAAGGCCGAGGTCCGTTGCCGTCACGTTGCGTTGCTCGTGGTGCGACTGCCTCTTAGCATTCGACCTCAAATATAACGAGAGCCCCCACGCGTGCGAGCGCTGACGGTATCCGCCCACGGCGGGCTGGAACAGCTGCAAGTCGTTGTCGATCTTCCAATTCCAGCGCTGACCTCGCCCTCGAGCGTCCGCGTGCGCATGCACGCCGTCGCGCTCAACCATCTCGATCTCTTCGTCGTCGGCGGCCTTCCCGGCGCGACCCCCCGCCCAAATTGGATCGTCTGCGCCGACGGCGCCGGTGTTGTCGATGCGATAGGCAGCGACGTCGCGGGGCTCGCGGTCGGCGACCGCGTCATGATCAATCCCGGCATCAGCGATCGCAGCTGCCAGTTCTGCCTCGCCGGCGAGCAGTCGCTCTGCGAGAGCTTTCAGCTGCTCGGCGAGCATCTCCCGGGCACCGCTGCCGAGTACGTCGTCGTCCCCGCAGCGAATCTCCGGGTCATTCCGCCGGGCATCTCGTGGGAGCACGCCGCCGCCTTTCCGCTGGCGACGCTCACGGCATGGAGGCTCCTCATCACACGCGCGCGCCTCGCGGCCGGCGAGACGATGCTCATCTGGGGGATCGGCGGCGGCGTCGCCATCGCCGCGCTCCAGATCGCGAAACGCCTCGGCGCGCACGTCTGGGTCACGTCGTCCAGCGACGCGAAGCTCGCGCGCGCGCGCGAGCTCGGCGCCGACGAGACATTCAACCATCGCATGGACGATGTGGTCGCCGAGGTGCGAAGGCGAAATGGGAAGCGCGGTGTGCCCGTGGTGTTCGACGATGTCGGCGAGGCGACGTGGGAACGTTCGCTGCGCGTGCTCGGCCGCGGCGGCCGCCTGGTCACCTGCGGCGCGACGTCGGGCCCCATGGTGAAGCTCGATGTGCGCAAGCTCTTCTGGCATCAGTGGAGCATCCTCGGCTCGACCATGGGTAACGATCGCGAATTCGATGCAATAGTGGAGGCGCTCGGAGCCGGCGCGCTCCTTCCGCCGATCGACGCGGTTTTCACTCTCGATGATGCTCGCGCCGCGTACGAACGGCTCTCCGCGGGCGACCAGTTCGGGAAGATCGTGCTGCGACTTCGCGATGACTGATCACGCGGACCACGCGCAGTACACGCCCGAAGAGCAACAGCGCATCCGCGCAACGATCGTCGCCGGCGACGCGCCCGCCTGTCCACGATGCGAGGTCACGCTCACGACGCGGCCGATCGGCGGCGGCTCGTTCGGGCTTGGCTACGCGCGCCGGCGCGAGTGGCTCATCTGTCCGCAGTGTAAGCGCAGTGCCATATTCGATGTGAAGCGCGGAACGCGAAACTGATCTCTCCCACCGGTGTCACCGTGATGCGTTGGTCGCCGCTCGCCAGTCTCCTGCTCGTAGTCGCGTGCTCGACGGACGCGACGCCGAAGAAGCCCGTCGCCGCGCCCGTGATCGAGCAGAAGGCGCCCGTGCGCGAGGCGCCGCCGGAGGAGCCGCTTCCCGCGATGAGTGCGTCGCCGGCATTCAGCATGGTGAACGCGGGCGCCGGGCACACGTGCGGTGTGGCGGAGAGCGCCGAGCTTTTCTGCTGGGGGCGGAACGACCAGGGGCAGCTCGGCGACAGCGGCTCCACGGAGCGGACGTTGCCGGTCGCGGTGGGCGAGGGTCTCAAATGGCGCACCGTGAGCGCAGGAGGCACGCACAGCTGCGGCCTGACCACCGACGGAGCGGCGTACTGCTGGGGCTCGAGCATCGCCGGGCAGCTCGGCAGCGACACGCTCGGGACGATCCCCGAGCCGTATCGCGTGCAGAAGGTGCCGCCCTTCGTGCGCATCTCCGCCGGCGAGAATCACACATGCGCGATCACCGCCGATGGAAGGCTCTACTGCTGGGGAGAGAATCAGCACGGCGAGCTCGGGCTGAGTCTCTTCAGCAAATATTCGCCGGCGGTGCAGGTCGCGCCGCAGCTCGAGTGGAGCTTCGTCAGTGCGGGCTCGCACAACAGCTGCGCAATAACCTTGGAAGGGAAGTTGTACTGCTGGGGACTCAACAACGGTGGCGGGCTCGGAATCGAATCGGGCGACGCGTGTCAGAGCGACGACGGTCCGAGGCTGTGCGCGCTGCCGCTTCGCCAGCCGATGGACACGCTGCACTTCACGACCGTCGCGACCGGCCTCACGCACAGCTGCGCGATCTCCACGGGCGGAGTGCTGTACTGCTGGGGGAGCAACGATCACGGGCAGCTTGGAAGCGGCTTCCGTGAGCCGCTCGGTCCAAGCGCCGTGATCGGCGACGCTCGCTACGTCGCGGTATCGGCGGGACGCGAGTTCACGTGCGCGCTCACCAAAGGCGGCGTCGTGCAGTGCTGGGGCGCGGACGATGATGGACAGCTCGCGGGGCGCGCCGCAGACGCGACGGTGCCGGCTCCGATCGCGGGGAATACGAAGTTCGTCTCGCTGTCCTCCGGCAGAGCGCACAGCTGCGCGCTCTCCGCCGATCATACCGTGTATTGTTGGGGGTCGAATGCAAACGGCCAGCTCGGCACGGGCGGTCACAAACGCAGCTTCGCGCCGGCGAAGCTGATGTTCGCCGCCCGGGATAATCCTTAACCGGCAATTCGCCGGGAGCGTGTCGTGGAATTTCTGGGTCGCCTGCAAGTCAGCTTCGATCAGCTCGCGCTCTACATCCCCGCGCTGCTCGGCGCGCTCGTCATCCTCTTCGCGGGATATCTGCTCGCGAAGCTCATCGAGCGGGCGATCGATCGCGGACTGAACAAGCTCGGCATCAACATGTGGCTCAAGCGAGGCGGCGTGCTCGATGCCGTCGAGCGCACGGGATGGCGGCGAACGCCGTCGCGGCTCCTCGGAAACATCGCGTTCTGGTTCGTGATGTTCGTGGTGATCCTCGTCGCGGCGAACGCGCTCGGACTGTCGTCGCTCACGAACGTCTTCTCCGAGCTCGTGAGCTACATCCCGAGTGTGATCGCGGCGCTCGTGATCATCCTCGTCGGGATAGTGCTCGGCGAGTTCGTCGACGGACTCCTCATGGCGAGCGCGGGCTCGATTCCCGGCGGACCGACGCTCGCGCGCGTGGGACGAGCGGGGGTGATCATTCTCGCGATCTTCATGGCGCTGCAGGAGCTCGGGATAGCCACCGAGATCGTGACGACCGCTTTCGCGATCATCTTCGGCGCGCTCGCGCTGGCGTTCGCGCTCTCCTTCGGACTCGGCAATCAGAAGCTCGCGGGAGAGATCACGCGCGAATGGTACGAGCGTTTGCGCGCGGAACGGGAGACAATCGCGTGGGAGAATGCGAAGCGGGCTGCGCGCGAATCGAAGGAGGTCGAGGAGGTCGACGAGGCGTCGCTCGACGCGGAAGACGCGGCGAGCTGATGGTCGCTCGTAAGTTGTTGCGGTGAAACACATTATAGGGTGTATTTCGGCTTGCTGAAGCCGCCTCGGCGGTGTATATTTCTGCTGCTGTTCGCACGCCGAATCCCCCTCCCGTAACCCCCGCCTCATGACCGCTACGAACAACCGGGAACGCATCGTCTCGCGCCTGATCGACGCCGAGGTGAAAGAGTCGTTCATCAACTATTCGATGAGCGTCATCGTCTCGCGCGCGCTCCCGGATGTACGCGATGGACTGAAGCCCGTGCATCGCCGAGTGCTGTACGCGATGAACGAGCTCGGGCTGGTTCCGGGGCGCCCCTTCAAAAAGGCGGCGACGGTCGTCGGCGATGTGCTCGGCAAGTACCATCCGCACGGCGATTCGAGTGTGTACGACGCGCTCGTGCGCATGGTGCAGGATTTTTCGCTGCGCTATCCGCTCATCGATGGGCAGGGGAATTTCGGCTCAGTGGACGGAGATCCGGCGGCGGCATATCGGTATACGGAAGCGAAGCTGATGCCGATCGCGATGGAGCTGCTCGCGGACATCGACAAGGAAACGGTCAACTACGTCGCGAACTACGATGACCGCCTCGTCGAGCCGAGCGTGCTGCCGTCGGGAATTCCGAATCTCGTCGTCAACGGATCGTCGGGGATCGCGGTCGGCATGGCGACGAACATCCCGCCGCACAATCTGCGCGAGGTCATCGCAGCGGTCGTGCATCTCATCGCCAAGCCCGACGCGACCACGACGGACATTCGCAAGCTGATCAAGGGCCCCGACTTCCCGACGGGCGGCTACATCTACGGTCGCGAAGGAATCTTCAATTATCAGGAGACGGGGCGCGGCCGCATCGTCATGCGCGCGCGCGCGGTCATCGAAGAGAAGGAATCGTCGAACAAGTCCCAGATCGTCGTCACCGAGATTCCCTATCAGGTGAACAAGGCGAGCCTCGTGAAGCAGATCGCCGAGCTCACGAAGGAGGCGAAGCTCGAGGGGATCAGCGCGCTGCGCGACGAGTCGGATCGCGACGGCATGCGCATCGTCATCGAGCTGAAGCGCGACGCGATTCCGCGTGTGGTGCTGAACCAGCTGTACAAGCACACCACGATGCAGTCGACGTTCGGCGTCATCAACCTCGCCTTGGTGCCCGACGTCAACACCGGGCAGCTCGTGCCGAAGGTGATGCCGCTCAAGGAGCTCCTCGAGCACTACATCGCGCACCGGCACGAGGTCGTCGTACGCCGCACGCAGTTCGACCTGAACAAGGCGCTCGACCGCGAGCACATTCTCGAGGGGCTCAAGATCGCCGTCGACAACATCGACGAGGTGATCAAGCTCATTCGCGCGGCGGACGATACGCCGACGGCGAGCACGCAGCTGCAGGCGCGCTTCAAGCTCTCCGAGCGGCAGGCGGAAGCGATACTCAACATGCGCCTCGCGAAGCTCACCGGTCTCGAGATCGAGAAGCTGGAAGCCGAGCTCGCGGAAGTACGCGCCGAAATCAAGGAGCTGCGGGCGATCCTGGGCTCACGCGAGCGCCGGATGCAGATCATGACGGAGGAGCTGCAGGCGCTCTCCGCCAAGTACGGCGATGATCGTCGCACGGAGATCACCAGCGACGAAGGCGAGTTCACGATCGAGGATCTGATCGCCGAAGAGGACATGGTGGTCACCGTGTCGCATTCGGGGTACATCAAGCGCACCTCGGTGTCGACGTACAAGAAGCAGCGGCGCGGCGGGCGGGGACTCAACGGACAAGGGCTCAAGGACGAGGATTTCGTCGAGCACCTGTTCATCGCGTCCACACATGATTACATCCTGTTCTTCACGAGCGATGGCCGCTGCTTCTGGTTGAAGGTGCACGAGATCCCGCTCGCGGGGCGTGCTGCCAAGGGCAAGCCGGTCGTGAACCTGATCAACGTCACCGTCGATACGACCATCCGTGCAATGGTCCCGGTGCGCGAGTTCAGCGACAAGCAGTATCTGCTCTTCGTCACGCAGCTCGGCACGGTGAAGAAGTCGGCGCTCACGGAATACGGCAATCCGCGCTCGACCGGCATCAAGGCGATCAAGATCGAGGCTGGAGATCAGCTGATCGACGTGCAGATCACGGAAGGGAACAACGACATCGTGCTGGCGACGAAGTACGGCCTCTCGATTCGCTTTCACGAGAAGGATGTCCGCGAGATGGGACGCGATACGACCGGCGTGAAGGGCGTCGATCTGTCGGAGGGGGATCAGGTGAAGGGGATGGTCGTGATCAAGCGCGATGCGACACTGCTCGTCGTCACGGCGCGAGGGATGGGGAAGTGCTCGCCGATCGAGGAGTACCGCGTGCAGAAGCGCGGTGGCAAGGGAATCCTCACGCTCAATCGCACGGAGAAGACGGGCGAAGTGGTCGCGCTCAAGGAAGTTCTCCCGGACGACGAGTTGATGCTCATCACGAAGCAGGGAATCGTCATCCGCATGCCCGTCAAGGGCATTCGCGTGAGCGGACGAAACACGCAGGGAGTCAAGCTCGTGAATCTCGACGAGGGCGATTTCGTGTGCGATGTCGCGCGCGTGGTGATCGAGGATGATGATGGTGCCGACGACGGTATCGATGAGCCAGTGGGAGTACTGCCCGACGAAGAAGAGGAAGGGTAGCGATAATGGCCGCGTCCGCGACCGCGGCTGAATCCGCGACGCCGGACTCGATCGCCCTGGTCTCGCTCGACGAGATCCGGGCGGCGGCGCGTCTGCTTCACGGCGTGGCGGTGCGCACGCCACTTCTCTCCGCAGACGATCTCGCGCAGCACCTCGGCGCGGGGGAGATCTTCGTGAAGCCCGAGATGCTGCAGCGCGGCGGCGCCTTCAAGTTCCGCGGTGCGTACGTCTTTCTTGCCGGACTCTCGGCCGCGACGCGTGAGCGCGGAGTGATCGCGCCGTCGTCGGGGAATCACGCACAGGCCGTCGCCTTCGCGGCGCGCATTTTCGGCATCCATGCGACGCTCGTCATGCCCACCACCGTCACCGCAGTGAAGCGCGCAGGCGTCGAGCGGCTCGGCGGCAAGGTCGAGCTCGCGGGTACGACTACCTCCGATCGCATGGAGCGGGCGGAGCAGCTCGCGCGGGAGAGCGGCAGCGTGCTCGTGCCGCCCTACGACGACGCGCGCATCATTGCGGGCCAGGGAACGGCGGGGCTCGAGATCGTCGAAGATCTTCCCGACGTCGGTACCGTGGTCGTACCGGTCGGCGGCGGAGGTTTGAGTGCCGGCGTCGCGACTGCGGTGAAGCTCCTCGCGCCCAATGCGCGCGTGATCGGCGTCGAGCCGGTGGGCGCCGCGAAGCTCTCGCGCGCGCGGGAGAGCGGAAAGCCGGTGCGCCTCGAGCACACGGGCGGCCTGGCCGATGGCCTGCTCGCGACGCAGATCGGCACGATCCCCTTTGCGCATCACTCGGCGTACATCGACGAGGTCGTCACCGTCGACGATGCCGAGCTCGCACCGGCCATGCGCTACCTGCTCGACCGGCTCAAGATCGTGGCCGAGCCGAGTGGTGCGATCACACTGGCCGCGCTGCAGAGCGGGCGCGTGGAGCCGCGCGGGAAGACCGTCGCGGTGCTGAGCGGCGGCAACATCGAGTATGACGGGCTGCGGAGCGTGCTCGGGAATGGATAGAGCGCGCATCCTCATCGCCGATGAGGACTTCGTGCTCTCGCGTACACTCACCTGGCTGCTCCGCGACCAGGGGTACGATGTCGCCGTCGCGCCGGGCGGACGTGGCGTGATGGATCATCTCAAGGTGACGTCGCCCGATCTGCTGATGATCGACGTGGGCGCAGAGTCCGCCGACGGCTACCAGCTGCTCGAGCGCATGCGTGGCGAGGAGCAGTGGCGCGATATGCCAGTGCTCGTGATGTCGCCGCAGACGCCCGATGAGATGTCGATGCAGGTGCTCAAGTTCGGCGCGACGGACTTTCTCTCGAAGCCCTTCCACGTGCGCGAGCTGCTCGCGCGCGTGCGCATGCAGCTCCGGGTGCGTCGCGAGATCCTTCACGCGCGGCACGCGCTTCACTCCACGGAAGTCGAGCTCGCGCAGGTGCGCACGGAAGCCGAGAAGCGCCGCCAGCTCGTCGACATCCTGCAGGAAGTGCACGGCGACTTCTCCCCGGAGGAGCTCTATCACATCCTCGTCCGCCGCGTCGCGCATGCGCTCGACATCTCGCACTGCTCGCTGGTTCTCGCGCGCCCGGGCGACGACGTCGGCATCGTCGCCGCGGCGTACGAGACGCCGGGGCTGCGTCATCTCGAGATCGAGCTCAAGCACTATCCCGAGATTCGCGCGGCGCTCGAGAGCTCGGAGCCCGTGCTCGTCGAGGACGTGACCACGAGCCCGTTGTACGCCGAGGCGCGCAACGAGTGGGCGATCTCCCGCAACGATGTGAAGGTGCGATCGGTGATCGCGCTGCCCTTCCGCATTGATGGCCTCGAGGCCGGCGTGGTCTTTCTGCGCACGCTCGATGGCGAGCCGTCGCTCAAAGTCTCGGACGTCGACTTCGCGGACGATGTCGTGACGGCCGCGGTGAGCGCGATTCAACGTGCGCAGGCGATGGAGAGCACGCGCGCGGACAACGAGCGGCTCGAGGTGCTGGCGCTCACCGACTCGCTGACGCTCACGCTCAATCGCCGCGCGCTCACGGAGCGTCTCGAGTCCGAGCTCGATCGCGCGCGACGATACTCGCTGATGCTGTCGGTGCTGATGGTCGACCTCGACCACTTCAAGTCGGTGAACGACAGCTTCGGCCATCTGGCGGGCGACGAGGCGCTGCGCGGGGTCGCGCGCGTGCTTCAGCGCGAGGCGCGGTCCGTGGACGTCGTCGCGCGCTACGGCGGCGAGGAGTTCGTGGTCATCCTCCCCGAGACGGGAGAGGACGGCGCGGTGAAGGTGGCCGAGCGCATCCGGGCGCGCGTGACGGAGCAGCCGGGGGAGGGGCTGGTGCCCATGCCCGCGGTGACGGTGAGCATCGGCGTCGCCACTGTGCTTTCGACGCAGGTGCAGGCGCCCGAGCAGCTGATCGCGCTCGCCGATGAGGCGTTGTACAGAGCCAAGGCGCAGGGCAGGAATCGCGTTTGCACATGAGTTGTACGTAATTACGGGATGAGCACGCGCTGCCCCAGCTGCCAGTCGGTCTACGCGGACGACGCCAGATTCTGCCCGAAGGACGGGACGAAGCTCGAGACCGTCGTCGCGGGAGCATCAACGCCGCACGCGCCTCCGTTCATTCCTCCGGCGCTGCCCACGCCTCCGCTCCCAGCACCGACGCCCGCGGCGCCCGCAGCTCCACCCCCGCCGCCTACGCATGCGCGAGTCTTCCAGCCGCTCGGCGCCGAGAATCGCGCGACGGCGCAGCGATCGGGACCCGCGGGTGCGGCAGCGGGAAAGCCTGCGGACTATTCGAAGCTCGTCGGTGAGACGCTCGACTCGCGTTACTCGATTACGCGCAAGATCGGTGAGGGTGGGATGTCGTTCGTGTATCTCGCCGACGATGTGATCACGAAGCAGCAGGTCGCGATCAAGATTCTCTCACCCGCGCTGAGCCACGATCGAACCGCGATGGCGCGCCTGCGTCGCGAAGCGGAGCTCGCCGGACGGCTGGCGCATCCGAACGTCTGCCACATCATCAGGCTCGGCGAGACGAGCAATGGGCTCGTGTACGTGGTGATGCCGTTCGTGCAGGGCGAGCTGCTGTGCGATATCACCAACCGCGCGAAGCAGCTGTCGATCGAGGTGACGGTTCGCTATATCACCGACATCGCCACCGGGCTGCAGGTGGCGCACGAGCTCGGAATCGTGCATCGCGATCTCAAGCCGGAGAACATCATGATCAGTCGCGCGCCCGACGGGAGTGAGCACGCGATCGTGATGGACTTCGGACTCGCGAAGGAGCGCGCGATGAGCGCCGAGATCAAGAAGCTGACTGCGACGGGAATCGTGTTGGGCACCCCGGAGTTCATGAGCCCCGAGCAGCTGCGCGGGAAGGCGCTCGATCCGCGAACCGATGTGTACTCGCTCGGCCTGATGGCGTACGAGATGCTGACGGGGAAGCTGCCGTTCACGGGGCGCACGCAGCAGGAGATCATGATCGCGCGGCTACGGAGCGAGCCGACGCTGCTCCGGGCAGCTCGGCCGGATTTGAATTTCTCCGCAGGCATCGAGCGGGTGCTGCAGATGAGCATGGAGCGCGAGCCGGGAGATCGGTATCAGACGGCGCCGGAGTTCGCGGCGGCGCTGGCGGAGGCGGGGGGGCCGGCGAAGGGGAACAGCGGGGTGCTGGATCGGATTTTCGGGCGGTAGGCAGCGTGGCGGAATACGCTCGCCCAGCCCCATTGCAGCCCCTCACGGCGCGCGGTCAGATTTCACTCCATGAAGCGATACGCGGCGTTCGAGCCACCCGAGTACGTCGCCTGGGCTCCCGATGAGACGGAGCGGGCACGCTTTGCGAACGCGATAGCGAAGCATCCCGATCGCGCCGCCGTCATTGAACGACTGCAGGAGCCCCAGCTCCTCGACATGTACGCGGGGCTCGTTCGCACGCGGTTGATCGATGTCGCGCTGAAACGGTTCGTGAAACAGGGAGTGATCTCCAAGGCGTGGCTGGGCACCGGCGAGGAGGCCGCAACGGTCGGCCCCGTGCACGCGCTCAGGCGCGGCCCGAACGCCGACATCGTCGCCCCGATGATCCGTAACTCCGGCGCCTGTAACGAGATGGGCATGCCGGCCGCGGATATCTTCCGGGCCTACATGGGCACCGGCGACTCCCCATCACACGGCCGGGATGGGCATTACGGGGATTTCGCCCGCGGGATCCTGCCGCCGGTGAGCATCGTGGGCGACTGCGCGGCCGTGGTGGCCGGTATTGCCCTCGCCATGCGCCTCCAGGGGCGGGACAACGTCGCGATCACCTGGATCGGTGACGGAAGCACGAAGGCGGGCGTTTTTCATGAGGGGCTGAACTTCGCGGCGGTGAACAAGGTGCCGGCGATTTTCGTCATCCAGAACAACCAGGTCGCGCTTGGCACTCGTCTCGCGCAGCACCATCTCGAGCCGGCGCCGACCAGCTTCGCGAACTGGCCGAAGGCGTACGGAATCTGGGGCGGCGTGTTCGACGGAAACAACGTGCTCGATGGCTTCGCGCTCACGTCGCTGGCGGCGGAGCGGTGCCGGCGGGGCGAAGGGCCAGCGCTCCTGATCGCTGAGACATTCCGGATGGGCGGGCACGCGACACACGATGATCTCGAGGCGCGCCGCACGTTCGACTCCGGACTGTTCGAGCAGTGGGGACGACGCGAACCGATCGCGATGTACGAGCAGTGGCTGCGGTTGCGTGGCATCTCGAGCGAGCGGCTCGAGGAGCTGGAGCTGCGGGTCGAGCTCGAGGTGGGCAAGGCAGAGGAAGAAGCACTCGCGAGTCGCGCCGGCGCAATGCCGAAGGGCGAGGACGCGCTGAGTGGAGTCTATCACACAGGGATGAGGTCATGAGATCACTTTTCGCGCTCGCCAGCATCGTCGGCATCGCATCCGTCTCGGTCGCCTGCGGCGGCTCGAGCGACGGCGGCAGCGTGACTCCGCCCGATGGGAGCTTTCCGAGTCCGCTCACCGTTGCCGGCGGGATGCACATCAACTACTTCGCGAAGGTGGGCGGTGCGCGCGTGATGGCGCTCGGCCCCGACGGCGCGGTGTACGTGAGCGTGCCGAGCTCGAACAAGGTCGTGCGCGTGTGGGATGCGAACGGCGACAACGTGGCCGACAGCTCGCGTACGGCGGTCGACGGTCTCAACGGCCCGTCGGGCATCGCTTTCCACAAGGGCTTCCTCTATATCGCGAACACGAACGGCGTCGTACGCGTGACGCTCAACGCGCAGGGAACCGCGACCGCATCGCCGGTGGCCGTGAACACACTGCCGGGCGGCGGCGGACACTCCACGCGCACGATCGTGTTCGGCGCGGACAGCGCGATGTACGTGTCGGTCGGCTCGTCGTGCAATCTGTGTGTCGAGACGGACTCCGAGCGCGCGACCGTCGTGCGCTTCAACGAGGATGGCTCGAGCGGACATGTCTTCTCGCGCGGGCTGCGCAACGCCGTCGGCCTCGCGCTGAACCCGACGACGCACAAGGTGTGGGTGTCGCAGAACGAGCGCGATAACGTCGCTCCCGATCACCAGGATCTCCCGCCCGAAGAGATAAACATTCTGCAGGACGGGAAGGACTACGGCTGGCCGTACTGCTATTCGCTGAATGGTGCGGCGGTGCCGAACCCGGAGTACAACGATGCTGGCCGCTGCGCGACCACGGTCACCGCCGCGCTCGAGATGCAGGCGCACTCCGCCCCCCTTGGCATGACCTTCCTCAACAGGGCGACGCTGCTGCCGTCGGAGTATCGCGGCGATCTGCTCGTGGCGTTCCATGGATCCTGGGATCGCGATCAGCCGACGGGCGCGAAAGTCGTGCGTGTGAGGATCTCGGGCGGACTGCCGACGAGCGTCGAGGATTTCGTCACCGGCTGGCAGCGCTCCGACGGCTCGCGCTGGGGACGTCCCGCCGACGTGCAGGTGTACAAGGACGGGTCGGTGCTCATCTCGGATGATCAGAGCGGCTCGATCTACCGCGTTGCTCCGTAATAGCGGTGCGGGAGTGAGAGTTTTTCGCGCAACGGCTGGCGCGCTCCTCGTGGTCGGTGCGCTCGCGGCGTCCGCCTCGCGCTCGCGCGCGCAGACGCTCGTCGCGCAGAACCAGCGCATCGTCGCGCGCGCCGACACGCTCCTGATTGCCGGGCGCATTTTCGCGGCGGAGTCGCTCTACTACATCGCCGTGCGGCGCGGCCCGCGCGATCCCGGCGCTCGCCTCGCGCTCGGCCGCTATCTCGCACAGCGTGGCGCGCTCAAGGTCGGCGCGGTGCTGATGGAGGAGGCGCGCTACTTCGGCGGCGATCCCGCGCGCATCGCGGTCGAGCTCGCGCCGGTGTATCAGCGCCTCGGCGAGTACAATCATCTCGCGGCGCTGCCGTCGAGCGCGGTGCCGTACGGCGAGCGGATGCGCGCCGAGTATCTGCGTGACAATCGCCCGGGTATCTCGGGGCCGGACTCGGCGAGCGTCGACTACGCGGTGAACGACAGCCAGCTGCTCGGCCGAGTGACGCTCGTCATCGGCGCGGACACGGTGCTGGCGACGATCGATGCGCGCACCGAGGGGCTCGTGCTCGACACGGCGTGGGCGAAGCGAAAGGAGCTTCGGCGATTCGGCGCGCGTACGCTTGCCGCGAGGGACGTCGATGCGGTGACGCTCGCCGTCGTGCTCGGACCGTACACCTTCACCAACGTGCCGACGCACTTCGCCGAGCTGCGCGGCGCGGCGAAGGCGACGATCGGGCTCGACCTGATCGGACAGCTGGCGCCGAGCTTCGATCCGCGGCGAGGGAAGGTCGTGCTGCGTGCGGGAGGCAGACTACCGGCATCATTCCCGGGGCTGCGGATCGCGACGCTGACGAACGATCGTGGCGTGTACGTCGTGAAGGGCGAGACGATCTTTCCACTCGGCCACCCCGATGTGCAGCGCTACTTCCGGAATTCGCGCTGGACGCTGAATCCGAAGAAAGGCGAGGTGCTGGTGGATTCGGTGGGGACGCCGAACGCGCTGTAGGCTCCCGACGATCTCTTGAATTCAAGAGATCTTCAGCGCCCGATGCGTGTGAGCTCGACGAGCAGACATCGGTCCTGCACCACCTCGATCCCCGCGCGCGCCAACTGCTCGGCGACCTCGTCGTGGCGAATGCCTGACTGAAACCAGACTGCCTTCGGTCGCTTCGCGAGAATGTCTTCGACGTGATTCGGGATGTCCTGCGCGCGGCGGAAGACATCGACCAGGTCGATGTCGCCGGGAATCTCCGCGAGCGTGCGATACACCGGCTTTCCGAACAGCTCGCGCAACTCGGGATAGTAGACAGGCACAGGAATCACGTCGTAGCCTGCGCGATGCGCGTGATCGGGAACGTAGTACGCGGGGGCACCCGACTCCGGTGTCTTCACACCGAGCACCGCGATGCGATGCGTCCGCTGGAGCAGCGCGCGCAGCTCGGCCGGCGTTTCGAGCAGCCGCGCGCGCCATGCATCGGGCGCCTCGGCATCGGGCTCGCGCAGCGCGCTCATTCTTCGCGCCCCGGTGCGAACGCGTCGACGGACATCTTGAGCTGCTGAGTGAGCTCCGCGTCGCCGCTCAGCAGCGTCTCCCACGAGAGCTCGCGTCCCTTCCGGCGCCCTTTGAGCGCGATCTTCACCCCATCGGGCGAGATGATCACGGTGTAGAGCTCCTTGCCGAGCTTGATCTCGCGCTTGATCTGGCCTTCGAGCCTTGTGGTCACGGTCATTGCCTCGGGAAGGAAGCGGAGCGGCATCCTGCACCCGGCTGATGGTCAAAATGTGTGCTCGCGTACTTCCCGTAGTCCCACGTTGCCGGGGGTAACGTGCCCCTGGCCGCTCAGCTAGCTTTCGTGACTGTATACAATGTCCGCCGAGTACTTGAGGAGATCTTCGAATGCGAATGCTTGTTCTTGGTGCGGGGCTGCAAGGCTCGGCCTGCGCGTACGACCTGCTTCAGAATCCGGAAGTCAGCGAGGTTCGCCTCGCCGATCTGAACGTTACGCACCTCCCCGATTTTCTCAACGAGTACTCGGGGAAGCGTCTCATTCCGACACCGCTCGACGTGCGCAATCGCGACGCCGTCCTCGCGGTGATGCGCGAGAGCAAGGCGACGATGAGCGCGATCCCGTATTACTTCAATCTCGACCTCGCGCGGCTCGCCGTGCAGGCGGGAACGAACTTCTGCGACCTCGGCGGCAACACCGAGATCGTCTTTCAGCAGAAGGAACTCGACGCCGAGGCGCGGAAGGCGAAGGTCACGATCGTTCCGGATTGCGGACTCGCTCCGGGGATGGTGAACATTCTCGCGCAATACGGCATTACGCAGCTCGACGATGTGAAGTCCGTGAAGATCTTCGTCGGCGGACTCCCGCAACAGCCGGAAGGCCCGCTCGGCTATCAGATCGTGTACTCGCTCGAGGGCGTGCTCGATTACTACACGACGCTGTCGTGGATCGTACGCAATGGGAAGCGCGAGCAGGTGAAGGCGCTCTCCGAGCGCGAGCCGGTGCTGTTTCCGAAGCCCGTCGGCGAGCTCGAGGCGTTCCACACCGCCGGCGGATTGTCGACGATGGCGTGGCGCTATGAGGGGAAGATCCCCTCGATGGAGTACAAGACGCTCCGCTATCCGGGACACGCGCACATCATGGAAGCGATTCGCGAGCTCGGGCTGCTCGAGCTCGCGCCGATCGACGTTAAGGGCACGAAGGTCGTTCCGCGCGATGTGATCGTGGCGGCGATGGGCCCACGGCTCACGAAGCCGAAAGGGCGAGATCTCGTCGCGCTGCGCGTGGAGGTCGAAGGAACGAAGGGCGGCAAGGCGAAAAAGGTCGGCTGGGAGCTGCTCGATTACTACGACGAGTCGCGTGGCATCAGCGCGATGATGCGAACGACGGGCTACTCGCTGTCGATCACGGGTCAGATGCAGGCGAACGGCGAGCTCGAGACGGGGGTCTACACCCCCGACGAGTGTATCCCGGCGGAGAAGTACATCGCCGAGCTTGCGAAGCGCGGCGTGATGATCAAGGCGATTTAAGTCCGATGATCGAGACGTAATTCACAATGCAGCGATCGTTGGCGCGTCTCGGCGACCCTGTCGCCACCGTCGAGACGCCGGCGCTGGTCATCGATCTCGATGCGATGGAGCGCAATCTCGCGGCGATGGCGGCGTTTGCACGCTCGCAGGGTGTTGGCTTGCGCCCGCACGCCAAAATGCACAAGAGCGCGGCGATCGCGAAGGCGCAGATCGCCGCCGGTGCTGTCGGCGTCTGCGTGCAAAAGGTCAGCGAGGCCGAGGTGCTGGCTGATGCCGGGATCGCGGACATCTACATCAGCAACGAGGTGATCGACGCGGCGAAGCTGATGCGCGTTGCCGCTCTGGCGGGACGCATCACACTCGCGATCGCGGTCGACTCTATCCTCGGCATAGATCGCCTCGCCGAAGCCTGCAGGGCCGCCTCGAGCGCGCCGAATGTGTTCGTTGAGATCGACGTCGGCCAGGGCCGCTGCGGCGTCTCGCCAGAGGAAGCAGGTGCGCTCGCGCGCCACGTTGTCTCGAGCGGCCTGCGCTTCGGAGGCATACAGGCCTACCAGGGCGGAGCCCAGCATCTGCGCGGCGCGGATGAGCGCGAGGGCGCAGTGCGCAGCGCCGCAGCTTTGGTGCGCGCGGCGCAGCTGAGCATTGCCTCGGCCGGCGTCGCGTGCCCGCTCGTGACCGGCGGGGGCACCGGCACCTTTGTTTTCGAGGCCGCGAGCGGCGCCTACGGCGAGATGCAGGTCGGCAGTTATCTGTTCATGGATTGCGACTATGCAGACAATGAACCGGCCGAACATGCGCCGCGGTTCGAGCAGGCGCTGTTCGTCAAGTCGCAGGTGATGAGCCGCCGTGCAGCGCATGTGGTGGTCGACGCCGGGCTCAAGGCGTACGCGGTCGACTCCGGGCTGCCGCGAGTCTGGCAGCGCGAGCTCGAGCTGTTCAACTACGGCGACGAGCACGGCATCCTGAGGCGGAGCGGCAGTGACTCGACTGCCGATCTTCCTCTGCTCGGCGATCCCGTCTGGCTAGTGCCGGGGCACTGCGATCCAACCGTCAGTCTTCACGACGCTTACGTGGCGGTGCGCGGCGGGCTGGAACGGGGCGTGATCGAGGCGCTGTGGGCAGTGGATACCCGCGGCTGTCTGCTCTGAGGTAGCGTGCGGTGCAGCGCGTAGACTCGCCTCGTGCGCAGCTCGAGGTGACCTTGCTCAGCGCTCTGTAGCTCGATCTATCGCTGGAACGATGCCAGCGTCGCGCCCATCGCGTCGATGGTCGACTTCGCATTCCAGCGGTCGACGCCGTTGTAGATGAAGGCGAAGGCGAGCATCTCGCCGTTTTTCGCGGTGACGTAGCCGCCGAGCGAAATGACGCTGTTCGTCGTCCCCGTTTTGGCGTGGAGATTTCCCTGCGCAGGCGTGGCGCGCATGCGATGGCGGAGGAGCTCCGACTGTCCGGCGATCGGCAGCGAGGTGTGGAACGCGTCCTTCCAGGGCGCCTTGTTCGCATACGAGAGCAGCTGCACGAGTGCGCGCGGAGTGATCTTGTCGAGCACGGAGAGTCCGCTGCCGTCGGCGGCGAACACCGCGCCCGGTGCGGCGCCGACCTTCGTCGTCATGAAGCTCTGCAGCAGCTTGTTCGCGCTCTCGACCGAGCCCACCGAGTTCGGTGACGCGTTGCGCCCCGCATCACGGAAGAGCAGCTCGGCGTAGTGGTTGATGCTCTCGCCGTTCATCACGTCGAGCATCTGTCCGATCGACGGCGAGTTGAGTCCCGTCACCTTCACCGCGCTCGAAGGCGTCGCGGCGAACGCAGTCGTACCGTCGATCGTGACACCGCGCGCCTGTAGCGCGCGGCGGAACGCGCCGGCGCAGAAGGCCGTCGGATCTTCGACGACGAGCTGGTAGCCTCGCTCGCCGGCTTTCGCGCCGATCGTTCCCGACACCTGAATCACGCCTGCGGCCGTCGTGTGCGCGCTGATGCGCGCGCCGTTGCCGGCAACGGTACGCACGGTCGAGGCGACGGGAAGCGTCGTCGCCGGATCGAGCGTCACCGTCGCGCCGGTTTTGCCGCTCCCCGGCTTCACGCGCACGATCACGAGATTCTCGTTCAGCGAAAGCGCGGAGATGCGTGCCGCGTAGCCGGACTGCAGGTATCGCGTTTGCCATCCCTCGGGGATGCGCTGCGTGTCGAAGGCACTCGCGTCTGCGATCAGCGTGCCGGTGACTCGCTTCACGCCGGCGTTGGAGACGAGTTGGGCGAGCGCATCCATCGCGCCGCCGTTGCCTGTGATGAAGCGCTTCGACAGCGCGGGATCGCCATCGCCGCGAATGATGAGATTGCCGCGCAGCGTGCCGTCGGCGCCGAGTGTGCCGTCGCGGAGGACGTCGGTGCTGAACTGGTGTGCGGCGCCGAACTGGTCGAGGGCGAGGGCCGTCGTAAACAGCTTCATGTTCGACGCGGGCTGCAGCGGCTCGTCGGGATTGACCGTGTAGAGCGTGTCGTTGCGCGAAAGCGAGAGCACGACGACGCCCCAGGTGCCGTTGCGGACGCGACTCATCATGAGCTGGTGCAGATCGCTGACGAGCTCGAGCTCACTGGCGGGCGACTCGAAATGAATCGCGGCGACCGCTCTCGTCTCGCGGCGGGCGCGCCGGCGGGGGCGGTGTTTGGTGTCGTCGGTGGGCTGGCGGAGCGAAGGCACGCTCAACGAGGCCGGTGCGGCAGCGACGCTTTCGGATGGCGTAGCGAGCACAGCAGTGAGCGGCAGCGCCAATAGGGCGCCGCGGAGTATTACTCTGATCGTGGTGGCGCGGAGAATTGATGACAAGTGCAACGCCGGCATGATGTTAGGATAGCGAAAGCTAGTATGACCCGGGCGGTGGAAACTCATGCGTCAGCACGCGCACGTCAACCCTGTCACTACGAGCCGGAAGGCGGCTCCGTCACAAATTTGCGCGACGTAACCGGAGCCCTCCGTACCCTCAGACTTTGACGATGATTCCGCGCCGGTGCATGAGGTGCAGGCCGGCGTAGAAGACCGCGACGTAGAGGATCGCGAAAAGGAGGCTCGAGTCGCGCGAATCGGAGAAGAGCGGGGCTAGCGCCGATTCGTAAAACGCGCTCTGGATCGACACCAGGACGCCGTTTCGCGGCACCTTCACCAGCGTGTAGATGAAGCGGGAGAGCACACCCGACGCCACGAAGGCCACGATGGGGTTCATCCCGAACGGAATGAACGGCTTCGTCCACGCGCGCCACCCTCGCACGTCGACGAGCCACGCGCAGGTCGCGATCGCGACGCATGCCATTCCGGCCGTGAAGAGCACGTAGGAGCTCGTCCAGAGATTCTTTCCGATCGGAAACGACCATGCCCAGACGAGCCCCGCGACCATCCCGAGCGAGCCAACGGCGAACAGGGTCGCGAGCCGCTCCTGGAGCGCGCGCGGCTCGGAGATCCAGCGGCCCGCGAGCACGCCGAGCATCGTCGTGCCGACTGCGGGAATCGTCGAGAGAATCCCTTCGGGATCCCAGATGCCGCCGCCGCCGATCCACATGTGATTGGGTCCGATGACCGTTCGATCGACCCACGCGGCCAGTGATCCGCCGGGGTCGCTCAGCAGGAGCGCGCCCATTCCGTGCCCCGGCACCGGGATCAGCGTGAGCGCGAGCCAGTAGCCAACGAGCAGCAGCGCGACGATCCGGAGCTGATGCTTCACGTTCGCGCGGCGAGTGAGCAGCGCGCCGAACAGATAGCACACCCCGATCCGTTGCAGCACCCCGGTCACGCGCCAGTGCGAGATGTCGAGTGGCACGGTGGTGGAGTCGAAGACCGCGCCGCCCGGGAGATGCAGAAAGAGCTGATGATACGGAAAGCCGGTCATCAGCAGCCCGACGCCCACGATCGTGAGCGCTCGCCGGGCCGTTTGTCGCATGATGGCACCGTCGCTCTCACCGCGCGCACGGCGCGACTCGCGCGAGAGGTAAGTGGTGACGCCGACGATGAAGAGAAAAAAAGGGAAGATGAGATCGGTGGGCGTCCAGCCGAACCACGGCGCGTGCTCGAGCGGCTCGTAGATCGAAGCCCAGCTCCCCGGATTGTTCACGAGGAGCATACCGGCGACGGTGATCCCCCGAAACACGTCGAGCGACAGAAGTCGCTCGCGAGTGTGAGGCACTGTCACCGGAGCGACATCAGAATTGGATCTTGATGTGGTTGAAGAGAAAGAGGAGACCGACGATGATGAACGAGGCTATCAGGAGCGGCCCGATGAAGAGCGCGCGGAAGAGCTTCGCGTCGTACTTCAGGTGCATGTAGAACATCACGACGATCGCAAACTTGATCGCCGAGAGCGCGAGCAGCGTGGGGACGAACAGCCTCGTCGCGGTGAACGACGGGAGGTAGTAAATCCACACTTCGAGCGCGGTGATGAGCGTCAGGATCAGCGCGACCCACTTGTACGTGCCCCAGTCCGGGTGCGTGTGCTCGTGCGCGGCAGCGTCGCCATGTGCGTCGTGCGACACGCTCGAGTGCGAATGATCGGCGGCCATCTAGTGTCCCCGGTTTACTTGATGAGGTAGACGAGCGTGAAGATCGCGATCCAGACGACATCAACGAAGTGCCAGTACAAGGCGCACACGTCGACGTTGATCGCCTCGTCCGGCGTCAGCCCGCGCTTGATGTCGATGAACAGGAGCGTCAGCAGCCAGATCACACCGGCGGTCACGTGTGCGCCGTGGAAGCCGGTGAGAATGAAAAACGACGACCCGAACAGATTGGTGTGGATCGTCAGCCCCTCGTGCACGAACGACGTGAACTCGTACGCCTGGAAGCCGAGGAATGTCGCGCCGAGCAAGGCCGTGGATGCGAGCCAGATCTTCGACGACTTGCGATCGCCACGCACGACGGCCGAATGCGCGAGCACCATCGCCAGCGAGGACATGAGGAGCACGAAGGTCGAGACCGACGTGATCGGGATGTTCAGGATCGCCTTGAAAACCTGGTGCGTCGACGGATCGGTCCACGCTTCGTGCGGGAACGGCCCGACGAGCGAGCGTCCCTTGTAGATCAGGTACGTCGAGATCAGCGACGCGAAAAAGAAACACTCGGAGCCGATGAAGGCCCAGATGGCGATCTTCGTATTGTTGAGCCCCGTGCTGGTGGCCGGGTGCGCACCAGCGTGCGGGTCGTGTGATTCGATAGCGGCGGTAGCCAAAGCGATCTCCGAAAGCGTCAGGGCTGCGACAGTGGGATGCGGAGCTAGTGGTGCTCGGGCTCGAGCGGCGTCAGAAGCCAGCTGTACAGCGACAGCATGAAGCAGATCGCTGCGAGGAACATGATCGGGAGATTCTTGTGCATGATGAGGCCGATGAACACGCTGCCGAGTGACAGCGCCGCCAAGAGCGGGCGGATCGTCGGCGTTGGCATCACGATGCCCAGCTGCTTCGCGGAGCTAGTGACCGGCTGCGGGGACGCCGCGTTTCCGGTCGTATCAGAAGGCGCGGGGAGGGTACCCGTTTTCTGTCCGGCCACCTCGACATCGATCTTCGTCTCGGCCGCAGAGCCGTGCGGCACCTCGGCCGTTAGCCGCGGCGACTTGCGGTCCCACAGCGGATAGCGCGACGTGACGTTGGGAATCGTGGCGAAGTTGTAATCCGGCGGCGGCGACGGGATCATCCACTCGAGCGTCGCTCCACCCCACGGATCGTTGCCCGCAACCTTCCCCGTCTTCATGCTCCTGAACCAGTTGTAGACGAAGAAGCAGGTTCCGATGACGATCAGAATCGCGCCGTAGCTCGCGAGATGATTGTCCTGCTCCCACCCCTGTCCCGCGTCGTAGGTCGAGATGCGCCGCGGCATGCCGTGGAGCCCGAGGAAGTGCATCGGGAAGAAGGTCAGGTTCATGCCGATCGCGGTCAGCCAGAAGTGCCAGCTGCCGGCCTTCTCGCCCATCAGGCGGCCGGTGATCTTCGGATAGAAGAAGTACAGGCCGGCGAAGAGCCCCATCATAGAGCCGCCGAAGAGCACGTAATGGAAGTGCGCGACGATGAAGTAGCTGTCGGTCTGCTGCAGATCCGACGGGGGCGACGCGTGCATGACGCCGGAGATGCCGCCGATCGTGAAGAGCGCAACGAGGCCGATGGCGAACTTCATGGCGGTGGTAAAACGGAGCGAGCCGCCCCACATCGTGCCCAGCCAGTTGAAGATCTTCACCCCTGTCGGAATCGCGATTAGCATAGTGGTGATACTGAAGAACGAATCGGCGATCGGGCCCATGCCCACGGCGAACATGTGGTGCGCCCACACGCCGAAGCCGAGGAAGGCGATGAGGATGCCGGAATAGATCATCACCGGGTATCCGAAGAGCGGCTTGCGCGAGAATACCGGGATCACTTCGGAGACGAGACCGAAGGCCGGCAGGATGAGGATGTAGACCTCGGGGTGTCCGAAGAGCCAGAAAAGGTGTTGCCAGAGCAGCGGATCCGCGCCGGCCGAGACTTCGTAGAAGTTGGTGCCGAAGAAGCGGTCGAGCATGAGGAAGGTCAGCGCGACCGTGATGATCGGGAACGCCAGGACGATCAGGAACTGCGTGATGAACGCCATCCACGTAAAGACCGGCATGCGCATGAAGTGCATGCCTGGCGCGCGCATGTTGATGATGGTCGTAATGAAGTTGAAGCCGGCCGCGAGGGACGAGATGCCGAGGATCTGAAGGCCGATTACCCAGAAGTCGATGTTGAGACCGGGCGAGTACGGGCGGGTGGTGAGCGGCGCATAGCCGAACCAGCCGGCGTTCGGGGCGGCGTGGAAGAACCACGACGCGTTAATGAACAGTCCGCCGAAGAGGAAGACCCAGTAGCTGAAGGCGTTGAGCCTCGGGAAGGCGACATCCCGCGCGCCGATCTGCAGCGGAATCAGAAAATTGAAGAAGGCGGCGGACAGCGGCATGATGACGAGGAAGATCATCGTCGTGCCGTGCATCGTGAACAGCTCGTTGTACGTCGTCGCCGAGACGAAGTGACCGTTCGGCCCATAGAGCTGAGTGCGGATCATCCCCGCTTCGAGTCCGCCGACCAGGAACCAGAAGAGCGAAGTGTAGAGGTAGAGCTGGCCGACGCGCTTATGGTCGGTGGTCGAGAGCCAGCTCCAGAGCCCGGACTCGTATTTGTGCGTTGTCGCCGTATATGGAGTAGGAGGCAGTGAAACCGTCGTGGCCATGTCGATCTCCAATTACTTCAGGGACGAGAGATACGCGGCGAGATCCGCGATCTGCTGGTCTGTATAAACCCCCGGGGTAGCGCCCTTTTCAGCCTTCCCGAACAGCGGCATCAGGCTGCCCGGCTTCATCGCCGGCGCATTCTTGATCCAGAGCTCGAGATGGTGGAGGTCGTTCGGGTAGATTCCGCCGGCGATCGTGGTGCGGCCGCCGACGTGCGTCAGATTCGGTCCGACGATCCCCTGCGCAGTGGGCACGCCGCGGATCGCGTGGCACGCGATGCAGGGTGCGGTGCGGAAGAGCGTCATGCCGCGCGTCGCGTCGCCCGTTGCCGATGCGTCGAAGGTCAGCGCCGCTGGCGTCGGCGTCTTCGGGATCACCCACTCGGGGAGCTTGTTGCGCGGAAACGTCGCCGACACGGTGTCCGACACGTTCATCACGGGCGTCGCAACGGGGGGAGGCGCGACCTCGCCCGCCGGGGTCGTCGTCCCGACGGCGGTCGCGATCTTCGTGACCGGCGGCGTTCCCTTGGCGCTGTCGGTGGCCGCACCGGGCGCGGGCGCCGGTGGTGCCGAGCCCACCGCGTTGGTCTTCTGGTGTGCCGCCCACGCGTCGAACTCCGCGGGCGCGACCGTGAAGACCTTGAAGCGCATGTTCGCGTGCGACGTCCCGCAGTACTCCGCACAGAAGCCGTTCCACGCGAACGCCGAATCCGGCGTGAACCAGATGTAATTCGTGTGGTTCGAGATCAGATCGCGCTTTCCATCGAGCTGCGGAATCCAGAAGGAGTGCAGCACATCCTTCGTGGTGAGCGCAAAGTTCGCGGTGCGGCCAACGGGCAGATAGAGCTCGTTCGCCGTCGTGATGCCGTACTGCGGGTAGCGGAACTCCCACCACCACTGGTGCCCGATGACCTCGACCTGCAACGCACTCGGGGGCGCCTTCGCCTCCGTCTCGAAGATGGTCTTGATGGTCGGAACGGCGATGAAGGCGAGAATGATCGCGGGGACCAGCGTCCATCCGATCTCGAGCGTCGCATTTCCGTGGAACTGCTTCGCCTCGCGATTGCCATCCCGCTCGCGGAACTTCACGAGAATGAAGACGATGAGCGTCTCGACGAGCACGAAGACGATCGCGCCGAGGACGACGAGCTTTCGTGTGAGGCTATCGACTATGTGCCCGAACTGCGAATGGGCGCCGAAGATGCTGTTCGGCGTGAAGGAGGTGCAGGCCGAGAGCGATAAGACAAGTAGCAGCGCGAGTGCCGGCGTCAGCCAGCGCATGCGGAGATCACGGGTCATCCCGAATCCTTGCTATGACAATGGGCGGGCGCCAAAAGAGCGCACCTGATGAGCGACAAGTGAAAGTATGCCTGTTCGAGGCGCATTTCAAGCAAAAAGCATGTCGGTACGAGGCTATTCCACGAGTTCGAGACGCGGATTCGGCAGAGCGCGGCGCCCCGCTTTGGACTGCGGCGCACCATTGAGCGAGACGATGTCAGCGGTGAAGTCGAAGCGTCCGGAGAAGAGCGACGAGCCGATGCCATAGGAGTCGACGGGCACGCCAGCCTCCTCGAATGCGCGGATCTTCTCGACCGTGAAGCCTCCGGACGCCATGATCTGAATAGCGGGGAAGCCGGCCCCATCGAGCGCGTGTCGCACGTTCCTCACGAGTTGCGGATTGACGCCCGTGGGGCGAAAGCTCCCCATCTGCGGAATGATCGACATGTCGACCAGATTCTCCGAGGTGTCGAGGCGCACGGCCCAGAGGCGGCCGGCCATCGCGCGGGCGACCTCGAGAGCCGTGCGCACGCAATCGTTCTCATAATCAACCAACGTGATGATCTGCACCGACGGGTCGATGTACTCGGCGAACTTCTTCGTGGCGAGCACGGTGTCGCCGTCGTAGGCGGCAATGAGCGCGTGTGGGACGGTGCCGATTCCGGTCGAGCCCCACCAACTCGCCTGCGCATCCGTCGAGACGCCGATGGCGCCCGCGATGTGCGCGGCGTAGCCGTCGCCGGTCTGTACGAGCCAGTGATCGTGGCGGGCGGGAAAGAACATCACCGTCTTCGGATGCGCGGCGTCGACGACGGCGCGTGTATTGGTGCCGACGCGCGTGCGGCGCGCGAGAACGCCGAGGTAGAGCGTCTCGAGATGGGCGAACATCTCGTAGGGGCCCTCGATCGTCATCACCGTCTCCCAGGGCTCGATGCGCTCACCATCATAGAGGGCGCGGACGGTGAGCGCGCTCCAGTCGTCGGAACAGAGTTTGAGAATGGCGATCGCCTCGTCCATCCCTCCCAAGTACGCCTGGGCCTTGCCGAAGACCTGCATCGTGACGCTGGCTTCGTGGCGATCGGCGAGGAGAATCTCGCGCGCGCGAACGAAGTATTTGTCGGAGTAATAGCCCTCTCGCATCCGCTCGACGGGGAGATGGAAGACGGTGGGATCGAGTCGGGTCCGGCGGGGAATGGCCATCGGTCATGGAAGGTATCGGCCACGGCTCACTGGCGGCAACCGGCGTTGGAGAGGTATTGTCCGACGAATGTCCATCCTCGAAGCGCACCTCATCTGCTCGCTGCTGGTCGTGATCGATCTGGTGACACGAGCGCTGCGCTTTCAGTGGATTCTCGCAGGGCTTCGCACGCCGGTATCCTTTCGCGATTCATTCGTGATGACGACCGTCGCCGATGCGGCGGCGGCGATCACGCCGAATCGCATCGGCGCCGAGCCAACGCGCTTGGCGGCCGCGGCGTTCGCTGGAGTGCCGGTGACGGCGGCGTTCGTCGCCGTCACTTACGAGCTACTCGTCACGGCGCCGGTGACGGCAGCGGCAGCGGGGTGGCTCGCGCTGATTTACGCGCCGAGGTGGTGGCGCTCGGCGTCACCGATGCTGGCGGCGACGGTGCATCGCACATGGCCGGTGATCGTGCTGCTGGTGGTCATGGGGATCGTGGGGTGGATCTTCCTTCGGCGCGCGATGCCGAAGACGTCGCACACGGTGCGGCGCAGCACGCGGCGGGCGTGGGCGTACGCGCGGCGTATGCCGGCGTGGCCGCTCCTGGCAAGCGTGCCGCTCACGCTGCTCGGGCTTGCTGCGCGCGTGGCGATTCTTCCTGTGCTCGCGCTGACGCTGCCGTTTCCGCCGCCGATGGGGCCACTCACCTTCGGGTCATTCGCGCTACTCTATGCGCAAATTCTGGTGCCGACGCCGTCGGGGGCGGGAGTGATCGATCTCGGCTTCGTCGGCGGCGCCGTGGGGAATCTCGGCGACCACCACCGGCAGCTGCTGCTCATCTGGCGCATATACACGACGGTGGCGGTCGTGGGGATCGGCGTGATCGTGGCGCTCAAGGCCTACGGGGTCGCGGCGCTTTCGGCGCTCGCGAAGTGGCGGGAGCGGAAGAAGGCGAAGAACATTAGCGAGATTTAATAGCGAATGGAAACTATTATTGCGTGAGCCCTCCGAATTGCCCGAATTCCTTGTATCGTAGCATACATCCTGCGCGTCTAGGAGATGGCGACGGGTGCATCCACCGGTCGCCGCTGCACGCCCGTGCGTGCATCTCCCAACGTCGACGAGGTTGTATGCGCAGTATCATGTTCGCCGGGGCCATCCTGGCGCTCGTAGCCGCACCACTGGCCGCTCAGGGCTCCACCGATTCCACGGGACACTGGGAATTCGGGCTCTATCCGACCGGCCGCAAGCTCACGTACGATCTCGCCGCCAGGCACGAGTGGGGCGGTGGTGGAACGGTCGGCGTCGGCTATCGCTTCACGAACGTGATTTCGCTGAACGCGGAGTTCGTCGGCGCGTGGATCCCCCAACTGAACACCGTATCGCAGGGTCAAGCGAACGAGCTGCTGCCGACGCTCGCGCTTCAGCTGCAGATCCCCGGCAATCGCTTCAGCCCGTACGTCGTGCTCGGCGGCGGCCACGAGAGCTTCCACTTCGAAGCGCCGGTCGTTCCAGGCACGCACAATCTGAAATTCTGGACCGGGCACACGGGAGTCGGCTTCCGGCTGAAGCTCGCGAACTGGGCAGCGATGCGGACAGAAGCGAATGCGCAGATCAGCGGACATCGCCCGTCGTGGGGCGCCTTCAGCGGCGTGTCGTTCTATCCGGGGGCGAAGAAGTCCGCGCCCGCAATGGTTATGTCGCCGCCTATGGTGCAGCACGACACCATCCGCGTACGCATGATCGACACGCTGGTGAAGGTGGATACGGTGCAGATCTCGACGCACACGCAGACGACGGTGAGCGATACGGTCACGAAGACGGTGAAAGGACGCGACGTGATCCTCGTGCTGCGCGACGCGAACTTCGACGTCGGCAAGTCGGTGCTCCGTCCGCGTGCACGTGCGACGCTCGACTCGCTCGCGCATGAGCTCAACCGTCCGGCTGCGCGCTCGGTGAACATCTCGATTACGGGCTACACGGACAGCGTTGGAACGGATGAGTACAACATGAAGCTCGGCATGGCGCGCGCGCAGAGCGTGCAGTCGTATCTGGCTGCGCACGGTGTCGATGCCTCGCGGATGGCAGCGGACAGCAAGGGCGAAGCAGACCCTGTTGCGCCGAATTCCACTCCGGCAGGGCGCGCGCTCAACCGGCGCGTGGAGATCGGAAAGCAGCCGTAGGCAAATAGAGGGCGCACTCGCGCCCGGCTTTCAAGAGTGCAGAACGGCGCGGACGCCACACTGTCCGCGCCGTTTTGCGTTCTGCCGCAGGGAAGGACGCGTCGCTAGCTTTTGCGGGCCGTCAACCCTGATCCTGGAGCTGTTCGTGCCGGACTCACCGCGTCTCGCTCGATACGTCGCGCTCGCTGCCAGCCTCGCGGCCGTACTGCCGATTTCCGGCGCCGCGCAGGCGAAGCGAGCGCATCACGCGCTTGGCATCGCCTACCACATTGCGATGCCGGATCCCGCTTCACACTACTTCGACATCGAGCTCAGGATCGTCGGGATCAAGTCCGATTCGCTCGACCTGCAGCTCCCTGTGTGGTCGCCAGGGCGATATGCGCGCATGGACTTCGCGCGGAATCTCCAGGACATGGTCGTCACCACCGGTGAGGGGAAGCCGCTGGCGAAGGAAGAAGTAAACGGATCGCTCTGGCGGCTTCGCACGCGCGAAAGCTCCAGCGCAATCATCAAGTATCGCGTCTTCGCGAACACGCTCTCCGGCACCTTCAGTGTTCTCGACAGCGCGCACGCCAACTGGAACGGCGCGTCGCTCTTCGTCTACGTGACAGGGCACAAGCAGGACCTCGTGCATCTCACGGTAGAGCCGCCGGCCGGATGGAAGGTGATGAACAGCCAGGCCGAAAACTTTGCGCAGCGCGAGTTCGATTTTCCGAATTACGATGAGCTGATCGACACGCCAACCGAAGTCGCGCCTTCGATCTCGCTCGACTCGTTCAACGTCGACGGGCGGCTCTATCGCGTGATGCTTCACCACAACGGCGTGCTCGACTCGGCGCTCCGGATGCGCTTCGTGCGCGGCGTCGAGCGGATCGTAAAGCAGGAGAACGCCGTGCTCGGACCGCCGCCGCTCGCCATGTACACCTTCGTGGGAAACGCGGGCTACAAGGGAAGCGACGGCATGGAGCATCTGTATTCGACGCAGATCATCGATCCGCACGTGCTCACCGATACCGCGGCCGTCGACGACTACCTCGGCTACGCATCGCACGAGTACTTCCACGTATGGAACGTGAAGCGCATTCGCCCCTACCTGCTCGGTCCATTCGACTACACATCCGAGCGGTACGAGCCGAGCCTGTGGGTGGCCGAGGGATGGACGGAGTACTATGGGATCATCTCGCTGCAGCGAGCGGGGATCACGCGCCCCGCGCAGCTGTACGTGACGCTCGGTGAGGACATCACCTACGACCTGACACGGCCGGCGCGGAGGTGGATGTCGGCGCGGGAGGCATCGATGCATGCGCCGTTCTTCGATGGCGGGGCGCAGCCGATGGCGGTGGATGCGCCGTCGAACTTTATTTCGTACTACACGAAGGGCGAGGGGCTCGCATTGCTGCTCGACATCGAGATCCGGAGTCGCACCAACGGCGGGCGATCGCTCGACGATGCCCTGCGCTCTCTCAAGAAGCGAAGCTGGGACGCACCGAAGGCGAGCTACTATCTGCAGGGGCGCGGCTATACGGAGCTGGACGTGGAGCGCGCGGTGAGCGATGCCGCCGGGGTGGACATGCACGACTGGTTCACGCGTTTCGTGGGCGGAACAGAGGAGCTTCCGTTTGCGGAGTCGCTCGCGAAGATTGGACTGTCGCTGACGGCGAGCGGCGACAGTGCGAGCCGGAAATACACGGTCGCGCCGGCGCCCGATGCGACGAAAGAGCAGCTCGCCCGGCGCGCGCTATGGCTCGTACACGATGTGACTACGGCGGAGCAGTGAGATGAAGCGTCCGGTGATTTTCTGGGATGTCGACACGCAGCACGACTTCATGGATCCCGACGGGACGCTCTACGTGAAGGGCGCGGAGCTCGTCAAGCCAAAGCTCGAGCAGCTCACGAAGTACGCGCACGCGCACGGTATCCAGATCGTGGCATCGTCCGACGATCACGAGCTCGAACACGCCGAGCTTTCGGGGACGCCGGATTACACGGAGACGTTCCCACCGCACTGCATACGCGGCACGCACGGGGCCGAGAAGATTCCCGAAACGACGCTCGAGTCGCCGATGGTGATCGAGCCCGTCGCGATTCCGCACGAGACACTGGTGCGGCAATTGTCATCGCACGAGGGCGACGTGCTGATTCGGAAACATCGATTCGACGTGTTCTCGAATCCGAACACCGGGTCGGTGATCGAGGCGTGGGATCCGACCGAGATCGTGATCTACGGAGTGACGCTCGACTACTGCGTGAAGTACGCAATCGACGGCCTGATCGACATCGGAATTCCGACGATCCATCTGGTGCTCGACGCGACCAAGCCGATCGTGCCCGAGTCGGTTGACGGGCTCGTGAGCGGTTGGAAGAAGCAGGATGTGCGCATCGTGACGACCGACGACGTGGTGTGCGGACGGATCGTGTAGGCGCGCGCTTCTTCGTCCCCGGACCCACGGCGGTGCGCCCGGCGATTCTCCGCGAGATGGTGAGGCCGATGATCGCGCATCGGAGCGCGGAGATGCGCGAGCTGCTTGCGCGTGTGTACGTGACGCTGCCGTCGCTGTTCGGGACGCGTCGGCCGGTGTATGTGGCGTCCGGTGCGGCGACGGGGATGATGGAGTCGGCCATTCGATGCGGGAGTCGCGAGCGAGTGCTGGCGCTGGTGTCGGGCGCGTTCGGGGAGCGGTTCGCGCGCATCGCCGAGTCGTGCGAGCGGAGTGTGACGAGGCTCGTGGCGCCTGCTGGGAAGACGGTGAGCGCGGAGGCACTGGCCGATGCGCTCGAGCACGGCGCGTACGACGCCGTGACGGCGGTGCATGTCGAGACGACAACGGGCGTGATCGCGGATATCGGGGCGTACGGACGGGTGGTGGCGGCGCACGACGATGTGATGCTGCTCGTGGACGCGGTGTCGTCGGTTGGCGGCGTCGAGGTCGCGATGGATGGCGCGGGGATGGACGTCGTGCTCTCGGCGTCGCAGAAGGCGCTCGCGCTGCCACCCGGGCTGTCGTTCATCGCGTGCTCGGAGCGCGCGATGGCACGGGCGGTCACGCTCCCGTATCGCGGTGTCTATCTCGATGTCGTGCGGATGGATGAGTACTGGCGACAGGGCGAGACGGCGGGGACGCCGGCGATCCCGCAGCTCTATGCACTGGATGCGCAGCTCGCGGCGATTGGGCGCGAGGGGCTCGTGACGAGATACGCGCGACACGCGGCGATGGCGGGCGCGGTGCACGAATGGGTGAGCGAGGCGGCGAGGCGCGGACGGGGTGTGGGGATTCTCGCGAGCGAAGAGCTTCGCGCTCCGACGGTCACGTGCCTCACTATAAAAGGAGACGCCGTGCGTCTCGTGCATCTGCTGCGCGCGCGCGGCTTCGAGATAGGGGCCGGGTACGGTGCACTCGCGGCAAGCACGATGCGCATCGGGCACATGGGCGATCACACGGTGCGCGAGGTGCGGGCGCTGCTCGGCGCGCTGGATTATGCCCTGGGGGAGCTGGAGGCTTGAGGAGTCGCGTCCGGAAGGGGTAGCTTCGCTCACCACCCTTTTCCGGATTCCCGAATGCTGCGTTGTCTGAGCCGCGCCATCGTCATCGCCAATGCCTGCGCTGCCTCGCTTCTCGCCCAGTCACAACCCCGCGCCCGCGACCTCGGCGTTCCCTTCGACGGCACGCCGGGCACCTACAACGCGATCACCGACGTCGCCGGTGTCGAGGTCGGCGAGGTCACGCTCATCAGCGGGAGCGGGAAACGCGTGGTCGGGAAGGGGCCCGTGCGCACGGGAGTCACGGCGATCATGCCCCGCGGACATCTGCGCGGCGACACGGTGTTCGCCGGCTGGTTCACGCTCAACGGCAACGGCGAAATGACCGGCACTACCTGGATCGAGGAGTCCGGCATGCTCGAAGGGCCGGTGCTCATCACCAACACCTTCAGCGTCGGAACCGTGCGCGACGCGACGCTGGAATGGTCGATCACGCACGGCCGCAACTATGACTATGAGCTGCCGGTGGTGGGCGAGACGCTCGACAACTCGCTCAATGACGTTGCGGGCTTCCACGTCACGAAGGAGCACGTTTTCGCTGCACTGGATGGCGCGCGCGGTGGACCCGTTCCGGAAGGAAACGTCGGCGGCGGCACGGGGATGATCTGCGGCGAGTTCAAAGGCGGTACGGGCACTGCGTCGCGCAAGCTCACAGCCGCGGATGGAGGCTACACCGTGGGCGTGCTCGTCCAGTGCAACTATGGCATGCGCCGTCTGCTGCACATCGCAGGCACGCCGGTGGGGCAGGAGATTGCCGACCTCCTTCCATGCTACGACACGCACGACTCGCTTCCCGGCGGCGAGCGCTGGGGACGCTGTGACCATCCGCGCGGCGCGACGAAGGACCAGGGGTCGATCATCATCGTCGTCGCCACCGATGCGCCGCTCCTGCCTCACCAGCTCAAGCGCATCGCCAAGCGCGCATCACTCGGAATCGGCCGGAACGGAGGCATCGGTGCCAACACCTCGGGCGACATCTTCGTAGCCTTTTCGACTGCCAACAACTCCTTCCGCCCCGATTCGCTCGCGACGGTGACGATGCTCGCCAACGACCTGATCTCGCCGCTGTTCGAGGCGACGGCGCAGTGCGTGGAGGAGGCGATCGTCAATGCGCTCGTCGCGGCGCGCACGATGGATGGCGCGGACAATCTTCACGTTACCGCGCTTCCGCACGACCGGCTGCGCGCGATCCTCGCGAAGTACAACCGGTTGAAGAAACCTTAGTACTGAACTATCGCACGTCCGCGCGGTCGCCGATGTACTCGACCAGCAGATCGCGAATCCCCTCGAGTCTCTCCGGCCACTGTATGGCGCGCTTCGGCAGGTAGTACGCCGACTTGCGCGTGAAGAAGAGCAGGAACTCGCTCGTCTCGCGCACGACGATCAGCTGCGCCCAGTTGAGCTCCACGTGGAAGCTCTCGCCGTCGATGCGAAAGCCTGCCTCATCCAGCGTGTACGCACGCTCCTGCTGTGTGCTCGGATCGTCGGCGAGCTGCTGCTCGACCGCCTTCTTCATCGCCAGCGGCCGCGTGGCAGCGAAGATCGCCGCGCCCACGATCGGCACGCCGAACACCCACAGATACGCGATCGGCACGTGATGCAGCTCGCGCCACCGCCGCGCGATGATCGCGATCGCGATGCAGACGAAGACGCCGAGCGCGAGCAGTCGCAGCTCGCGCCATATGCGCCGCTCCTGCCTGGCGTGCTCCTTTCTGAGCGTGCGAATCGCGCGATAGTGCTCGTCCGCCTGCACGCGCCACCGCAGAATCGACGATGGGCGCGCCATCAGCCCGCGCCCACGCGAAAAACCGACACGCGCGCCTGCAGCCCCTCTGACGCGCTCGCGAGCGCCGCGGATGCAGCCGCGATCTCCTGCGCGCCCGCGCTTTGCTCCTGCGATCCCGCGGCCACCTGCTGCATGGCCGACGCGAAGGACTCCGTCCCGTGGGCCAGCTCGGCCAGCCGCGCATTGTTGCTCGCGAGCAGCGTCCCCGACTCCGTCGCCGCCTCGCTGATCGAGCGCAGCCACGCCACACTCTCATCGAGCGCGCGCTCGATGCCGCCGAAGCTCCCGTGCGCCTCGCGCTGCGCATGCTGCACGATGCCGAGCGTCGTCACGGTCTCGCGGCTGCTCTCGCGCGACTGCTCCACGCGCTCCAGCACCAGCGCCACCGCCGTCTCCGTCCGCTCGGCCGCCTCCGCCGCAGTGATCGCGAGCGACCGCAGCTCCGACGCCACGACGCCAAAGCCCTGCCCGTGCTCCCCCGCGCGCGCCGCCTCCATCGATGCGTTGAGCGAGAGCAGCTTGGCGCGCCTCGCTATCCGCCGCACGAGCGTCACGAAGGATCCGATCTCGTGCGCTGCGTGACTCACCGCTTCCGCCGATGTCGCGCTCGACTCCGCGACGGCGGCGAGTGACGCCACCGCGGTCGCACTGTCATCGAGCCGTGCGCGGCTGTTTCGCGCGAGCACCGCCAGCGAGTCGTTCCGCACGACGCCATCGCGCGCGCCCGCGTCGAGGCGCGCCGAGACGCGCAGCAGCCGGTCGGAGTCCGCAGCGGTGAGCGTGATCGCGGACGACATTCGCGACGCTTCCTGGCTGAGCTCTCCCGCCGTGCGCGCGAACTCGGACGCGGTCGCCGACAGCTGCTCCGTACCAGCCGTGATCTGCGCGGACATCGTCGCCGTCTCGTCGGAGGCGCTCCGCATCGCGTGGACCAGGCGGCGGAGCGCACCAATCATCTCGTCGAGCGCCCAATGCAGGCGATGCACATGCTCACTCCCCTCCGCCGAACTGAACGCGATAGTCAAATCGCCCGCCGCCACACGCTCGGCCGCATGCGCCAGCTGCGACACCGGATCGCTCGCCTGGCGCGCGACCGCGGCGGCGGCAACGAGCAGCGAGAGTACGACAATGGCGCCCAGGCCGATCGCGGCGACCGTGACGTCACGGACGGCCGCGGCGTGCTGCACGGGGAGCTCGTATAGCGCCGCGTCGAGCCAGAGACGCCCCGCCCACGCGACGAGCGCGATCGCGACGATCGCGGGAACGCTCGCGCCCAGCGCGATGCGCCACGGCGCGTTGCGCAGCGGGTTCCGAATGTGCTTGTCCGGCATGTGGGGAACGCTAGATTTCACTTTTGCCCCGCCGCTTCCCGTGGGGAGCGCGCATCCAATTCAACCACACTGTGTCGACTTCGCACCCGGTCCCCGATGAGGGACCCATTTACGACCCGACCGCACTCGAGCTCAAATGGCAGCGCCGCTGGCAGGAGCGCCGCACCAACGAGCCCGACCTGCAGGCGGCGACGTCCCCGTTCTACCAGCTCATGATGTTCCCGTATCCGTCGGCCGAAGGGCTGCACGTCGGCAACGTCTTTGCGTTCGCGGGCGCTGACATCCATGGACGATTTCAGCGGCTGCAGGGGAACAGTGTCTTCGAGCCGATGGGGTTCGACGCTTTCGGCATCCACTCGGAGAACTACGCCCTGAAGGTCGGGGGGCACCCGATGCGGCTGATCCCCCAGAATATCGGGAACTTCCGCCGCCAGCTGCGCCGCGTCGGGCTCATGGTCGACTGGAAGCACGAGCTGTCGACGACGGACGCGAAGTACTACAAGTGGACGCAGTGGATCTTCCTCCAGCTCTTCAAGAAGGGGCTCGCCTACAAGAAGAAGGCTGCGGTCAACTGGTGCCCGAACGACAAGACCGTTCTGGCCAACGAACAGGTCGAGAACGGACTGTGCGAGCGCTGCGGCGCGCGCGTCGAGCAGCGCTTCCTCGAGCAGTGGTTCTTCCGCATCACCGACTACGCCGAGCGTCTGCTCCACAACCTGGAGTGGATCGACTGGTCCGAGTCGACGAAGAGCGCGCAGCGTAACTGGATCGGGCGCTCCGAGGGCGCGGAGATATCGTTCGCGATCGCGGGCAACGACGGGCCGCCGCTGGTCGTGTTCACCACGCGCCCGGATACGATCTTCGGTGCGACGTATCTCGTGCTCGCGCCCGAGCATCCACAGGTCGCCGCAATCACCACCGCCGGGCAGAGCGCGGAGATCGAGGCGTACCGCGTGCGCACTGCGAAGCAGGACGTCGTCTCGCGGAAGATGGGTGAGAGCGCCAAGAAGACCGGCGCGTTCACCGGCTCGTATGCGACGAATCCGGCGACGGGGGAGCGCATTCCGATCTGGGTCGCCGACTACGTACTGATGGAGTACGGCACCGGCGCGATCATGGCCGTGCCGGGACACGACGAGCGCGACTTCGCGTTCGCGCAGGGGTACGAGCTGCCGATCATCCGCGTCGTCGCGCCCGATGATTCGAATGCGAACGCGCCGCTCGCCGAGGCGTACACGGGTGACGGGCGGCTGGTGAACTCGGGGATGTTCGAAGGTGTGCCGGCGACGGAGGCGAAGTCGCGGGTGACGGAGTGGATGGTCGGCCTCTCGGCGGCGAAGCCCGTCGTGAACTTCCGCTTGCACGACTGGACGATCTCGCGGCAGCGCTACTGGGGCCCGCCGATTCCGATCATCTATTGCGATGACTGCGGCGCGCAGCCTGTGCCCGAGGATCAGCTGCCGGTGATCCTGCCTGAGATCGAGGACTTCCGTCCGGACGACACCGGGATTTCGCCGCTCGCGCGCCACGAGGAGTGGTATCGCGTGCCGTGTCCGAAGTGCGGGAAGCTCGCGCGCCGCGAGACCGACGTGTCCGACACCTTCCTCGACAGCGCCTGGTACTTTCTGCGCTACCCGAGCTCGGACTTCGACTCGGTGCCCTTCGATCAGACGATCACCAGGAAGTGGCTCCCGGTGAATTCGTACATCGGTGGCAACGAGCACGCCGTGCTGCATCTCCTGTACTCGCGTTTCATCACGATGGTGCTGCACGACATGGGGCACCTGACCTTCGAGGAGCCGTACACCCGCTTTCGCGCGCACGGGCTGATCATCCGCGATGGCGCGAAGATGTCGAAGTCGAAGGGAAATGTCGTGAACCCGGACGAGTTCATCGAGCGTTGGGGGGCCGACACCTTCCGTACCTATCTGATGTTCCTCGGCCCCTTCGAGGAGGGGGGCGACTTCCGCGACGCGGGGATTTCCGGTGTGCGCCGCTTTCTCGATCGGCTCTGGAAGTCGGCGCACGACGCGCACACGGACGGCGAGCCCGATCTGGCGGTCATGCGCAAGCTGCAGCAGACGATCCGCAAGGTCGGCGAGGACACGGCGAAGCTCAGCTACAACACGGCGATCGCCGCGATGATGGAGTACATGAACGTGCTCCGCGCATCGGAGCGCGATGCGCATCGCGCGGAAGTCGAGCCGCTGGTGCAGCTCGTCGCGCCGTTCGCGCCGCACATAGCGGAGGAGCTGTGGGAGCTCTTCGGCCACGAGGGCGGCGTCTTCGAGTCACGCTGGCCGAAGTACGATCCGGCCCTGGTGACTGTCGACGAGATCGAGCTCGTCGTGCAGGTGAACGGGAAGGTGCGTGGGAAGGTCCAAGCCGCGCGCGACATCACGCAGGAGCGCGCGATGTCGCTCGCGCGCGGGGATGCCGGGATCTCGCGCTTCATCACCGGCGAGCCGAAGAAGATCATCTTCGTCCCCGGCCGGCTTCTCAACATCGTGGTGTAAAAAGAGGGCAGCGCCGAAACCGGCGTTAGCCCTCGGCGATCGCGGCGATCGAGATCTTCATCCCCTTCGGTCGCACGGGGAGCTTCGCCCCCTGGCGCGCCGGCGGGCTCATGGGAAACCACTTTACCCACTCCTCGTTCATCCCGGCGAAATCGGACTCCTCGGCGACGATGACCGTCGCGCTCACGATCCGCTCGAGCGATGAACCCGATGCAATGAGAATCGCCGCGACGTTGCGCAGACATTGAGCGGTCTGCTCCTGGATAGTTTCGCCTACGACATCACCGGTCACAGGATCGAAGGGGCCCTGCCCCGACACGAATACCAGCCCCGCCGACTTCACCGCCTGGCTGAACGTCGCCGGCGGTGCAGGCGCGTTCGGGGTCAGCACGATCTCGCGCGACATCCTACTTTCCCGCCGTGAGCACGCGCTTGATCACCCGACCGGGACGCGCACCGGTGGTGTGCTCGCCCTCGTACACCGAAGCGCCATTCACCCACACGCGACGAATTCCCGTGCTCGTCAGATGCGGCTCGGTCGGCGTCGCGCGGTCCACGATCGTCTGCGGATCGAAGAGCACGAGGTCGGCGTACGCGCCCACGGTGATCCGTCCACGATCGTGGACGCCGACGTTCGCTGCCGCGAGCGAGGTCGCCTTCCGGATCGCCTCCTCGAGCGTGATCACGTGCTCATCGCGCACGTATCGGCCCATGATCCGCGGGAAGCTGCCGTAGCCGCGCGGGTGCGACCCATCGAGATCGCCGTCCGTGCAGAAGGCCGCATACGGCCATGCGATCAGCTTCGCAACGTCGCGGTCGTCCATACTCGTCGCAATGATCGAGTTCGACTCGTGCGCGGTGTCGCCCTTCGCCGACGCCTCCTCGGATGCGTGCAGCAGCTGGATGAGTGCCGTCGTATCGTCGACGTTCATCAGCTTTGCGACATCGTGCACCGTCTTGCCGTTGTACTCCGGCTTCGGCCCATAGTTCGCGAGAATCAGCCCTTCCGACGGTGCGACCTGATCGAGCGCGAACGCCGCCGCCTTGCGATTGTCGAAGTCGCGATGCGGGAAGAGCACCGACATCCCCGAGTGCCAGTACGTATACGGGTAGATGTCGGCCGTCACCTGCACCCCGCTCTCGCGCGCACGGTCGAGCACGTGGATGAGCGAGTCGCCGAGCCCCCACGATGCCTTCATCGCCAACTTGATGTGCGACACCTGCACCGGCATGTGATTCTCGCGCCCGATCGTGATCAGCTCGTCGAGCGCCTTCCAGAAGGCGAAATCCTCGCTTCGGAGGTGGCTGATGTATCGTCCGCCCATCGAGCCTGCGGTTTTCGACAGCGCGAGCACTTCGCTCGGATCGGAATAGATCCCCGGATCATATTCGAGCCCGCTCGAGAGCCCGAGCGCGCCCGCGTTCATCTCCTGTGTGACGAGCGCCTGCATCTTGAGCACTTCCGCCAGCGTCGCGACTCGCTTGTAGTCCTTGCCGAGCACGAGATCGCGCACGGTGCCGTGCCCGACGTACGACGCGACGTTGATCGCGGAGGGCTCGCGCTCGACGTGCGCGAAGAAGTCCGCGAGCGGATACGGCGAGCCGCCGTCCTGCCCGACCACGACCGTCGTGATCCCCTGGCTCACGTCGGCGAGCGCATCGCGGAGCTTGAAGAAGTCTCCGTCCGCGTGGCTGTGGTCGTCGATGAAGCCAGGTGCGAGCACGAGGCCGGTACCGACCACGAGCGTCTCGCCGGTGCGCTGACGTAAGTCGCCGATGTCCGCGATCCTGTCGCCGATCACGCGCACGCTCGTGACTCGGCCCGGCGCTCCCGTGCCGTCGATCACTCGCGCGTTCACGATGAGGACTCCCTTTGCGGAAGCCTCGGGCGCGGGCGCCGCCACCGGCTTCGCGCAGGCCGATGTGAGAGCGAGCGCGAAGACGGAGACGCGTCGAATGGTGCAATTCATTGAAAGCGTGGGTTCGGGGACGTCCGGCAGGGACGGAGAACGTAGCACGCGGGAGGCGATTACAGGAGACTCGCCACCCAGCCGCCCACGTAATAGCCAATGACCGCGACGCCGAGCCCGACCACGAACATGTCGAGCCCGGAGCGGAAGACGCTGCGTCCGGTGAATACCGAGCGCGCCGCGCCAACCAGGAAGTGGGACGCCATCGCGAGCGCGAAGGACGTGATCATCGCCGCGGTCCCGGTCATGAAGAAAAACGGGAACACCGGAATCAGAGCGCCCACAGCAGTCGCGAAGCCCGTGAGCCATGCCTCACGCATTGGCGACGTATGCGCATCGCCGATCTTGAGCTCCTCCTGCACCTGCTCCTCGAGCATGCGCTGCGGATCGGCCATCACCTCGGTGGCGAGCGCGAACGCCGCATCGCGCTGCATCCCCTTCGCCTCGTAGATGAGCGCGAGCTCGTCGCGCTCGACCTCGGGCATCAGCTCGATCTCGGTGCGCTCCATCGAGATCTCGTTGTCGTAGACCTCCTGCTCGCTCTTGGCGGCGAGGTAGCCGCTCGAACCCATCGACAGTGCATCGGCGATCAGCCCCGCGACACCCGCGAGTACGATCGTCTGATGCGCCGCGACCGCGCTTGCGCCGATCATGCCTGCCACGAGCCCGAAGTTCGCCGTCAGCCCGTCGTTAAAGCCGTAGACGACGTTGCGCAGAAAGCCGCCGCTCTCCGTGCGGTGCCACGGCTCGATTCCCTTACCCGAGATCTCGCCGAGCGTGCTCGCGTGCTCGGCGCTCTCGCGCGCGAGGAGCAGCGACTCGCCGCGACCGGCGATTCCCTCGGGAGTCGAGCGATGCATCGTGAGATAGCCGCGTACCTCGCGCCCCTCCTCGGCGAGGAGCATCGGAAGCAGGAACTTGGGGCCGAACCACTTGCCGAGCAGCGCGAAGAGACGTGCCCGACCACTCGGATGGAAAGGCTTGGGCGGGCGCCCGCCGTCGGTCAGTAGCTTCCCCCAGATCTCGAGATGCCGGTCCTCGACGATCGCGAGGCGCAGATAGATGTCGCTCTTCGCCGAATCGGGCTCTGCCTTGGCGAGTATTCGATAGAGAAAGGCGGCATCCGCCTCATCCTGCCAGTGATGCTCGAACGTGTCGAGATCCGGCCCGTTCGTTCCGATGTTCGTCATTGCCATGCCCGAAATTTAGCAGGGAAGGGCGCGAAGAAGAGCGAAAAGCGAACACGAATGCCATCGGCTGCCCTCCATCGGCTTCGTTCGTGCGCATCGTGGCCAGATGTTCTCGAAATCACGAATCAACACGCGCCTTGCGCAGCTCGCTCTGCTCGGCGTCGTGCTCTTCGCCCAGCTGGCCCGTCCAGTCGCCGACGAAGGCCACGTTGAGATCGGGTGGGTTGGCGGCGGCGCTAGGGGCGCCCGCGGCGAAGAAGGAAGTCCGCGCCAGCGGCAGCGTCGACGACAAGGACTATCAGCCAGCGGCTCCGTAGCACGCAACTCGAGCCCTACAGCTTCCCGATGTTCCACGTCAGCCCCGCGTACAACGCGTGCGGCTGCGGTCCGGTGAGCGGAACGATGAAGCCCGCATCGAGCACGATCCACTTCTCGATGGCGAACGTGGGCCCAGTCAGAAAGGCGACGATTCCATCTTCGCCCGCAGGGCCGGTGGTTCGCGGATAGCCGTAGAATTCCGCCACCCAGCCAAGCGCGTGGTACACCGGCCCGCCACCGCTCACCGTCCACAGCGTGGAGTTCTTCGGCGCCTCGCTTCCGTTGCCGCTTCGACGCGTGTACGCCGCGTTGAGGTCCAGCGCGTAGTCGCCCCAGTCGTGGCTCGAGATCACCAGCAGCTGCACATCCGTCGTGCCGGTGCCAGTGCCGTGCGCTGCAGATCCCGTCGGAAGTTTGAGCGACGGCTGCACTGCGAAGTCACCAAGCACGGGCGCCTTCTCGAGCGCGCGCCATTTGACCGCGATGCTCGCGTCGCCAACTCCCGAATACGCTGGCGCCACTCCCGCGACATGCTGAAACGAGCCGATGAGGTCGAGCTGTATGCCCTCCGCCACTCCAACCTTCAGCAACGTCGGGGTGAAGAAGGCGTGGGTACCATCCAGGCGATCTCGCTCCACTCCGGTCTCGAGCTCGATCCACCCCGGAGCGACAGTGCTCGCCGGCGTCGCGACCGTCGGACGTTCCGGCTGCGCAGCATGCGGATCTCTCCCGGCCATCGAGCTGTCCGCTCGCTGCGCACGCACCAGCGTCGTTCCAGCCGCGAGCGTGATCAATGCGAGCGCGACGGTCGAAATCGCTCGCATCAGAACTCGATCTGCGCGCCCAGCTCCACCACGCGATTCGGCGGCAGCCCGAAGAACTGCGTCGCAGACTGCGCATTTCGCGACATGATCACGAACAGCTTCTTGCGCCAGCGCGGCATTTGCGAGCGGCCCGTGGGAATCAGCTGCTCACGCCCCAGGAAGTACGACGTGTCGTTGGGGCGCAGCTTCACACCCAGCGGCGCGCACTGCGGGAAGATCGACGGCACGTTGGGCTGCTGCATGAATCCGTAGCGCGCGATCACACGGTAGAATCCCTCGCCGAGCGACTCCACATTCACGCGCTCGCCCGCCGCAACCTCGGGCACGTCGTCGGTGATGACCGAGAGCAGAATGACCTGGTCGTGCAGCACCTTGTTGTGCTTGAGATGGTGCAGGAGCACCACCGGCGCGCCGCTCTCGTCGCTCGTCATGAATACCGCGGTGCCCGGCACGCGCGGCGGCTGCCGGCGCTTCACGTCGTCGAGAAAGAGCCCGATCGGCAGGCTCCCTTCGCGCAGCAAAGTGTGCAGCGCGCGGCGGCCATGATTCCACGTGGTCATCATCAGATAGACCACGAATGCCGCCGCGAGCGGGAACCAGCCGCCCGATTCGATCTTGATCACGTTCGCGAACAGGAAGGCGCCGTCGATCAGCAGGAACACGGTGAGGAAGACGATCGCCTTGAAGCGCGACCAGCCCCAATGCCTGCGCGCGATCTGCGTGAACAGAATCGTCGTGATCACCATCGTGCCGGTGACCGCGATGCCGTACGCCGACGCCAGCGCGTTCGACGATCTGAAGAAGAGCACGAGCGCGATGCTGCCGACCATCAGCGCGCGATTGACCTGCGGGATGAAGATCTGCCCCGCCTCGAGCTTCGACGTGTGCGTCACCGTCAGCCTCGGCGAGTAGCCGAGCTGCATCGCCTGGTGCGTCAGCGAGAACGCGCCCGAGATCAGCGCCTGCGATGCGATCACCGCGGCCGCCGTCGCCAGAAAGAGCATCGGGTAGATCAACACGCCCGGAATGAGCAGGTAGAACGGATTGAGCGACGCGGAGGGGTCGCGGAGCAGCAGCGCACCCTGTCCGAAGTAGTTGAGAAGCAGGGCGGGGAAGACATAGACCGCCCAGGCGAGGCGAATCGGCAGCCGGCCGAAGTGTCCCATGTCCGCGTACAGCGCCTCGGCGCCCGTCACCGCGAGCACGACGGAGCCGAGAATGAAGATGCCGTGCCAGCCGTGGTTCATGAAGAACTGAACGGCGTACCAGGGATTCACGGCCTTGAGGATCGACGGTTCCTTCGCGATCTCGAGTCCGCCGAACAGCGCAATGGTTCCGAACCAGAGCAGCATCACCGGACCGAACACCCGACCGATCTTCGTCGTGCCCCCGCGCTGGAAGAGAAAGAGCAGGAAGAGGACGACCACGCTGATCGGCACCACGAGATGCCTGAGCGCGGGCGTCGCGACGTCGATACCCTCGACCGCGCCGAGCACCGAGACCGCCGGCGTGATGACCCCGTCGCCGTAGAGCAGTGCCGCACCGAACAGTCCGAGCGCGCCGAGCACCGTGAGGCGCATCGCGTCGTTGTCCTTGTGCAGTCGCTGCTGGATGAGTGCGAGGAGCGCGAGAATCCCGCCTTCTCCATCGTTATCCGCACGCATGATGAAGAAGATGTATTTGATGGTGACGATCATCGTCAGTGCCCACACGATCAGCGACAGCACGCCGAAGACATTGTCCGGCGTCGGCGCGACGCTCGCTCCTTCGGGACCGCCGGGGACGACGCGAAAGCACTGCTTCATCGCGTAGAGCGGACTCGTTCCGATGTCGCCGTATACGACGCCGAGCGCCGTGAGCGAGAGCACAGCGAGGCGCTTGCCCGACGGATTTGCCTCGAGGGCCGGACGCTCGCGCGGAGCCGGGAAGCTGGCGGTCACGTCGGTCGCGTGTGCAAGAAGCGCGCGGAGCTACGAAGGAGAGGGATTTATCGCTCCGGGTGCAGCCGTGCGTCGAGAAACGCCAGCGTCTCCGCCCAGCTCTCGCGCGCCTGTTTGGTGTCCACCCGTGAAAACTGGTGGCCTCCGGGTGGATTGTGCCACTCCTTGTACGTGTACAGCCCGGCCGTGTCCTTTCCCGCCACCGTCATCGAGTCCCGCAAATGATGGTTCTCGGCGATGAATACATCGCTGTCGTTATCGGCGGCGTGAACGAGCAATGGCACCTCGAGCTGGCGCGCGTGCGTGATCGGCGAGCGCTCGAGATACGGCTTCGGATTTTTCGAGATGTCCGCACCGTACGCCTTCTGCGCCGCAAACAGGTTGTGGTAGCTCTGCGGGTGCGTCCGCATGCGCTCGGCCAGATCCGCCACTGGAACGACGGCGACGGCGGCCTTGAACAGCTCGGGGCGACGGAAGATCGCGTGCAGCGTAATGAAGCCGCCGTGACTCCAGCCCATGATGCCGAGGCGATCGAGATCCGCATTGGGGACGAGCGCGCTCAGATAGTCGTGCGCCTGAATGACGTCTTCGACTTCCTTGCCGCCGTAGTCGATGGCGTCGTAGTAGTCTCGCCCGTAGCCGGTGCTTCCGCGATACTCCGGCGCGATCACGATGTACCCGCGGCCCACGAGCGCGCGCAACTCCGGCACGTAAAGCGTCTTGAAGTCCCCGTGCAGATCCTCGTGCACCATGACGATCGTGGCGTGCCTGTGCGTCCTGTCGCGAGGCATGAAGAGGTACGCGGGGATGATCATGTCGTCGTCGCCCGCATACTGCACTTTGCGCACGGTCATCTCGCCGGCGAGCTGCAGCTGAAAATCGACATCGGTGAAGCGCTTGAGAACGCGCTGCTGTGCGAAGTCGTCCTCGCGGTCCGCGCTTCTGAGCGCCCCGCCGCTGGCGCTGGCGCATCCTCCAGCGAGCATGAGCGCACATCCGATCGTCGTTGCCTTCAGCTGTGCGATTCGGAGGTGCGACAATCGAGGCATGAGCAGCGTTGGAGGAATCGAGCGCCGTCGGTGCGCCCGCAGTAGTGTAGCGGGCGCTCCAACCAGCATCCGAAAGTTGCGGACAGGCGGCTTTCCGCGCGAGCCCCAACGCACCCCCTGACTGGTTGGCTAGCAGCGCCGTTACGGCCCTCCAGGTGAAGCTAACATACGGCATGTGGCTTGCCCTTATAATCCGCAACGGTCCGCCGGCAGGGTGGCGGGCCGGACTTCAACGTCTTACCGCAGAGGTGTACGATGGACAAGAACAAGGACATGGCCGACAAGGGACTCGCGAACGAGATCAAGGGCAGCGTCAAGGAGACCGTCGGAAAGGTTCGTGGCGATCTCGGCGATGCAACCGACAACAGCAGCGAGCATCTCAAGGGTCGCGCTCAGCAAGCCGAGGGCAATGTGCAAAAGAACTTCGGCAAGGCCGAGCAGAAGATCGACGAGAAGCTCGACAAGTCGGACACCGAATACACCGATAGCGGCGCGAAGAAGAAGCACTAGCCGCAGCCGCACGATGTTGAGGCCGGTCTCGCGCATTTGCGCGGGGCCGGCTTCTCGCATCTCGCTCGGCTGCTACTCGTAGCGCAGCGCGACGATCGGATCGAGACTCGCGGCGCGTCGTGCGGGCCAGACGCCGAACACGACACCAACGAGCGCCGAGAACAAGAACGCCGCGGCAACGGCGCCGAGGGAGACATCCGTGTTCCAGTGCAGCCCGTAGCGCATCCCAATCGCAGTCCCCGATCCGACGACGATCCCGATGATGCCGCCGAGCACACAGAGTACGACCGCCTCGGTGAGGAACTGCGCGAGGATGTTGCGGCGCGTCGCACCGAGTGCCTTCCGGATTCCGACCTCGCGCGTGCGCTCGGTGACGGAGACGAGCATGATGTTCATGATCCCGATGCCGCCGACGAGCAGGCTCACGGTCGCGATGCCGGCGAGGAGGAGCCCGAATACCTGCGTCGTCTGCTGCGCGGCATTGAGGAAGTCCGACTGGTTGCGAATGGCGAAGTCGTCGTCCTTGCCGCTCTGCAACCGATGCTGTCGCCGCATGATGCTCTCGATCTCGGTCATCGCCTGCGGAATCTCCGCCTCGGAGTTCGCGAGCACGTTGATCGACTGGAGATTCTTCGTGTCGAAAACGCGGAAGCGCCCGGTGTTGAGCGGAATGAGCACCTGGTCGTCGGGATCGTTGAAACCGGTGGCGCCGCCCTTCGACGCGAGCACGCCGATGACCTCGAACTGAATCCCACCGATGCGAATGCTCGAGCCGACCGCGGACTCCGGCGGATCTGCGCCGAGATTGGTGGCGGTGGTGGGCCCGAGCACGACCACCCGCTGGCGGCCCTTGTCATCGGCCTCCGTGAACATGCGGCCGGCGGCGAGCGAGAACTTGCGCACATCGAGGTAGTTGGGCGTGGTGCCGATGACGCGCGTGCTCGTGTTGCGATTGCGATACTGCAGCTGCAGCGTGCGCGACATCTCGGGCTCAACGCCCGCGAAAAACGTCCCCTTCTGCGCCAGCGCCGTCGCGTCCTCGACGAACAGCTTCGCGCGATCGGCCGATGACGCGACGCCTCCCGTGAACACCTGCCCGGGGACGACGGTGAGCATCGTGGTGCCGAGCGATGAGATACGATCGTTCACGGCCTGCTGCGCGCCGCGCCCGAGCGCGACGACTGCGATCACCGCGCCGACGCCGATGACGATGCCGAGCATGGTGAGCAGCGAACGCAGCTTGTTGACGCGGAGCGCGCTCAGTGCGACGACGATGATCTCGGCGAGGAGCATACGAT